>DASRZM010000048.1:0-60468 GCA_035686365.1 Lysobacteraceae bacterium | reverse complement strand
TCCACTCGGACGGGGGCCCCGCATCGCGAGACCCGCCGGTGAACGCGGGCGTTAGGCACGACAGGTGGCTCACTCGGAGGGTGCGATGAGCGAAACGCGCTTCATGCTCGTCGAGCGTCGGTCTAGCAAAGAGCACTTCCTGGGGCCGCACATGCAGCAGCCGCACATACAATCCTTCATCCAGCGTGCCGGTGTGTTTCTGGCTGGCCCGCCAGAAATCTCGTTCTGGCACGCCGTCGGTGGTGCCTAACAATTCGTCCAAGCCGACGCGGAGCTTCCTTCGGTTCAGTGGACACCCTGATCTAACTTCAGGAGCACTCATGTTTGACCACGTCAAATTCGGAGTCAGCAGCTATGCAGCGAGCAAAGCGTTCTTCCTCAAGGCACTCGAACCGCTCGGCGTAACTGTTGCCTTGGAGTGGCCCCCGAACGGCGTAGAACTTTTCTCACCAAATGGTAATTGTTCATTGTGCATGTTCCAGACGGAGGAGAAGCCGGCGCATCTGCACTTGGCGTTCACGGCCGGAAATCGTAAGCAGGTCGAAGCTTTCTATCGCGCGGCTATGGAGGCAGGTGGCAAAGACAATGGTGCCCCTGGTCTGCGCCCGCACTATCACGCCAACTACTATGCAGCTTTCGTCATTGCTCCGGACGGGCACAACATTGAAGCGGTTTGCCACGAACCCGATGCCTGACACTTCCATCGAGCGATCGTCCTCCAGCAAGCTTCGCTCGCTTCCAGCCGCCGCTCATGTCAAACGTCAGATATGCCCATGAAATTTCACTGGTTGCCGACAGGCCTCTTCATGGCGCTATTGATTGGCCTGCCTGCACACGCCCAGCAGGTCTTGTTCACGCCTGAAGTTGGGTTGTCCGGCACGAGCCAAGGTAACGGTACGCTGAAGTTCTTCCTAGGCCCCCGCCGCACATTCCATGTACGGAGTTTCGGCAGAAGCCAGAGCGATGGCTCATTCACGCTCAACCAAACGGTCTCTTTTGCTGGAAAAGAACCCACAACCAGATCCTGGGTAATTCGAACTGTTTCGCCTCTTCACTATGTCGGCGCGCTGACTGGCGCGGCCGGTCCCGTAAGTGGACACACGTCTGGTCGGCGTCTATTTCTCAAGTATCGAGTGAAAGGGCCTTTTGTGATGCATCAGGTTCTGCACCTCCTGCCAGACGGAAAAACCATTGCCAATGTCGGGCGCGTTACCCTGATCGGCGTCCCCGTCGCATTTCTGCAAGAGACAATCCGCCGTGGAGACTAAAGACGTCACATCCAACAATTCATTCAAGCCGAAACCGCTTCGCGGTTCGGCTTGATTCAGGCGTTGGGCGTTCACCCCAGTTGAATTTTCGGAGGAGCAACCCTTCATGAATAATGTGGCACCTCACCAAAGTGGCTCTGTCGTCGCCAGTGGAAAGCCCGCTTACATCTCGCACTACGGCATCCGCGCGCGACGATTCAGGGAGATGATTCAGTGGTACTCGACCGTCTTCCACGCGAAGGTTCAGCATGAGAACGAGTTCCTCGCTTTCATGACCTTCGACGAGGAACACCATCGGTTGGTAATCTTTGAGGATCCGGAGACCGTGGAAAAGCCTGCGACCGCCGCCGGGGTTGATCATGTGGGCTACGGCCTGGCGAGTTTCGGCGACCTGGTTGAGAATTACGAGCGCATCAGGGCAGTGGGCATCACGCCGTTCGCGCAACTGAACCACAGGTTCACAACCTCGCTCTACTACCACGACCCCGACGGCAACGAGGTGGAGTTGAGCGTGGACAATTTTCCCACCAAGGAGGAGTGCACCGCTTTCGTCAGGGGCCAAGAGATGGCGGAAATAGGCAGGCCGCCCTTCGGCTACGACTTCGACCCCGACGAACTGGCGAGGCTTTATCATCAGGGCGTCCCAGCAGAGACGTTAGCGAGAATCGGCGTGCCGGATGGCCGCTAGTCGCGCGGCGGGAGGGGCGTTGGTTACATTCCGTTGTTGGGCAGCCCGGGACCCCAGGCAAAAGCGCTGGCAGCTCCCCAGCTGCAGATGTCTGACAACTCATTCAAGCCGAACCCGCTTCGCGGGTCGGCTTGATTCAGGGGTTGGATGGCATTGGAGGTGTCGTACCAATCTTAGGTCCTTTTGACCCATAGCGAACATTCCAGCCTGCTCAAAAAGCCAGACCAAGTTAACCGATCGGCGAAATTATCGATCTTCTGGAAGATGAAAACGAGCAGGTCAGGCCCGCCAAAAGACGGGGAAAGCCGTCGATCGACCTATGGAAGTGACGATGAGTTGCACCAGCGAGACAGTAGCTCGCAGTCCGGGCCCAGTCGATCCACGATTGCGTATCGAGGCCGTCGACATAGTACGAGGGTTCGCGCTCTTCGGAGTACTCCTCGTAAACATGTTCAATTTCGGTGCCGGCTCGATTGTCTGGAATGACCCCGGTGACGAGCTCGCATTTTCGGTGATGCGGGTGTTTTTCGAAACAAAATCCTGGCGTCTCTTCTCGTTTTTGTTCGGCTTTGGTTTTGCTCTCCAATTGATTCGGGCCAGGGAGGGCGGATCGAAATTTGCGCCAGTCTATCTAAGGAGGTTGATCATCCTCTTTATCATTGGTGCGGGGCACGCGTTGATTTATAGCGGGGACATCCTGATGCTGTACGCGGAATTAGGACTCCTACTCGTGCTCTTCGGGAAAGTTCCGCCCAAGCTGCTTCTGGTCCTGTCTGTTGGTCTCTTGGCCGTATTTCCGGTCGGCCGGGCTGCAACATCGCTTCTGGAGCCAATACAGACCGTACCAACCGCCGATTATGCTGACCGTCTCGAAGCTGCCACGACTGCGATCGAGGAAGATCGCCGAAAACACGTGTACGCGGTTGGCTCCATGCGTGAGGTCATGGCAGACAATGCATATTTGCGGAATCCACTCGCCCGTCTTCTAGGTCCCGAATCGAGTCTTGCGACGTTCGCGATGTTTCTCCTCGGGCTCTACGTGGGCCAACGGCGAATCTTTCACGATATTCCAAAGCACATGCAACTCATTCGAAGGGTGTTCTGGTGGGGTTTCCCGATGGGGCTTGTCAGTATGGGTGCAGAACGGATTCTCAATGCAACAACGGGGTACGAGGTGTTCCGCGAGCAGCAGGCTACACTTCTGCCGCAGTTGTTGGGTGATGTCCTGTTTACCTATGGCTCCACTCTCCTGGCCCTTGGCTATGCGGCTGGCATTACGCTTTTGGCTCAGCACGATCGCGGGAGACGCCTTTTGACCCCGCTCGGGGCTGCTGGACGAATGGCGCTGACGGTTTATCTTTCCGGGTCCATCATGTTCGGCGCACTGTTCTATGGCTTTGCATTTGGCAAAGCCTTCTATCTGGGTCCGGCGGCTGTCACGGGATATGCCGTTTTGTTTTTCGCGATTCAGGTCTTGTTTTCTGTCTGGTGGATAAACCGTTTTCGCTTCGGACCAATGGAGTGGTTATGGCGCGCTCTTACGTACCAGAAGTTCCCGCCTATGAAGCTTTAGGAACGATCGCCCGGAATGGGCTGAGACCGGGCATGGCCGCTCCTTGGCCGAAAGCCGACATTCAACAGGGAGGTGCAGATGCCGTCTAACCAGTTGCTGCAGACGGACACGACGAGGCGTCACGCCCCTTGCATTCGCAAGGGCCGCGCCACCTTGCCGTGCCGCTGAGCTTGGTCGTTAGCTGCTTGAGAAAAGGATGCCTGCGAATGAGGCTTCAGACCACAACTTCTCGAGTTGGTATGGCGAAGTGGCTCATACTGATCCTTTCGACGGTGTCGGCCATCGCCTGCTCGTCCTTGGACCCTACGCTGAGCGGTCCGACGGGACGCGCATTTGCAGAAGCCGATATGCTTTTCCAGCGGGACCCCCGCTGGCTCGGCGCGGACGCCGCGCTCTCGGTGCCGCTCTCCGAAGGTCGCATCCTCTGGCTCTTCGGCGACACGTTTGTCGCGACTTCAAGTGCCGACGTGCGCTCGGAATCCGAGATGGTGAGAAACACGGTGGCGATCCAGACGGGAACGGTTCCACTCACCGCGTCGATTGCGTTCCACTGGCGGCAGGACAGCGATGGTTCGCCGGCATCGTTCTTTCCGGAGCGTGGGGAGCGTTGGTATTGGCCGGGGCACGGGATCCGGATCGACGATGGGCCGCTGGTCATCTTCCTCTACGGGACGGTCGCCACGCCCGGCGAGGGGCTTGGATTCGCGCACGCGGGTTACGCCGTCGCCGTGATCGACAACCCGGATGCGCCGGTGGAGACGTGGGATCCGCGCATCGTCGATGCCAGACCGGACACCTTCGATGCCGTTCCTGCAACGGCCCTGGTACGGGACGGTGCTTACGTCGTTGCTCTCGCCATCCGCCAGGAGGGGACGCACGCCGGCACGCTGGTTCGCTACCCGGTGACCTCATTGGCACAAGGTGACCTCACGACGGCACAATGGTGGACCGGTACCACCCGTGGCTGGGTGGCAGCAGCGCTGGTCGGCGACCACGGTCCGGCATTCGTCCTGGACGATGCGGGAGCCGAGGCCTCCGTCCACTGGGACGCGCGCTCGAGAACCTTCATCCACGTCGCAAGCTACGGCTTCGGCGCATCGACGATCGGGCTTCGCACGGCCGTGGACCTTACAGGCCCATGGAGCTCCCCCCTCGTCGTATACCGTCCGCCCGAATCGGATGGCCCGCGACCGCTCGTGTACGCCGCAAAGGCGCACCCCGAACTCGTTGGCCCGGACCCCGGGGACCTCGTCATCACCTACGCCACGAACAGTTTCGAGTTCGACGACCTGTTCACGCAGCACGGGGCACGTTCCCTGTACTGGCCTCGATTCGTCGTCGTGCCGGTAGACGAGTAAGGGGTTTGCTGCGTGCCCGCTTCGACCAACCAGCCGTCCAACAGTGACGGCGGTGGTTGAGTGCGCCGGTGCCAACCTGCCTGCGGCCCAAGTCGCAGCAGGTGAGGATCAGCGGTGCAACGGCAGGGTGACCACGAACTGGCTGCCGAGCCCGCTGCCGGCGCTGCTTGCGGTCACCGTGCCGCCATGGGCTTCGACCAGTTCGCGCACGACGGTGAGCCCGATGCCGAGGCCTGCCCCGCTCAATCCGATGGCGCTACTGTCCTGCACGAACGGCTCGAACACGCTCGGCATGACTTCGGCGGTGATGCCGATACCGCTGTCGGACACCGTCACCACCACCGAGTCCTCGACCAGCTGGACCACCAGGCTGATCCGACCGCCTTCCGGCGTGTACTTGGAAGCATTGTCGAGCAGGTTGCCGAACACCTGGGCGAGACGGGCCGGATCGCCGTCGAGTTCCGGCACCCGTGGTGGCATGCGCACGCTGAAATCCTGCAGCCGCTTGTCCATCGCCGGGCGGCAGTTGACCACCACTTCGTCGATGAGCCTGGCCAGGTCGACCGGGCACCGTTCCAGCCGCAGCTTGCCGGTATGGACGCGGGAGAGATCGAGCATATCTTCTATCAGACGCGCCATGTGCGTGACCTGGCGCTCGATGATGTCCTGTATCCGCGACGGATCCTGGGTCTCTTCCTGTGCAAGCATGGTCGAGGCGAGGCTGATCGAAGCCAGCGGGTTGCGCAACTCGTGCGCCGTCACCGCCAGGAATTCCTTCTGCCTGGCGCGCGCCTTTTCCGCCGCCGCCAGCAGATTCCGGGCATCGAGCGCACTCAGCACCAGTTGCTGGTTCGCTTCGCGCAGTTCAACGAGCCGGCGCTCGTGCTCGGCCGAGGCCTGCTCGTACGCGGAGAAGGGCGTCTGCAGCGCTGCCAGCGCGGGCGAGACCAGGCGCCGCTCGTCTGCCTGCTCGCCATGGCAGGCCACACTGCCCTGACCCAGGCGCTTGGCCTGGTACATCGCGGCATCGGCACGTTCGATGAGCGTCACGGTATCCTCGCCGTCATCCGGATACAGGCTGATGCCGATGCTCGCGGCAAGCCGGAACACATGGTCGCCTACCCTGGTGGGAGCACGGACCGCGGCCAGCAGCTTCTCGGCGGTCAGCACCGCGTCGGCCGCCTGCGACACATCGGTCAGCAGGACCAGGAACTCGTCGCCACCATGCCGGCTGACGGTATCGACATCGCTCACCGAAGACACGATTCGATGCGCCGCCAGCCTGAGCACCTCGTCGCCGACGCCATGGCCGAGGGCATCGTTGATCTGCTGGAAGTTGTCCATGTCCAGGAACAGCAGCGCGATGCGGCCACCGTGGCGCCTGGCATGGGCGATGGCCTGGGTAAAGCGGTCGAAAAACAGTGTCCGGTTGGGCAGCGCGGTCAGGGGGTCGAGTCCGACCGACAGCGACTGCGCCTCCAGCGCCGAGGCGCTGGCCTCGGCGTCGGATTGCGCTCGCAGCGCCGAGCGCACCAGCTGCTCATTGGCCTCCACCAGCTGCGCGGCCTGGCTGCGGTTCAACCCGGGTTCCGCTCCAGCCGCGCCCTGCTGCGTGCCAGTCGGCGCCACGCCCGCATCCGCGGATTTCTCCTTCTGCCGGGCGCGTTCGCTGGCAGCCTTGTCCGCTGCTTTCCCCTTCCTGTCCGAAGGCGTGTTCATGGCGACTGGTTCAGCCCTCGCCTGCGCTGTCGAGCGCGGGCGGCGGATCGTCGGCACGCTTTCGCGTCGGCCGGCCGCCCAGCAGTCCTTCCTGCTCCGGGAGCATCTCGCCGATGTGGATGCCGTCGGCGTCGACGCTGTACTCGCACAGCTGGTTCGAATGGTCGCTGGCCCGCACCTTGACCACGGCCATCACGCGCCGCAGCCGGCTGTCGAGCTCGATGTAGCGCTGGACGATGATCGCATCGGTGAGGAACGCGCTGCCGTAGGGACTGAAGCGCAGGTCGGTGTAGCGGTCCTCGAGCTCGGAGGTCATCAGCACCGTGATCCCGGTAGCGGCCAGCGCAGTGACCATGCGCAGGAGCTTTTCGCGGAAGTCGTGCTGGAAGGTCGGCGCCAGGGAGAGCTCGAAACCCGAGAGCGAATCGATCACCAGCCGGCTCGCCTTCAGCCGCTGGATTTCCTCCAGGATCAGCAGCACCGTCTCGTCGATCGACAGGTCCGGCGCGCGCGTGTCGACCAGGCCGACGCTGCCGTTGGCGATCAGCTTGGCGATGGATGGGTTGCGCGAGCGATCGGGTTGCTGCTCGAAGCAGGCGATGACGCAGGTCTCACCGCCGCGCACGCCCTCGGCCAGGAAGGCGGCGGCGAGAATGCTCTTGCCCGAGCCCGACGGACCGGCCACCAGCAGCGAGTAGCCGCGCGGCAGGCCGCCGCCGAGCATCTCGTCCAGCCGCGGCACGCCCATCAGCAGGCGGGCGTCCCGCACGCCTTTCGCCACCGCACCACCGGTCGCGGCCGCCACGCGGCGCGCGGGCGCGAACACCTTGAGGCCGTCCGAGCTGATGCGGAATGTGTGCAGCCCGGGCAGCGTCGCCTGGCCGCGCATCTTCATGATCTCCATCTTCCGCACGATCGAGTTGCGCTCCACACTTTGGCGCAGCCAGATCAGCCCGTCGGCGACGGTGAAAATCGGATTGGGATCGATGTCGTCGAAGTACTCCCCGATCAGGAAGGTCGTCGCCTGCCAGCTGGTCATCAGCATGCCGAGTTGCTGCACGAACTGCTGCAGCTTGTTGTGCGGGCTGCCCAGCACCGCGTGCGACAGCACCACCGAACGGAAGGAATCCACGAACACCAGTGCCGGTGCGTAGGTCTTCATCGCCTCCACGATGCGCTCCAGTACACGGTCGAGATCGCCGGTGAGCGTATGTTCGGAGAGGTTGATGAAGCGGACCGAATGGTTGATCGCCGCGGCATCGAAGAACCCGTACTGCTGCTGGTAGCGCAGCATCTTCAGCGGCGGCTCGCCGAGCACGGTGAAATACAGCGCCGGGCGTGCTTCGGTCGCCATCGCGAACATCATCTGGTGTGCCAGCGTGGTCTTGCCGGAGCCGGGCGGCCCGGCAATCAGGTTGAACGAGTACTCCGGCAGCCCGCCGCCGAGGACCTCGTCCAGGCCCGGGACGCCGGTGGCAAGGCGGTGGATGGTCACTGTGTTCATGGCGAGGTGTCCTGAGCAGACGGGCCGCTGGTAGGCAGTGCCCAGGCGGCGGCGAGCAGCCGCCCGGTGAGCGAGGGTCCGACCAGGCTGGCCAGCAATTCTTGGAAGGTCTGCAGCAGGGCGCCGCCGGCGGTCGCCGCTGCGGCGGTGTCCTGCTGTGCGAGCGCGGAGCGCAGCGCCGCGGCATCGACCGCGGACGCGTCCGCTTCCTGCAGCCGCGTTAGCCAGGGGTGGTCGGGGCCGATCAGGAAGAGGCTGCGCTTGTAGAGGGCGGCGACGCCGCGCGGGCCGATGATCGGCGTCAGGGCGTCCTCGATCTGCTGCCAGACGGCGACGACGTAGTCGGCGACCCGTGCAGCGTCCGCACCCTCGCCGACCAGCTCGGCCAGATTCACGGCAATGCGGCGGCCTTCAGATCGTGCCACGGGAAACCGCCGCAGTTCGTGTAAGGATGTGAGAGCCAGTATACCTCCCCCCCCCCCCAGCATTCACTTTTCACGTGCCGCAGGGGAGGTATCGCTAAGGAGTCGCCGATCGCACCCTGTCGATCAGCGATTCCCTCGGCCTATCGTGTCAGTCCGCCAGCGGCGGGATCCGCAGCATCTGGCCCGGATAGATTTTGTCCGGGTCGCTCAGCATCGGCCGGTTCGCCTCGAAGATCACCGGATACTTTCCGGCGTTGCCGTACACCTTGCTGGCGATGCCGGACAGGGTGTCGCCGCTCTCTACGGTGTACGTGCGCGAGGTCCATCCCTGCCCCCCGTTGCCGGTCGCGGCCATGGCCGCGGACCGCAGCCCTGCGGCGCCGGACGCCAGCGGCGTGCCCGCCCCGGGCGCGCCCGCCGGGCCGATCCGAAGCTGGTCGTCCACGCGCTCCACGCCCTCGACGTTGCCGACGATCAGCACGACCTTTTCGCGCGTGTCCTGGTCGGGCACCGAACCGCTGACCACTACCACGCCGTGGCCCTGCACCTTGAACTCGATGCCGGACGGGTTGATGCCGTTGTCTGCCACGTGCTGGCGCAGCGGCTTGTAGGTCTCCACGTTGTCGCCGGGCTTTTTGCCGCCGAACAGGCGCGCCCCGGCTTCCTTCACGAAATCGAAGATGCCCATGCTGATCCTCCAGGCTGGATGGTCCCGAGCAGCCACGCTACCCCGACTGGCGTGAACGCGGCATCGCGGCGCGCCCGCGGCTGCGGCCGATGGTGGAGGTGGTGTGGAGTGTCCAGAACGAGATCGGGCGCTACGCGCTGTGGGCGCTGTTCGGGCTGGGCTGGGCGACGGTGCTGGTCGGGACCTTCCTGATCAATCATTTCGACCTGTTCGGACTGCGGCAGGTGTATCTGTACCATCGCGGACAGCGCTACACGGAGCTGGGTTTCGTGACTCCGTTCCTGTACAAGCTCGTGCGCCATCCCATCATGCTCGGCTTCATCATCGCTTTCTGGGCAACACCCCGGATGACGGTCGGGCACCTGGTGTTCCCGGTGGCGACCACCGGTTACATCCTGGTCGGGATCTACGTGGAGGAGCGCGACATCATGCGCTTCCACGGCGCAAGCTACGCCGAGTACCGGAAGCGCGTGTCGATGATCGTGCCCATTCCGAAGACGAAGCACCGCGCCGGTTCCGGGCCTGAAAGCAATAGCGCCTGATCCTTCCTGCATGGCGGCGGTCGCCGGATTCACGCGGCGCCGACGGTTTCTTCACCGCGTGCTCGCAGGCGTGGAAAAACACTCGCGCGCAGCCGTTCCGGGAGTGCTGCCATGCGCGACGACTCCGCCCTCGCCCTGCTGGCCGCGGTTCTGGTCGTCGGATCCTGTGCGCCGGAGACGGACCCGGCGTTCGGCCTCGAGCAGCCGGTCACGGGCAAGCGCTTCGACTACGTGTGCGAGAGCGGGTTGGAGTTTCCGGTGGAGCTGCACGATCAGCGGGCGACGGTGTACCTGCAGGGCCGCACGCTGCCGCTGCTGCGCGAGCCGGACCACGGCGGGGTCCGCTATGGCGATGGCAGCACGGTGTTGTGGGTGGGCGCGGAGGATGCGCGACTGGAGGAGGACCTCGGCGGTACCGGCACGGCACTGGTGCACGGGTGCCGGACGCGGGGGGTGCGCCAGGCGACGGGTTGAGGTCCACCGATCGCGGCCATGGGCCGCTCCCACAGGGCCTCGCCATGTAGGAGCGGCTGTTTGGCCGCGACCGGGTCGCCGCCACGCGGCGGGCCCCGGTGGTCGCGGGCAACGCCCGCTCCTACGGCGTGGCGCAGCCGCGGCGAGGCTGCATCGGGTCTGTGGGAGCGGCCCATGGCCGCGATCGGACTGCCGCCACCTGGCGCGACGCCGAGGCGCTACGATCTACCGCAGTTCCCCGCGGAGTCCGACCGTGCCCGTCATCCCCACGTTGCTGCTCGCCCTGCCCTTCGCGGCGGCCGCGAGTGCCGATGCCACGACGCTCGAATGGATCAGCGGCTGCTGGGCCGCCGAATCGGGGGAGCCCGGCTCCGGCGAGACCTGGTCCTCCCCGCGCGGCGGCACCCTGCTGGCCACCAGCCGCAGCGTGCGCGGCGGTCGAACGGTTGCGCACGAATTCGTGATCGTGCGCCCGCGCGCGGACGGCGTGCTCGAGTACGTCGCGCATCCTTCGGGCCAGTCGCCTGCCGCGTTCGCACTGGTGGAAGCCGGCGAGCACCAGGTGGTCTTCGAAAATCCCGCGCACGACTTTCCGCAGCGCATCGAGTACCGCCGCGATGGCGAACGCCTGCTGGCGAGCATCCACGGCCCCTCCGGCGCGGGCACGCGCACGATCGAGTTCCCGATGCGGCGCACCGACTGCCCGCTGTGAGCACCGCGCCACCGGAAGCGACTCCACCGCACGGGATCCCACGCGCGCGTACGCTGGCGCTCACGCTGGCCGCGTTGGTCGCCTTTGCGGCCAACTCGGTGCTGTGCCGGCTCGCGCTGGCGGCAGGGTCGATCGATGCGGCCAGTTTCACGGCGCTGCGCATCGTCGCCGGCGCGCTGGTACTGGCGCTGCTGGCCGGCGTGCTGCGCGGCGGCGGCGCATGGCGCGCGGGCAGCTGGCTGTCGGCAGCGTGGCTGTTCGCCTATGCGATCGCCTTTTCGTTCGCCTATCTGAGCCTGGATGCCGGCACCGGTGCGCTGCTGCTGTTCGGCGCGGTCCAGGCCAGCATGCTGCTCGCCGGTCTGATGGCCGGCGAACGGCCGCGCCCCCTGCAGTGGGCCGGCATGGCGCTGGCCTTGGGCGGCCTGGTGTACCTGCTGCGGCCGGGACTGGGCGCGCCCGGGCCCGGCGGCGCCGCGGCCATGGTGCTGGCCGGCGTGGCATGGGGGCTGTACTCGCTGCGCGGACGCGGCAGCCGCGATGCCGTCGCCGAGACCGCGGGCAACTTCCTGCGGGCCGCAGTCCCGGCACTGCTGGTGCTGCCGCTGGCGCTGCCTCAGCTCGCGGTGACCTGGCACGGTGCGGCCTATGCCGTGGCCTCGGGCGCGCTCGCCTCGGGGCTGGGTTACGTAGTGTGGTACGTGGCGCTGCGCGGTCTCAGCGCCAGCGGCGCGGCGACTGCGCAGCTGGCGGTGCCGGTGATCGCGGCGGCAGGCGGCGTTCTGCTGCTGGACGAGGCGATGACACTGCGGCTGGCGCTGGCAGCGCTGCTGATCCTGGGCGGCATCGGCATGACGCTGGCGGCGCGGGCTCGGGGATGAGGCGCGTGCGGGGATGCGACGATCGCACCGTCGGGACGTCGTCGAACACCGGACCAGGCGTATCGTTGGACGCCTCCCACCGCATCCGGACGCCATGGACGCTGTCAACCTCGCCTCGAAGCTTTCGCTGATTCCCGACCACTGGAATCCGCGCATCGTCGGAGAGCTCAACGGGCAGCAGGTGAAGCTGGTCAAGCTGCACGGCGAGTTCGTCTGGCATGCGCATGCCGACGAGGACGAGCTGTTCCTGGTGCTGCACGGTACCTTGCGCATGCGCTTCCGCGACCGCGAGGTGCTGGTGCGCGAGGGCGAATTCATCATCGTGCCGCGTGGCGTCGAGCATCTTCCGGTGGCCGATCGGGAATGTCACGTGCTGCTGTTCGAACCGGCCGCGACGGTCAACACGGGCGACGCTGGGGGCGAGCGGACGCGGGCGGTGCTGGAACGGATCTGATCGGCGATGCCCGCGCGCGGCTGCGCCGCGCGACCCCTCCCCGGCCCTCCGCTTCGCTGCGCGAAAGGGAGGGAGACGTGTTGCCTCAGCGCGAGACGGCGCGCACGCGGCCGCCGCGGCGCGGGGCGACGGCGCGCGAGCGGTTGCGGGTGAGGACGTACACGGTCGCCGGCGGCATGTTCCACCAGGCCACCTTGCCGCGCCGGGACGACAGTTCCAGGTCGCGCCGGACCTCGCGCGCGACCGGGCACACCGGGCCATAGGTGAACAGGATCAGGCGCCCGCCGGGCCGCAGCACCGAGAACGCCGACTCGACGATGGCCTGCTGGGTCGGACGTGCCATCGACAGCAGGCCGAGCCCGGAGATCACGGCATCGGCCGGCCCGTCATCACCGTAGCCGGAGTCGGCAAATACCTGCGACAGGTCGCGGGCGTCGGCGCAGCAGATGTGGGCCTCGGGAAAACGCCGGTGCAGATGGTGGTGCAGCTCCTGGTTGAGCTCGAGTACCAGCAGGTCCTTGGGCGCGATCCCCGAGGCGATCATTGCCTGGGTGAACACGCCGGTCCCGCCGCCGAGCTCGACCACCCGGTGCGTCCCCGCGGGCAGTTCCGCCAGCATCTGGCGCGCCAGCTGCCGGCTCGAGGGCGAGATCGCGGCGATCGACAGGGGATGCTTGAGCCACTGCCGGAAGAACGTCCAGGCCGGGGTATCGGGCAGGCGGCCGTCGACTGACCGGGGTTCTGACTTCGAGCGCATGCGGGAGAGCATATCAGCGGGCCATCGGGGTCGCAGGCTGGAGGTCGCGGACGGACCGGAACGACCGCTGGTGTCCGTCCACGGCTCGGACCGGCATCGCCATCGTACGGGAGCCGGTTCCGGCTTGCGCCCGGGCCGGGAGGGATCCAGCCCGGGCGAAGCGCGCGCAGGATCCACGTCACCTCGTCTGCGGCGCCGATTCGACTGCATGAGGGAGACCCGTCCCGCTGGAGGTTGGATGGCATTCAGCGCCACGCGCGCAAGGTCAGCCTCGCCGCCCGCACCGCACTGACTGGAGGGATGACCATGCTGCGACCTCACCGCTGGTGGCTGCCGGCAGCACTGGCCTTGATAACGGCCGCTGCGCCCGCGTCCGACCGCCACGCTCCGCTGCGTCCGGTCAGCGACTGCCTGGATCCGGACCGCGCCCGCGGCTGGGTGATGGTCTCCAGCGACGAGTTGCTGGTCGATGCCGGCCGCAGGCATTACCGCATCATGCTGTCCTACGCCTGCCCCGAACTGGGTACGAGCACCGCGCTGGCCTTCGAGGCCGGCGCTGTGAGCCGGGTCTGCGGCGACATCGGCGAGTCGGTGCGGCCGCTGGATCGACTGCGCGGCGCTCGCGCCTGCGACATCGCCCGGGTCGAGCGCATCGAGGCCGACGAGTACCGCGAACGCTCGGCCGGCGGCAGCGTCAGCGGCCGCATCGGGCGCGGCAGCAACGGCGGCTGATCCTTGCCCGCGGCTGCGAGTCCCGGAGGATCGCCGCGCGCTCAGCGCGAGCGGATTTCCCACAGGCGGTGGATGCGCGGACTGCGCACGAAATCCGGCGGAATCGAGCCGGCGGTCGTCTCGAGCAGCTGGAACTCGTCGGCCAGTTCCGGATCGAGCCTGAAACGCCGGTAGTTGTTGGAGAACAGCAGCAGCCCGCCGGGTGCAATCCGCGCCATCGCCGCGCGCAGCAGCCGCGCGTGCTGCGCCTGCACGTCGAAGTCCGCCCGGGTGCGCGCCGAACTGGAGTAGGTGGGCGGATCACAGAAGACCAGGTCGTAGCTCCCACGGTCGGCCTCGACCCAGGCCAGCGCATCGGCCTGGACCAGGGTGTGCGCCGCGCCCGCGACGCCGTTGTCGGCGAGATTGGCGGCCGCCCATTCCAGGTAGGTCCGGGACAGATCCACGGTGGCGGTGCGCGCGGCGCCGCCCAGGGCGGCGTGGACGCTGGCCGCGCCGGTGTAGCCGAACAGGTTCAGGAAGCGGCCGCCGCGTGCCAGCTCGCCGATGCGCAGCCGCGTGGGACGGTGATCCAGGAACAGGCCGGTGTCGAGGTGCTCGAACAGGTTCACGCGCAGCCGCGCCCTGCCCTCGCGCACGTGGATGAACTCGCCGCGACGTTCGAAGCGGCCGTAGCGGGCACCGCCCTTGCCACGCTCGCGGGTCTTCACCGCGACCTGTTCGCGCGGCACCTCGAACACCTCGCGTGCGGCGGCCAGCAACTCGCGCAGGCGGCGCTGGGCGTCGGCTTCCGGAATCTCGCGCGGTGCGCGGTACTCCTGTACGTGCAGGAACCGGCGCTCGGGTGCGGCGTCCTCGGTGTACACGTCGATCGCCGCCGCGTATTCGGGCAGGTCGGCGTCGTAGACGCGGTAGCAGCTCACGCCCTCGCGCCGGCGCCAGGACGCCAGGTGGCGCTCGTTCTTGCGCAGCCGGTTGGCGACCATCTGCGCGCCCTCGCCGAGCGGCCGGTCATCGGCGCGCGCAGGCGGATCGACCGGGTCGCACACGATCAGGACCACCGGCAGCGGGCCGTTGTACAGCGCGTAGCGCCTGTTCGCACGCAGGCCGGTCGCGAAGGCCAGCGCCTCGCTGCCGCACAGGATTGCCGCACGCCAGGCCGGCACCGCGGTGCGCAGGGCGTCGCCAAGCGCGCGGTACAGGGCCGGGACGGCGGCGAGCCGCTCGTCGTAGGGCGGATTGCACACGACCAGGCCACGTCCAGGCGCCGGCGCGCGCAACCGGTCGATCGCGGCATGCTCGAACCGCAGTGCATGGCCGAGGCCGGCGGCGGCGGCGTTGGTCGTCGCCGCCGCGATGGCGTCGGGGTCGTTGTCGAAGCCGTGAAAGCGGGGCGGCAGCTCGGCACGGCGGTCGCGCGAGCGCGCGTCCTCGCAAAGGCGCGACCACAGCGGCGCATCGAATCCACGCCAGCGCGTGGGCGGCGCATCGCCATGGCGCAGCAGCCCCGGCGCGACATCCGCGGCGATCAGTGCGGCCTCGATCGGCAGCGTGCCGCTGCCGCACATAGGATCCAGCAGCGCCCCGCCCGCCTGGTACAGCGCCGGCCAGTCGCCGCGCGCCAGCACCGCGCAGGCCAGGGTTTCCTTCAGCGGTGCGGCACCCTGCGCGCGGCGCCAGCCGCGCCGATGCAGGCTGCCGCCACCCAGGTCCACCGACAGCACGCCGCGGCCGCGCCGCACCAGCAGGTGCAGGCGCAGGTCCGGATCGTCCGTATCCACCGACGGCCGCACCCCCTCGGCCGTGCGCAGCGTATCGACCACGGCGTCCTTGACCCGCTGCGCCGCGAAGCCGCCGTGCCGCAGGGTCTGGGACGAGACGTGCGCATCCACTGCCAGGGTGCCGTCGGCGGCCAGGTGCTGCGGCCAGTCGATCGCCGCGACCGCGCGATAGAGCGCATCGGCGTCGGGACATTCGAAGTCGGCCAGTGGCCACTGCACGCGGCTGGCCAGCCGCGACCACAGCACCGCCCGGTACGCGCATGCGATGTCGCCATCGACGTTGACTCCGGCGACGGCGGCCGTGGCGCGGCCGGCACCCAGCGCCACCAGTTCATCGGCCAGCAGATATTCCAGGCCGCGCGCGCAGCTGGCGAAAAAGCGCATCAGAGCGACTGCAGGAAGCGGCCGAACTCCCCGGCGACGAAGTCGACGTGGCCGGCCAGGCGATGGCTGTCGTCGACCAGCACCAGGCGGTCGCGGCGCAGCCTTGCCCAGCGCACGACGTCGCCGACCGGGATCAGCTCATCGTCCCAGCCGTGGACGATCTGCGTGGGCACCTCGGCCGCCGCCAGCTTGCGCGGGTAGCCTTCCAGGGACAGCGGCGGCGCCAGCAGGAACAGGCCGGCGCACGGCACCTCGCGCGAGGCCAGCGCCGAGATGAAGGCGCCCATGCTCGAACCGGCCAGCACCAGCGGCTGCGGCGCGGCACGGGCGCGTCCCAGCAGCCGCGCCACGCGGTTGTCGACCGCCTCGATGCGCCCGGTGGCGTCCAGGTCCAGGTAGTCGGGCCGCTCGCTGGTCCAGCCCAGCGCCTCGGCCACCCGCGCCATCGCACTGACCTTGGTGGCCTGCGGCCCGCTCTCGAGTCCATGCGAAAGAATCACGTGTCCAAGCATCGTCGGCTTCCTACCCGATCACACGCGCGATCATATCGGCTCCCGCCCATTCCACCCCCCGCTGCCGCTCCCCGCCCTGCACTCCCCGCTCTTCGCTCTTCGCTCTGCTCACCGGGTCCCGGGTCCCGAGTCCCGAGTCCCGAGTCCCGCAAAACCGTAAACTCCCCCGCATGCCGCTCGACCTGGCCATCCAGCACGCCCCCCTGCCCTACGAGGAGCGCCTGGACACCCGCGCGCCATCGAGCATCGACCTGGTGGTGATCCACTGCACCGAGCTGCCGGACCTGGCCACCGCGCGCGAGTATGGCGAGCGCGCACACTACGCGTCGGGGACCGGCAACAGCGGCCACTATTACATCGACCGCGACGGCAGCGTGCATCGGTACGTCCACCCGGACCGGATCGCCCACCACACACGCGGCTACAACGAGCGTTCGGTCGGCATCGAGCTGGTCAACCGCGGCCGCTGGCCGCACTGGCACGACTCGCGGCACCAGCAGATGGACGAGCCCTACACGCCGGCGCAGATCGGGGCGCTGCTCGCGCTGCTGCGCAAGCTGGAATCCACCCTGCCCGCGCTGCGATGGATCGCCGGGCACGAGGACCTGGACACCGGATCGATCCCGGCCAGCGACGATGCCGCCACGTCGGTACGGCGCAAGCTCGATCCGGGCCCGCTGTTTCCGTGGGAGGAGGTGTTGCGGGGGACGCACCTGGAGCGGTTCCAGGGCGGATGAGGACGCGGACCGGTCGCGGCCACGACGGTCGGTGGCGGTGACCGATATGGAAGGTCTGATCAAGTCCATCCTGGACTTGATCCGCGAGCGCGCCATCCATGGCGCGCGAACCTCTGAACTTGTTCAGAGGTCCCCTATAATGCGCGGCCTTTCGCGCCGGAGCGTCGCCAGGTGCAGGATGTAGTCGCCGAACTGCTGGAACTGCTCACGCTCGAGCGCCTCGAGGACAACCTGTTCCGCGGCATCAGCCGCGACATCGGCACGCGCTACGTGTTCGGTGGGCAGGTGCTGGGCCAGGCGCTGTCGGCCGCGCAGCAGACCGTTGCGCCCGAGCGCATCGCCCACTCGCTGCATGCCTATTTCCTGCGCGCCGGCGACATCGAGCACCCGATCGTGTACGACGTGGACCGCGCCCGCGACGGCAAGAGCTTCTCGGTGCGGCGCGTGGTGGCGATCCAGCACGGCCAGCCCGTCTTCAATTTCTCCGCCAGCTTCCAGGAACCCGAATACGGCGTCGAGCACCAGCTGCCGATGCCGGAAGTGCCCGACGCGGGCCAGGTGCCCGAGCCCGCGCCGCTGCCGGCCGAGACCATGGCGCAGCTTCCGCCCAAGCTGCAGCGCTGGCTCTCGCGCAAGGGCCCGTTCGAGTTCCGTCCCGTGCAGGCGCGCAACGAACTGAGCCCGACCCGTCGCCCGCCCGTACAGCAGGTGTGGTTCCGCCTGGCCGACCGGATCGGCGCGGACATGAACCAGCACCGGGCGCTGCTCGCCTACGCCTCGGACTTCCACCTGATCGGCACCACTACCTGGCCGCACGGCATCTCCTACCTGCAGCCGAACGTGCAGATGGCCAGCCTCGACCACGCGATGTGGCTGCACCGCCCGTTCCGGGTCGACCAGTGGCTGCTGTACGCCTGCGAGAGCCCCAGCGCGCAGGGCGCGCGCGGCCTGGCGCGCGGCAGCATCTACGACCGCGACGGTGCCCTGATCGCCTCCACGGCGCAGGAAGGCCTGATCCGCGTGATCGAGCCGGCGAAGTAGACTGGGGGCCGGAGGCACCGCATGCGCCAGATCTTCGCTTCCATCCGGCTCGAGACCGTCGAGGGCGTGGCCCGATTGCTGAACGAGCACGGCGTCCAGACCCGCATCACCGGCGGGCGCTCCTACCACGGCAACCGCCGCCGCGTGTTCAGCTATCGCCACGCCGACCGCGAGCCGCAGGCCGTGGTCTGGGTGCTCCGGGCCGAGGACCTGCCCAAGGCGCGCGCGCTGATGCGCCAGGCCGGACTGATGGGCAGCACCCGGGTCGATTCGCCGGTCCCGGACGACTACCAGCTCCCGGCCCGGTCCGGGCGCCCGATGCAGGCGGCCAACCGCATCCGCCTGGCCCTGCTGGTGGCCGTGGCCGCCGGGGCGGTGCTGGTCGCCATGCGCGCGTGCGGTATCGGGGTCGGGCCGTGATCGGGGCCATGATCGGGGCCGGTCACATCCGCGCCACGGCCGCGTCGATGACCACAGGATCCCCACTGCAGCCGATTCCGTGAACGCCCAGGCCCTGGAAGAACTCATCCGCGCCGAACTGCCGCGCGCCCAGCGCGGCGACGCGCACGCCTTCGGGCGCATCGTCGCCGGCTGTCAGGGCGGCATCAGCGCGATCGCGCTGGCCATGGTGCGCGACGTGCACACCAGCGAAGACATCGCCCAGGAGGCCTTCCTGAGTGCCTGGACCAAGCTCGACGGGCTGCGCAATCCGTCCAGCTTCCTTCCCTGGCTGCGGCAGATCACCCGCAACCTGGCGCGCGACCACCTGCGCGGCCGCCGGCCGGACCGCTACGAGGGCGAGTTCGACACCATCCTGGCCACGGTCGCCGATCCCACACCCGACCATCCCGAGCAGCTGGCGCGCGAGCAGCAGGAAGAGATCGTCGCCGACCTGATCGACGAGTTGCCGCAGGAGACCCGGGAGATCCTGCTGATCTACTACCGCGAGGGCCAGAGCTCCAGGCAGGTGGCCTCGCTGCTGGGCATGCGCGATGCCGCGGTGCGCAAGCGGCTCTCGCGCGCGCGCCAGGCGCTGCGCGAGGACCTGCTCTCGCGGCTGGGCAAGGCGGTGATCGCGACCGCACCCACGGCCGCCTTCACCGCGTTCGTGGTGGCCGGGCTGGCGCTGTCGACGCCGGCGGCCGCCGCCGGCCTGGCCGGGGGTGCCGCCGCGGCCGGCCAGGGGCTGGGCAAGCTGATGCTGGGCCAGACCGGTGCGCTGTCCAAGGTGCTGCCCAAGACCCTGGCCAGCTTGGGATTCGCCGGCAAGAACATGCCCAGGCTGATGGTGGGCGCGGCCGGCGGCATCCTCTTCGCGCTGATCGTGGGCATCGCCAGCCTCGTGTTCGGGCTGCGCCGGTACTGGATCACCGCCATCGATGTGCAGGAGAAGCGCGAGCTGCTGCGCCTGGGCATCGTCGGTGGCCTGATCGTGGTGGGCTTCACCGGCCTGATGACAGCGGCGGTGCTGATCGAGTCCTGGTGGCTGCCCACGACCGCGTTCGTCGGCCTGATCGTGGCCCTGGGCCTGCTCAACATCTACTGGCTGCCGCGGGTGCTGGCGCGCCGGCATGCGCTGGAAGCGCGCGGCAACCGACTCGCGGCGGCGCGTGCGCGGGCGATCGAGCGCCGCAACGCCTGGATCGGCATGGCGCTGGGCGTGGTGCTGGGCTCCACCGGCCTGATCATCGGCCTGGCATCCAGCGGACTGGTCTGACCCCCTGCTGCAGCCGGCGGTACCATCGGGTCCATGAAGTCGGACCTGATCCGAGTCTTCCAGACCCTGGAGCACCCGTGCGGGTATTTCCAGGACCGGCAGGCGCGCAACCTGGTCATCGATCCGGTCGCGCGCGGGCTGCCGCAGATCTACGCCATGGCGATCGAGCGCGGCTTCCGGCGTTCGGGCGGACACGTGTACCGCCCGCATTGCCGCGGCTGCACGGCCTGCCTGGCGGTGCGCATCCCGGTGGCGCGGTTCCGGCGCAGCCGTTCGCAGCGCCGCTGCGCGCAGCGCAATGCCGATCTGGCATCGGCAGTGGTGGCGCCGCGCCAGAGCGCCGAGCATTTCACCCTGTATCGGCGTTACGTCAACACGCGGCACGCGGGCGCCGGCATGGACGACCCGGAGCAGGACGACTTCGAGCGCTTCCTGAGCTGCCGCTGGAGCCCGACCCGGTTCCTGGAGCTGCGCGAGCACGGCGTGCTGCGTGCGGTGGCCGTGCTCGACACGCTGCCCTCGGGACTGTCGGCGGTCTATACCTTCTACGATCCGGACTGCGGCCGGCGCGGCCTGGGGACCTACGCGATCCTCGCGCAGATCGAGCTGGCGCACGAAGAGGGCCTGCCCTACCTGTACCTGGGCTACTGGATCCGGAGCCATCCGAAGATGGACTACAAGGCCCGGTTCCGGCCGCTGGAGGTGCTCGTGGGCGGGCACTGGCAGACGATGGAGTAGGCGATGGCTTTCCTGGAACCGCTGCCGCAGCAAACCCACCCGGAACTGGCCGACACCTTCGCGACCTTCGAGCGCATTCTGGGCTTTGTGCCCAACTCGCTGCTGACCATGCAGCGCAAGCCCGGAATCGTGGAGGGATTCGGTGCGCTCACGCGGGCAGTGATGGCGCCCGATGGCAAGGTCGAACTGGGATTCAAGCGGCTGGTCGCACACTTGTGTTCGCGCGCGGCCGGCTGCCAGTACTGCATGGCGCACTCGCTGATCGCCGCGAAGATCCACGGCGTCAGCGACGAAAAGGTCGAGCGGATCTGGGAATACCGCACCTCGCCGTTGTACAGCGAGGCCGAGCGTGCCGCGCTGGATTACGCGCTGGCCGCAGGCAGTGTGCCCAACGGCGTGGATGCGGAGACTTACGCGCGGCTGCGCGTGCACTGGGACGAGGAGCAGATCGTGGAGATCCTCGCCGTGGTGTGCCTGTACGGATTCCTGAACCGGTGGAACGACTCGATGGCCACCGCGCTGGAGGGGCCGCCGCGGGAACTGGGAGATGCGGTGCTCCGGCCGGGTGGGTGGACCGGGGGCAAGCACGTGGAGGGGTGAGGGAGGATGCGATCGCGGCCATGGGCCGCTCCCACGCGGGTTTGCCGGGCGGTGTCGCGGGGCGGATCGCCGGCAACGCCGGCTCCTACCGGGGGAAGGCGATACGAAACGAAAGCGCGAGGGCCGCGGGGCGGGGACGGGTTCCGGGGGCGTACGCGCCAGGGATGGCGCGTCCGCAGCCTACAGGGATGTACTTGCGGCGGCCCCGGAAACCGTCACCGGCTCGCGGGCCGGCCTACGAAGCGGACGCGGCATCGATGCAAAGGCACGGAGGGTCGATCGCGGCCATGGGCCGCTCCCACGTGGGGTCGCCGAGCGTCGTGGCAGTGCCGATCGCCGGCAACGCCGGCTCCTACAGGGGGTGAGGGTTGGCGGCGCCGGGCTGCTACGGGGTGGGGTTGTGGAGCGAGATGCGCACGGCGCCGGCGCTGCGGCGGGCCTGGTCGCGGGCCTCGGCGAGGGTGGCGCCACGCGCCAGCGCGACGCCGACGCGGCGTTTGCCCTCTACGCGCGGCTTGCCGAACAGCCGCAACGCCGTGTACGGCATGGCCAGCGCCACATCGACATCGTCGAACACCGGCACACCATGCCCCTCGGCCAGCAGCGCGACCGATGCCGAGGGACCGAACTGGCCGATGTGCGGCACCGGAAGGCCCAGGATCGCGCGTGCGTGCAGCGCGAACTCCGACAGCTCCTGCGAGATCAGCGTCACCAGCCCGGTGTCGTGCGGGCGCGGGCTGACCTCGGAGAACCACACCTCGTCGCCACGCACGAACAGCTCCACTCCGAACACGCCATGGCCGCCGAGCTCGGCGGTCACGGTCGCCGCGATCCGCTGGGCACGGGCCAGCGCCGTCCCGTTCATCGGCTGCGGCTGCCAGCTCTCCCGGTAGTCACCGTCGACCTGCAGGTGCCCGATCGGCTCGCAGAAACTGGTGCCGTCGCGGTGGCGGATGGTCAGCAGCGTGATCTCGTACTCGAAGTCGATGAAGCCCTCCACGATCACGCGACCGGCGCCGGCGCGGCCGCCGGACTGCGCATGCTCCCAGGCCGCATCGATCTCGCCTTCGCCGCGCACCAGGCTCTGACCCTTGCCCGATGAACTCATCACCGGCTTGACCACGCACGGCAGGCCCACCTGGGCGACCGCCTCGCGGTACGCCTCGACCGTATCCACGAAGCGGTACGGCGAAGTCGGCAGCCCCAGCTGCTCCGCGGCCAGGCGGCGGATGCCCTCGCGGTCCATCGTCAGCCGGGTGGCGCGCGCGGTCGGGATCACCCGCTGGCCCTCGCGCTCCAGCTCCACCAGCGTGGGTGTATGGATGGCCTCGATCTCCGGTACGACCAGGGTCGGCCGCTCGCGCTCGATCAGCGCCCGCAGCGCCACCGGGTCGAGCATGTCCAGGGTGTGCGCGCGGTGCGCCACCTGCATGGCCGGCGCATCGGCGTAGCGGTCCGCGGCGACGACCTCCACGCCCAGCCGCTGCAGCTCGATGGCAACTTCCTTGCCCAGCTCGCCCGAGCCCAGCAGCAGCACACGGGTGGCCTCGGGGGTCAGCGGCGTGGCGATGCGGGTCATGATCCGGCTGCGTGGGGAACACACGGGCCATTCTAGGGTCTGCTCAGGGAATGTTCGAATCCCGACGCCTACGATGCATGCTGGACCTGTCATGCTGAGTACCATGTCGCCACAACGATCCCGTACCGCGCTGTCCGTCGCCATACTGGCGGCCGCGCTGCTGTGCACGGCCGCCGCACTCGCGCGCGGGGCCGAGGCCGGCGAGAGCTGGCACAGCGTGCATCTGCAGGGGCGCCACGTGGGCTACCTGCACACCGAGCGCGCGGCGAATGCCGCCGAGGTGACCACCGGGCACAGCATGCACGTGACGATCGAGCGCAACGGCCAGCAGTTGGTCGTCACCAGCCGCGAACGCACGGTCGAGACGCCGGAGGGCGAGCCGATCTCCTTCACCACCGAGATCGATGCGGCCGGGTCGCACACGCGGATCGAGGGCCGCATCGACACCGCGGCCGGGACCCTGCGGGTGCGCACCGGAAGCCACGACCACGACAGCGAGCAGACCCTGCCCTGGCCGCAGGGCGCCTTGCTGTTCGAGGGCCTGCGGCTGCTGGAGGCGCGCGCCGGCCTGGCGTCGGGTACCCGCTACCAGGCGCTGGCCTTCGACCCGGCGTCGCTGTCGGCGATGCGCGTGGACGGCCATGTCATCGGCCCCGAACGGGTGGATATCCACGGGCGCCAGGAGACGCTGACCGCGGTCGAGCAGCAGCTGGACCTGGGCGGCGCGCACATGGTCTCGCGCAGCTGGCTCGACGCCGACGGCGAGGTGCGCCGCATGCGCATGCCGCTGATGGGACTGACGCTGGAGACCATCGCCTGCAACCGCGAGTGCGCGACCGCACCGCCGCTGGCGGCCGACGTGTTCGAGAGCACGCTGGTGGACTCGCCGCGGCCGCTCACGCGCACCGAACTGGGCTCGCGGCTGAGCTACCGCGTGGTGGTGGAGTCCGGCTCCGGCGACGCGTTCGGGCAGGTGCCGGGCCAGCGCGTGTCCGGCGGCGACGGTGGAGAGCTGCTGGTGCAGATCGATCCGGTCGGTGGCACCGGTCCTGAACCGACCCCGCGCATGCTCGAGCCCACACGCTGGCTCGAGAGCGATGCCCCCGAGCTGGTGGAGATGGCCGCAAAGGCGATCTCCGGGGAACGCGACGCGGCCCGGCAGATGGCACGGCTCGAGCGCTTCGTGCGCCGCCATGTCAAGACCAAGTCGCTGCGCGTGGGCTATGCCTCGGCGCTGGAAACGGCGCGTTCGCGCGAGGGCGACTGCACCGAGCACGCGGTGCTGCTGGCCGCCCTGGGGCGCGCTGCCGGGATCCCGACGCAGGTGGTGACCGGCCTGGTCTATGCGCCCTGGTTCGGGGGGCGCGAATCGGTGTTCGTGCCGCACGCCTGGGTGATCGCCCACGCGGACGGCCACTGGCGCGGCTACGACGCGGCGCAGCCGCGCTTCGATGCCGGCCACCTGGGCCTGTCGATCGGCGACGGCGATCCGTTCCGCTTCTACTCCGGCGTGGAACTGCTCGGGCGCCTGCAGATTGCTGCAGTCGAGTCCACCGCCGTCGCGGCGCCGGCCGGAGCGGCCGGGCAATGAGGTGGCTGCTGGCCGCGGCGCAGCTGGCCGCGGCGTCCGCCGGCGACGCCTGGGGCGATCCGGAGCTGGCGGCACTGGTCACCGATCCGGAGCTGTCCGAGATCAGCGGGCTGGCCGCCTCGCGCAGGCATCCGGGCCTGCTGTGGGTCCACAACGACAGCGGTGATGCCCCGCGCCTGTACGCGATCGACGCCGAAGGTACGCGCCGCGCGACGCTGTCGGTCACCGGAACGCGCAACCGCGACTGGGAGGATGCCGCCGCGTTCACCGTGCAGGGCGACCATTACCTGCTGATCGGCGATGTCGGCGACAACGGGGGACTGCGCGCCGATTTCGATCTGCTGATCGTGCGCGAACCCGAGGCGCTCGGCGAGTCCAGCGCCGGGCCTGAATGGACGGTGCGCGCGCGCTGGCCCGACGGCGCGCGCGACTGCGAGGCCGTAGCCGTGGACGCCGCGGCCGGCTGGATCTACCTGATCGCCAAGAAGCGGGTGCCACCGGAATTGTGGCGTGTGCCGCTGCGGCCGGCCGCCGCAGGCGTGGTGACCGCGGAGTTGGTTGGCAGACTCGAGGGGGTGGTGCAGCCCAGTGCCGCGGACCTGCAGCGCAACCCCGTGTTCGGGCGCTACCGCTCGCAGATCACCGCCACCGACCTGGCCCCGGACGGGCGCACCTTGGCGGTGCTCAATTACCGCACGCTGTACCTGTACCGGCGCGGCGCCGGCGAGGAATGGTCCACCGCGGTGGCGCGCGCGCCTGCGGAGATCGTGCTTCCGTGGATTCCGCAGGCCGAGGCCGTCGGCTTCGCGCCCGACGGCCGGACCCTGTGGATCAGCTCCGAGAAGCTGCCGGCGCCCCTGCTCCGGATCGGCCTGGACTGACGTGCGACGGGGCCGGGGCCCGACGCGCGCCCTGAGTCCCGAGTCCCGGGGCCCGACTCCCAGGTCCCGGGTCCCGGGTCCCGGGTCCCGGACAAGAGCGGAAAACCATCCGCAAAGGACGCAAAGACACGCAAAGAAGGCAGGAGCACTGAATTCTCTCTTTGCGATCCTTTGCGAATCCTTTGCGTCCTTTGCGTCCTTTGCGGACAGATCGCTCTACGCTCTTCCCGGGTCCTGAGTCCCGGCTCCCGGGTCCCGGGCTCCAGGTCACACGCCCGCCCCTTCCACGTCTTGCATTTTGATATCACTAAGATATCATTCTGACTACGAAAGGGAGAGAGCCGCCATGACAGAGATCACGATCCGTTCGGCGTCCGGAATTCCGACGCTGTTGCTGTTCATCGTGCTGGGCCTGGCCGGGATCGCCGGGCTGCTGTGGGGCATCGGGACCGAAAACGCCACCCTGGTGATCGCCACCATCGTGGGCGAGATCGTGCTGCTGGCGCTGTGCGCGGGCTTCTACATGGTCGAGCCCAACCAGGGCGCGGTGCTGAGCCTGTTCGGCAAGTACATCGGCACGGTCAAGGAGCAGGGACTGCGCTGGAACAACCCCTTCTTCGCCGCCAGGAAGGTCTCGCTGCGGGTGCGTAACTTCGAGAGCGGCAAGCTCAAGGTCAACGAACTGGAAGGCAGCCCGATCGAGATCGCCGCGGTCATCGTCTGGAAGGTGGTGGACACCGCCGAGGCGGTCTACAACGTCGACGACTACGAGAGCTACGTGCACATCCAGTCCGAGGCGGCGATCCGGGCGATGGCGACCAGCTATCCCTACGACCAGCACGAGGACGGCCAGATCTCGCTGCGCAGTCATTCGGGCGAGATCAGCCAGCACCTGAAGGAACAGCTGGACGAGCGCCTGAGTACGGCCGGCGTGGACGTCATCGAGGCGCGCATCAGCCACCTGGCCTACGCGCCGGAAATCGCGCAGGCGATGCTGCAGCGGCAGCAGGCCAATGCGGTGGTGGCGGCGCGCACGCGCATCGTCTTCGGCGCGGTCAGCATGGTCGAGATGGCCCTGGAGGAGCTGCGCAAGAACGGCGTGATCGAACTGGACGAGGAGCGCAAGGCCGCCATGGTCAGCAACCTGCTGGTGGTGTTGTGCTCGGACCGGGCCACGCAGCCGGTGGTCAACACCGGCACGCTCTACACGTAACGGCGCAGGCGCGGCGGCCTGCCGCCGCGCCAACCCGGGAAACCCGAAACCTTGGCCGCCAAGAAAGCCTTTCCACTGCGCATCAGCGCGCACGTCCTGGAAGCGATGCAGCGCTGGGCCGACCAGGAACTGCGCAGCGTCAATGCGCAGGTCGAGTACGTGCTGCGCCAGGCGCTGCGCCGGGCCGGCAGGTTGCGCGAGGACGAAGACGACACACGGGAGACCGGCAGCGATGACTGAATCCACGACATCACACAGGAGCGAGGCATGTCGCGCTGGCTGATCCTGGTACTGCTGACGTTGGCCGCGGCGGTCGGTGCCGGCGTCTACATCGTGCGGCAGATGCTGCCCCCGGAGGCCGCGCCGGGCGCGCTGGATCGGACCCATGCCGAGCTCGTCGATCGTTTCCTCGACCACCTGGACGCCGGCGACTTCGACGCGGCCTGGGACATGTTCGCGCCGGTGACCCGGGAGGCGCTGCCGCCCGAACAGCTGGCCAGGGTCTGGCAGAGCCTGCCCGACCAGCTCGGCGCGCGCAGCCGGCGCGGCGCACCGCGCGGCGAGACCGTGGAGGGTGAGCCCGTCACCACGGTGCCCCTGAGCTACGGCCTGATGACGCTGGACGCGCGCATCCACTTCGATCCCCAGGACCGCATCGACGGCTTTCTCATGGTGCCGGCCAGGTCCGACGCGCCGGCGGCGGTGCCGGTGAGCAACGACCGCTTCGGGGAGTTCGAACGGGTCGTCGAAAGCGAAGGCCGTGCCGCGCTTGCGGCAACGCTGACCCTGCCACGCGGCGTCGAGGCGCCGCCGGTGGTGGTGCTGGTGCACGGCTCGGGTCCGCACGACCGCGACCAGAGCATCGGCCCCAACCGCCCCTTCCGCGACATCGCCCACGGGCTGGCCGAGCGCGGCATCGCCACCCTGCGCTACGACAAGCGCAGCAAGGCCGACCCCGGTGCGTTTTCCGGCGCCTTCACGGTGGACCTGGAGACCGTCGACGATGCCGTGGCCGCGGTGGCGATGCTGCACGGCGAGGACGGTGTCGATGGCAACCGTGTGTTCGTGCTCGGCCACAGTCTGGGCGCGATGATGGCGCCGCGCATCGCAGGGCGCACCCCGGTCGCCGGCCTGGTCCTGATGGCGCCGCCGGCCAGTGCGCTGCAGGACCTGGTGATGGCCCAGGTCGGCTACCTGGCCGGGCTCGACGGCGAGGTGGACGACGCCGAGCGCAAGAGCATCGATGCCCTGGCCGCGCAGCGCGACGCGCTCGCCCTGCTCGATCCCGCGCAGCCCGGGAAGGAGGCCATGCTCGGCCTGCCGGCCGCCTACTGGCTGGACCTGGCCGGCTACGATCCGCTCGCCGCGGCCGGCGCGCTCGCGGTCCCGATGCTGGTGCTGCACGGGGCCCGCGACTACCAGGTCACCGACGCCGAATTCCAGCGCTGGCGCGCGGCCTTCGCCGACAGCAGCCGTGTCGAACTGCGGCAGTATCCGGCGCTCAATCATCTGTTCATCGCCGGCCAGGGCCCCGGAAAGCCCGCCGAGTACGGGGTCCAGGGCCGCGTCGAGGCGCAGGTGATCGAGGACATCGCCGACTGGATCGGGACGGCGCACGATGCCCACTGAGTTCGCCGTCGCACCCCCGCCCAAGCGCGCGCGCATCACCATGGGCGTGATCTGCGCGATGCTGTTGCTGATGGCCGCCGGACTCGCGGTGGCGCTTGCCGGGCGCCCCGCGCTGGCCGCACTGGTGGTCGCGCTGCACCTGGGGCTGATGGGCGCGCTGGTGCTCGCCTACCGCCGGCGCCGCATCCGGATCCAGGATGGGTGCCTGCAGGTCGCCGCCACCCTGTACACCCTGCGCGTGCCGGTCGCCGCGCTCGAGCTCGAAGGCGCGCGGGTCGCGCGGCTCGAACAGGACCGTTCGCTGCAGCCGTTCCTGAAACCCAATGGATTCTCCATTCCGGGCTTCCACGCCGGCCACTTCCGCAGCCGCGGCGGGACCCGGCTGTGGGCGCTGATCACGGCCGACCGCGTGCTGGTGCTGCCCCAGCGCGAGGGCCGCACGCTGGTCCTGAGCCCGGAACGGCCCGACGCGCTGCTGCAGGCGCTGCGCCAGCTCGCCGGCCGCGGCCCGCAGGCGGTACGCTGACGTCCATGCGCGCCCTGCCCGCACGGCTGATCAACACCGAGGCGATCGAATTGTGGCCGGCGCGGCTGCTGCGTGCCCGCGACAACCGCGCGGCACGGGCGCTGGCGAGCGCCGACTGGGGCCTGCGGCGCAAGCGCGACGGGCGCTACCTGGCCGCGGTGCGCGTGGGTGCGCGGCAGTTGCAGGTCACACCGCTGGTGCCGGCGCTGGACGGCGAACCGGGCGTGGAAACCGCTCTGGCACTGGCGGCGGACTGGGAGCCGCGAGGCGGGTCCGGCTATGGCCCGGTGTTGCCGCTGGCGGAGCTGGCGCACCTGCTCCAGGCCCTGGGCATCGACGGGGAGTACGGCCGGCGCCATGGGATGACGGTGGTTGCCGAACCGGCGACCCTGCAGCTGGCCGGACGCGACCGCTACCGCCGGCCGCTGTGGCTGCGCGACCGCGCGGCGCGCGCCTGGCAGCGCATGCGCCAGGCCGCCGAATCCGACGGCATCACGCTGCAGGCGATCTCCGGCTGGCGCAGCCACGCTTACCAGTACGGCATTTTCCGGCGCAAGCTCGCGCGCGGCCAGGACATGCAGCAGATCCTGGGCGTGAACACCGCGCCCGGATACAGCGAGCACCACGGTGGCGATGCGCTGGACCTCGGCACGCCGGGCGAGCCGCCGGCCGAGGAGAGTTTCGAGACCACGCCCGCGTTCGCTTGGCTGTCCCGACACGCCGCCGACTTCGGCTTCGCGATGAGCTACCCGCGCGGCAACCGGCACGGAATCATCTACGAACCCTGGCACTGGCGCTGGCATCGGGCGGGTTCGCGCTGACTCGCCGGGGCGCCCGTGCCGCGGCCGGCGCCGGGTTCAGGCGGAGGCCTTGCCGCCCGCGCTGTCGGCCACGCGCCACAGGTACATGCTGGCCAGGGTCCGGTACGGGCCCCAGCCGGCACCGCGCTCGGCCAGCAGCCTGGGCGCCGGCATCGCCTCGGCGCCGTCCACCAGCTGTGCGCCCTTGCGGATGCCCAGATCATCGACCGGCAGCACGTCGGGGCGGCCCATGCGGAACATCAGCAGCATCTGCACGGTCCACTGGCCGATGCCGCGCACGCGGGTGAGGGTGGCCACGATCTCGGCATCGTCCATGCGCTTCATGCGCTGCAGGTCGGGCAGCTCGCCCTGCGACTCGTGTGCGGCGAGGTCGCGCAGCGCGGCGACCTTGTTCCCGGAGACGCCGCACGCGCGCAGGGTGGCGTCCTCGACGCGGCCCAAGGCGTCGGCGTGCAGCCGCCGCGCGCCGACCGCCTTCTCGACGCGGCCGACGATGGTCGCGGCGGCCTTTCCCGACAGCTGTTGGTAGAGGATCGCGCGCGCCAGCGCATCGACCGGGTCGAACGCCTGGCGCCAGCGCGGATCGGCCGGCAGTGGGCCGATCCTGCGCATCCACTTCGCCAGCACGCGGTCGCGGCGCAACAGGTGCGCGTAGGCCGCGTCGATGTCGAAGCCGCGGGCCGTCATCGGTCGGGGGCGTCCATGCGCAGCAGTGCGACCGCCGCCGCCACCCAGCCCAGGATCAGCACGCTGCCACCGAGCGGCGCTGTTGCCGTCGAGGTACCCGCCGTGGCCGCGAGCACCAGCGTGCCGCAGAAGACGCACACGCCGGCGGTGATCAGCCACGCGGCGACCCGGTGCAGGCGGCCGCGCCCGACCCGACCCAGCGCGACCAGTCCGATCCCGTTGACCATCGCGTACAGCGCGGCGGTGTGCATGCTGCGCGCGGCCGCCGGCTCCAGGCCGTGCGCGGCCCAGGCGCCCAGCGCAATGCCGGCTGCCACCAGCGCTGCGCCGAAAGCGGAAAAACCGGCGTGGCGCACCCGCCCTACTCCCGCGGCGCGAGGTAGTCCTCGCGGGTTTTCATCAGGTTCGACCCCTTGAAGCCGGGCAGCTCGAACACCCAGCCTTCGAAGCGCGCGTCCAGGCGTGCGGCCTCGGCTCGCAGGTCATCGAGCGTGCGCCTCGGCGCCGACCCGTCGGTCTGAGTGGGCGCAACTGCGGCGCCCTCATCCGGCTCGATGCCGTCTTCCGCTTCCGCTTCCGCTCCGGCTCCGGCTTCGGCTTCGGCTTCGGCTTCGGCTTCGGCTCCGGCGGCAGGCTCGAACGCCTCCACGTACGCGGCCGCCAGCGCCTCGTCCAGGCCGGCATCCAGGCGCGCGTAGGTCCGGCCTTCGTCCTGCCATCCCTCCAGTTCGATGACGATGCCCTCCACGGTGGTGAAGCGCGCGCGCGTGCGCGGCTGTTCCTGCCCCGGGGCAGCGTCGGCCGGATGCACGTCGTCGATGCGCAGCGAGGCCAGCAGGCCGGCGCTGGCCTCGGCGGCGTAGTCGCTCTCGGGCTGCCGGTCCGGGGGCAGGTCGGCCAGCTCGAAGCGGCGGCCATCGTCCCGGCTCCGGATCTGCGTACCGGTGCCGTCGGCGTGCTCGATCTGGACCGTGGCGATGCGCTGGATCGCAATGTCGACCAGGTCGCGCTCGATCCAGCGCGCCGGGTCGCGCTCGGGCGCCAGTGCGACGTCCACCAGCCAGGCCTGCGGCTGGTCGGCAAGGCGTACGTAGCTGCCCTTTCCGCGTGTGCGGCCGTGGCCGACGATCAGGCTGTGCGAGAAATCAACGCCGCCGATCTCCACGCCGATCCCCGTGGCGTCTTCGGCCGCCAGGTCCTCTACCCCAAGGCGGCCGTGCAGCTCCGGATTGGCGGTCTTGGCCTCGATCCGCTGCGCCCGCGCCAGCGCCAGCAGCAGCGCGCGGATCTTCGCCGCGTCGGCGTCGAAGCCGTTGCGCTGCGCCACCGACCAGGTGTCCTGGCCGCGCTCGATCGTGACCGGCGTGCGCCCGCCGGCGCCGCCCAGGACGATGCGGTCGACTTCGTTGATCTGCGCCATCAACTCCGGCAGCAGCGCGCCGGTGTCGGCCAGTTCCTGCCCGATCCGGCGCTCGCCCAGCAGCCACAGCGCAGAGGCGACCAGCACGATGGCGACCACTGTCAGCAACAGCAGCCGGCGCGCGTTCATGTCCGTGCCTCCAGACGCAGTTGGCGCCGGCGCCGGTTGCGCCACCCCCAGGCGACCAGGCCCAGCACGGTCAGCAGCAACGGCACCGCGGCCATGTTCCAGAATTTGAGCCAGGCACCCAGCGCGGCGATGTCGGCATCGAGCTGGCGGCGGACCTGCCGCAGCTCCTTGCGGATGCGGGCGCGGTCCTCGATGAAGCGCTGCAGCCCGGCCTGCTGCTCGGCGCCCAGCACGATCGCCCCTTCGGCGCCTTCGCCGCGCTGCAGCTCGGCGAGCTTGCGCTCCAGCTCGGTGAGCTGGCGCTGCAGCTCCTGCTCCTTCGAGCGCAGGCGATCGTCTGCCTGACGCTGCAGCGCTTCCACCGCCAGGAACGGCCGCATCGAACTCTTGCGCGCGCGCACCGAGATCAGCGCCGAGCTGCCGGCCAGGTTGTCGATGGCATTGACCACCAGGTCGCCGTTCTTGGCGAACGCGTTCAGCAGGCGCTGGCCGAAGAACGGCGTGGCCTCGACCCACAGCCGGTCGCTGAGCAGGTCGGTGTCGGCGAACAGGATCACGTTGGCCGGCCCGCTGCCCTCCTGCAGGTGCCCTTCGCCGGCGCGTTCGGGGAAGGCGCTCTTCAGTGTCCCGGTCAGGCGCGCGGCCAAGGCCAGGTTGCGCGCGTTGGGCTGGAAGTCGGCGAACAGCGACTCGGGGTCGGGCAGGAAACGCACGCGCTCGGCGCCGACGGTCGCGCTCTGCTCCGAACTCTGCGCCAGCGGTTGCAGGATTGCCGACGCCCCTTCGGCCAGCTCGAAATGTCCGGCCGTGCTCAGATTCACCGGCGCCAGGGAAGCGCTGACCACGTCGTCCTGGTCCAGGTCCTCCTCGCCCAGCCCGAGGATGGCCAGGTGCCGCTGCGGGCGGCCGTCCACGCCGCCGCGGATCTGCAGCGCATTGATCGCGTCGAGCACGACACGGTCGGCGGCGTAGCGCACGCCCCAGGCCTGGAACAGCTTCGGCAGGTCCGAGGCGCGCGGCTGCAGCATGGCCATCTGCGGGTCCATGCCGGCCGGTGCGCCTTCGGACTCGGCATGCGGATCCACGAACACGACCATGCGCCCGCCTCCGAGCACGAACTGGTCGATCGCGTACACGGTGTCCTCGGACGGCGACCTGGGGTGCACCACGACCAGCACGTCGATCTCCGCCGGGATCTGCGTGGCGGTCGTCTCCACCCGCCGCAGCGCGAACAGCTGGCGCAGTTCGTTGTCGATCACCCAGCCCTCGCGCGGGCCGCCGGCCGCCGGGTCGAAGCCCGGGCCGATGTCCAGCCAGGACATCAGCCCGACCACCGTGCGCTCGGCGGTGACCAGGCTGTGGATCAGCTTGGCGATGTCGTACTCCAGGAAGGCTTCCTTTTCCGGATGGAAGAACGGGATCGCCGCCTGGCCGTCGGTGGAGTTGGTGCCGGCCAGCCCCAGGTACACGGCATCGCCGCCGGCGCCCACCGGCGCCGCGGTCAGGCCGAACTCGGCGGCGCGGTCCTCGGCTTCGGAGAACGGCAACGGGTCCACGATCTCCAGACGGATGCGCTCGCCGCCGCGCGCGGCGATCTCCTCGACCAGCTCGCGCACGCGGGTGGCGTAGCTGGCCAGCCCCGGCAAACCCCGCGCGGCATCCTCGGAGAAGAAGAAGTACAGGTTGATCGGCTCCTGGATGCCGCGCACGATGTCCACGGTGCCGTCCGACAGGGTGTAGAGGCGGTCCTGGGTCAGATCCAGCCGGGCACCGCGCAGCAACATGCCGCTGAGCACGACCAGCCCCACGAAGATGGCCAGCAGCGCGATCAGCGTACCGGCGGTGTAAAGGCGACGATTGAGCTGCAGGTCCATGGCGGCGTCCTCAATCGGCCTTCTTCAGGTCGATGACGATCGCGCAGGCCACCAGGAAGAACGCGATCGTCAGCACGAAGAAGAGCACGTCGCGAAGGTCGACCACGCCGCGGCTGAGCGCGACCGAGTGGGTCAGGAAGCTCAGCTGCGCGATCGCCTCGACGACGACCCGGGGCGCGAACGAAGCGAACACGTCGGTCACCACCGGGAACCCGGCCAGCATCATGCCGAAGCACACCACCACGGTCAGGATGAAGGCCACGACCTGGTTGCGCGTGGCCGCCGACAGGCAGGCACCGATCGCCAGGAAGGCGCCGGCCATCAGCAGGCTGCCCAGGTAACCGGCCACGATCACGCCGTTGTCCGGCTCGCCAAGGTAGTTGACCGTGATCCAGATCGGGAAGGTCAACGCCAGCGCGATGCCGATGAAGGCCCAGGCCGCCAGGAACTTGCCCAGCACCGCCTGCCACATGGTCAGCGGCAGCGTCAGCAGCAGCTCGATGGTGCCGCTCTTGCGCTCCTCGGACCACAAGCGCATCGACACCGCCGGTACCAGGAACAGGTACAGCCAGGGGTGGAAGCTGAAGAACGGCGCCAGGTCCGCCTGACCGCGGGTGTAGAAGCCGCCCACGTCGAAGGTCAGCGTGCCGGCCAGCAGCAGGAAGATCACGATGAACACGTAGGCCACCGGGGTGGCGAAGTAGCTGGCCAGCTCGCGGCGGAACACCGCCAGCGTGGATGCGATCGCGGTGCTCATGCGCGCACCTCGCGGCCGTCGGCGTCCGCCCGGCTGGTGATTTCGCGGAAAACCTCGTCCAGGCGACCGCGCTCGAGTTCCAGCTCGCTGAACCCGATGTCCTGCTCCCGCAGCCAGGTGCTGACCTGCTCGAAGATGCGCACGCCGGGCTTCGGAAAGGCGGTCACCCGCGCATCCTGCGGGTCGATCTCGACGGCGGCCACGCCGGCCAGGCCGCGCAGCCCGTCCTTGACCGCCACCGGATTGTCGGCCGTCAGCGACACCGCACCGTGGTAGCGCGAACGCGCCTCCAGTTCCGCGGGGGCGGCGTCGGCCAGCAGGCGGCCGTGCGCGATCACGATCGCGCGCGTACACACCGCGTGCACCTCCTCCAGGATGTGCGTGGAGATCACGATGATCTTCTCGGGCGCCATCGACTGGATCAGCGCGCGCACCTCGTGCTTCTGGTTCGGGTCCAGGCCGTCGGTGGGCTCGTCGAGCACCAGCGCCGGCGGATCGTGCAGGATCGCCTGCGCCAGCCCGACGCGGCGGCGGAAGCCCTTCGACAGCGTGTCCACAGGCTGCGCCAGCACCTCGCCCAGGTGCAGCCGGTCGATCACCTCGGCCAGGCGCTCGCGCCGCAGCGGCCCGGCCAGGCCGCGCACGTCGGCGACGAACTCCAGGAAGCGCAGCGGCGTCATCTCGCCGTAGGCCGGCGCTCCCTCCGGCAGGTAGCCCAGGCAGCGCTTGGCGGCGAGCGGCTGCTCGCGCACGTCGTGGCCGCAGACGCTGGCGGTCCCCGAACTGGGCGCCAGGAAGCCGGCGATCATCTTCATCGTGGTGGACTTGCCGGCCCCGTTGGGGCCGAGGAACCCCAGCACCTCGCCGGGGCCGACCGCGAAGCTGATGCCGTCCACGGCGGTCAGTTCGCGGTAACGCTTGCACAGCTGCTTCGTCTCGATCATCTGAGTCGTAGCCGTCATCGGGATCGGGGGTTGCCGCCGGCCCGGCAACACGGCCGGGCCGGCATGGAACCGGGCGAGGCCACACTGCAGCCCGCTCCGGGGCGGCGGCGGCCGGCCGCCATGGCCGGAGCCCGGCGGCGCATGGCCGCCGGACCCTTCATCTCAGCGCTGCCGGACCGGCCAGTAGACGTTGAAACCGGCGTCGGTCCCGGACCGTTCGACGTCCATGGGCGTGAGGTATTCCTCGAAGGCGCGGTCGTGGATCTGCAGCCCATGCGAGGCAGCGTACGAGCGCAGCATGTCGCGTACCAGCGGCAGTGCTGCCGGGTGCCCCACGTAGCGGGCCTTGACGGCGCAGCCGCCGTAGCTCTGGCCGAACTTCACGTCGGCGGCGGTCGCCGGCTCCCGCGCGAGCGGCTCGGGCGCTTCCAGCTTGCCCTTGCAGGCATCGGGGTCGGACATGACCTCGGAGACCTCGGCGCCGTTCTCGGCCGCGGCCCAGCGATCGAGCTCGTCGTCGTCCTCGAGCCGGTCGAGTTCCTCGTCGAAATCCTCCTCGTCCCCTTCCTCGTCCCCCGGCCCCGCCACGCGAACCGGAAGCGCGATGTCGAAGTCGTACTTCTCGTCGCCGAAGTTGGTGGTGATCAGGCGCGGCGGGCCGGCCGCCTCCAGCCCATTGGATTCGATGGCGCGCCGGACCTGCGCCAGGCCCTCATCCATCTTCCCGGCGACCGCCGTAATGTTGCGGTCGGCGGTCTTGCTCGAGTACACGATGTGCTGCGGCTGCAACAGCTCCTTGGTCACCACGAGCTGGCTGTAGTCGAAATTGGGCATCGTGGCGATCAGCCCGGCCACGTTGTTCAGGCCGCTCTTGATGGTGTCGCCGACGTGGCGGTTGATGTACAGGCCGGCGTAGCGGCCGAACAGGTTCCAGCCGTACTCGACGTCATAGCTCCAGGTGATGACGACCGTCTTGCCGCGCTCCTCGACTTCGATCCGGTGGGTCTTGCCGGTGCCGTAGGCGGTGTCCTGGAGCTCGAACACGACCTCGGTGTCCTCGACCGCCTCGACGATTTCCCATGTGCCCGAGCCGAGCCTGCGGTCTGCGGATTCGAACTCCAGCACGGCGCCCTCGCCGCGCGGGCTGCCGGGGATGCGGTACTCCACGTCCGGGTCGGTGGCGCGCATCGGATGCCACTCGGGGAAGCGCTCGAAGCCACTGACGGTGTCATACACCTGGCGGATCGGGTGGTTGGTCTCGATGCTGTGCTCGACGTGACGGTGCGAGGGCAGCACCAGGCCCACAACCAGGAACACGACGGCGACGATCACCAGAGCGATGACGAACTCGAGTAAGCGGATCATTGAGGCAAGTCTCCGGAAAAACCGAGAGTAATCGGGAAGATGGCCGCGCCGACCGGGACCCGGCCGGGCGCAAGAGCGCAAGCATAACGGCAAGCGGCGGTCGGCGGCCAGCCACAGATCGCGCGGCCGGTGCCGGCGCGCGATCGGCGCGGGATCGGGGCGGGATCAGGGTGTACGTGCGGCCCCTGGGCCGCTGCGGGCAACGGGGCCCGCCACAGCGAACGGGCCGATGTGTCCTGCCGGCCCGGCCCGGCTGGCGCCTCAGACCAGCTTCAACTCGAACGCCTTGAGCACTGCGCGGGTGCGGTCGCGCACGCCCAGCTTGGAGAGGATGTTGGACACGTGGTTCTTGACCGTGCCCTCGGCCACGCCCAGCGAGTTGGCGATCTCCTTGTTGGAATAGCCGCCGGCCATCAGGCGCAGGATCTCGGTCTCGCGCTCGGTCAGCGGGTCGGGCCGGTCCAGGCTGGTGAACTCGTTGTGCATGCGCTCCAGGCCGGAGAGCAGGCGCTGGGTGACCGCCGGCTGCACCAGCGAGCCGCCCCGGGCAACCCTCTCCACGGCATCGACCAGCGATTCGAGCGAGACGTCCTTGAGCAGATAGCCCTTGGCGCCGGCCTTGATGCCGGCCAGCACCAGCTGGTCGTCGTCGAAGGTGGTCAGGATGATCGTGGGCGGAAGCTGGCCGCGCTCGGACAGCGTCTGCAGGGCTTCCAGGCCCGACATCACCGGCATGCGCATGTCCATCAGCACCACATCGGGGCCGATCTCGGGAATTATTTCCACCGCCTGCTTGCCGTCGGCCGCCTCCGCGATCACGCGGATGTGGTCGGACAGCTCCAGCAGTGAACGGATGCCCTGGCGCACCAGGGTCTGGTCGTCGACCAGGCAGACACGGATCATGCGGTGCTCTCCACGGGCAGGTGCAGGTCCAGGCGGAAACCCTTTCCGCGCGCGCTTTCGAACTCCAGGCGGCCGCCGAACTCGGCCAGCCGTTCGCGCATGCCGGCCAGGCCGTTGCCGATGCGCACCGCGTCCACGCCCTTACCGTCGTCGTGCGCGTGCACGATCACGGCGTCACCCTCGTGGGCGATGCGCAGCCACAGGGTATCGGCGCCGGCGTGGCGTACGGTGTTGGTGATGATCTCCTGGGCACAGCGCAGCAGAACCTGGGCCCGCCGCGGGTCGTTGAGCATCAGCGGCTCGGACAGGTCCAGCCGCACGTCCAGCGAGGGGACCCCGTCGGCCAGGCTGCGCAGCGCCTCGGTCAGGTCGATGGCGTCGTCCTCGCGCAGCTGGCTGACCGCCTCGCGCACGTCGCCCAGCAGCAGCTTGGCCAGCGACTGCGACTGGCGGACGTTTTCCAGCGCCCGCCCCTGCGAGAGGTGGCTGGCGACCTCCAGGTTCAGGCTCAGCGCGGTCAGGTGGTGGCCGAGCAGGTCGTGCAGCTCGCGGGCGATGCGCATGCGCTCGTTCAGCCGGGTGCTCTCGGCCAGCAGTGCGCGGGTGGCGCGCAGCTCGGCGTTGAGCTGGCGCTGCTGTTCGCGCGCCTCGGCCTGCTGCCGTGCCACCAGCGAGACGATGAAGATGAAGGCCGAATAGCCCAGAAACAGGATCGCCTGCAGCACCGCGTCCACCAGCCGGAACTCCAGCCGCGAGGCGAACACCGGGACCAGCGCCATGAACTGCAGCACCAGCCAGGCCACGCCCAGGTGCAGCGGCAGGAACCACGGCAGCACACCGGCGGTGATCAGCAGCAGCGAGCCGCCCAGGCCACTGTCGCTGAAGTGGCTCACGGCGATCGCCGAGGCGGTCAGCAGCAGCACCGTGAACAGGTCGGCCGGCCGCGGCTGGCGCTTGCCGATCGCGCGCGTGAGCAGCCAGTAGCAGGCGCCGAACAGGAAGTAGGAGAAGCGCCAACCCTGGATGTCGGTGCGCGTGAGCCCCTGCTGGAAGCTCTCGAACACCAGCGGCACGCCCATGCAGGCCCAGGTGAACAGGCCGGCGTAGCGCAGCAGCTGGGTGTGGCTGAACCGCATCGTCATCGCCGCCATCATAGGCGGGGCGGCGGTGGGGGCAATGGCCGGTGGTCACGGGGGAGGGCTCTGGGCTCAGAGTTCAGGCGCCTTAACCAATCCCTAATCCCGCCCCCGACACCCCATGCGATACTACCGCGCAACCCGGCCGGACCCAGACCGGGAGCACCGAGACGACGGAGACAGGAATGTCCATTTCCATCCGCGACGTGCGCGAGCACGAGCTGGATTCGGTCCTTGCACTGAACAACGCCGCCGGTCCCAACATCCTTCCGCTGGACGCCGCGCGCCTGCGCTCCTTCTACGAGCAGGCGGCGTATTTCCGCATCGGCGAGGTCGACGGCCACATGGCCGGCTTCCTGATCGCGCTGGACCGCGAAGCGCCCTACCAGAGCCCGAACTTCCTGTGGTTCCGGGAGCGCTATCCCGAGTTCGTCTACATCGACCGCATCGTCATCGCCAGCGCGCGCCGCGGCGCCGGCCTGGGCCGGGCCTTCTACGCCGACGTGACCAGCTTCGCCGAGGTCCGGGTGCCGCAGCTGACCTGCGAGGTGTTCCTGGAGCCGCGCAACGACGTTGCCGTGTTGTTCCATGGGACCTACGGGTTCAACGAAGTCGGCCAGCAGATCATGCCGGGCGTCGAACGGCGGGTGCTGATGCTCGCCAAGGAACTGTGCAGCCACGCCTGGGTCCGGGAGCAGTATCTGCAGGCCGGCGGACTGCCGGACCTGCCGTGGCTGAAGCCGCGCGCATTGCCCGGCGAGCAGCGCCGGCTCGCCACCGGCACCTGAGCTCGGTGCCGGCCGCTGCAGCCGGGGCCCTGGAGCCGGCCGGCGAACTCAAGTTCGGCCAGGTGGGGCTGGCCAACCTGCGTGTCCTGAGCCTCGAGATCGAGCGCCTGGCGGCCGAGATGCGCGAGCGCGTGTTGCGCGCGCCCAGGCTGTTCGCGCGGGCGCCGGTGGTGGTGGACTTCGGATCCCTGAGCGCCTGCCCCGACGCCGCCACGGCGCGCACCCTGCTCGATGCGCTGCGCGATGCCGGCGTGCTGCCGGTGGGGCTCGCCTTCGGCGCCGCCGCGGTCGAGGCGCTGGCCGTGGAGCTGTCGTTGCCGGTGCTGGCCCGGTTCCGGGCGCAGTACGAGCGGCCGCCGGCCGCGCAGGCGCCGGACGAAGCCCCGGCCCACCCCGAAGCGCAGGTCGAAGCGCAAGTCCAGGAGGCGCACGATGCGTCCGCGCCGGGCCGGCCGCCGGCAACCGGCGCGCTGCAACACGCGCAGCCGGTGCGTTCCGGGCAGCAGGTCTACGCGCACGGCCGCGACCTCATCGTCACCGCCACCGTGGGCGCCGGCGCCGAGGTCATTGCCGACGGTTGCGTGCACGTCTACGGCAGCCTGCGCGGGCGCGCGCTGGCCGGTGCCCGGGGAGACACCGGCGCACGCATCTTCTGCCGCGACTTCCAGGCCGAACTGGTCGCGATCGCCGGCCACTACCGCGTGCTGGAGGAGATCCCGGCCGAGCTGCGCGGCAGATCCGTGCAGGTCTGGCTCCAGGGCGAGAGCCTGTGCCTGCGGGAGCTGGGATGAGCGAAGCCATTCCGGTGGCCGATGCCACCATACCGCGCCGTGGGGGACGGCGTAACCGGAACTTCGTACGGAGGAATCCACTTTGACCCAGATCATCGTCGTCACCTCGGGCAAGGGTGGCGTGGGCAAGACCACGACCAGCGCCAGCCTCGCCTGCGGGCTCGCACGCCGTGGCCTGAAGGTCGCGGTCATCGACTTCGACGTGGGCCTGCGCAACCTGGACCTGATCATGGGCTGCGAGCGGCGCGTGGTGTACGACTTCGTCAACGTGATCCAGGGCGAATGCACGCTCAGGCAGGCGCTCATCCGCGACAAGCGCTTCGACAACCTGCACGTGCTGGCGGCCTCGCAGACCCGGGACAAGGACGCACTGACCCGCGAGGGCGTGGAGAAGGTCCTGGAGCAGCTCGCCGCCGAGGGCTTCGAGTACATCGTGTGCGACTCGCCGGCCGGTATCGAGAAGGGTGCGTTCCTGGCCATGTACTTCGCCGACGACGCCGTGGTCGTGGTCAATCCGGAGGTCTCCAGCGTGCGCGACTCCGATCGCATCCTGGGGCTGCTCTCGAGCAAGACGCGCAGGGCCGAACAGGGCGACCGGGTCAGGGAGCACCTGCTGCTGACCCGTTACAGCCCGCAGCGCGTGGCCGCCGGCGACATGCTTTCGATCGGCGACGTGCAGGAGATCCTGGGCCTGGAGGTGATCGGCGTGATCCCGGAGTCGCAGGAGGTGCTGCAGTCCTCCAACGCCGGCGTGCCGGTGATCCTGGACGGGGACGCACGCGCCGGCCAGGCCTACGACGACGCGGTGGCGCGTTTGCTGGGCGAGTCGCGGCCGCTGCGCTTCACGCAGGTCGAGAGGAAGGGCCTGCTCTCCAAGCTGTTCGGAACCTGAGGGGGCGCAATGGGCATCTTCGACTTCCTGTCCAGGCGCAACCGCAACACCGCCTCGCTGGCAAAGGAGCGCCTGCGCATCATCATCGCGCAGGAGCGCAGCGCCCGCGGCGGCCCCGATTACCTGCCGCTGCTGCGTCGCGAGCTGCTCGAGGTGATCAGGAAATACGTGCACGTCGACGCCGACGCGGTGAAGGTGGACCTGGTCCGCGAGGGCGATCACGACGTCCTGGACATCACCGTGGCGTTGCCCGACGGCGACGACGCCGCAGCCGCCAGCGCTTGAGCCGCATGCGCAGCGGATCGGATTGCGGCGACGTGCTGCGGCTGCACGGGATCGACCTGGCGCCGCTGCGCGATCTGCTGGCCCGCCACGGGCTTGCCCTGGCGCTGGTCGCCGAGGGCGAGCCGATCCCTGGCAGCTACTGGGGCCAGGACGAGGCCGGCATCATCGGCTGCACGGTGCACGCGCGCACCGACACACCGGTCCATTCGGTGCTGCACGAGGCCGGCCACCTGATCGTGCTGCCGCCGGAGCGGCGCGCGCAGGTGCACACCGACGCCACCGACTCGATCCAGGAGGAGGACGCGGTGTGCGTGCTGCAGGCGCTGCTGGGCGATGCGCTGCCCGGGGTTGGCCGCGACCGCGTCCTGGCCGACATGGATGCGTGGGGCTACACGTTCCGGCTGGGCTCGGCGCGGGCCTATTTCGAGCACGATGCCGCCGAGGCTTTCGAATTCCTGCGCCGACGCGGCCTGCTGCCTGACGCCGCCTCGACAGCGCCGGGTGTGGAATGACCGCCGTTTCGCGGCCCGCCCGCCTGCCGCCGGCTTGCGCCGGGCCGGCATCCTGACTAGCCTGCCGCTCCACTGAGCCAGCTGCGGCGCAACAGATCCCCGGAGGGAGTCATCCGTGAAAGCCCACTACACCCCGTACCGCGTGCTTGCATTGGCCGTATGCGCCGCCCTGGCGGCCGGCTGTAACCAGAACGCCGCCCAGCAAGATACCGGGGCCGAGGCCGCGGCAGAACCCAAGCCCGCCGACGCCCGATCCTTCGTCGACCAGGTGAACCAGCAGTACCTGGTCGTATTCCCGGAAACGGCCGCCGCGCAGTGGGTCGCGGTGACCTACATCAACGACGACACCCAGTTGCTGGCCGCCAAGGCCGGCGAGCGGTCGCTGACGCTGCTCAAACAGAACATCGAGGCGGCGCAGAAGTACAAGCCGCTCGAGCTGGACGCTGCGACCGAACGTTCGATCAAGCTGCTGGAACTGGCCACCTCGATGCCGGCGCCGAAGGACCCGGCCAAGATCGCGCAGCTCACGCAGATCGCCACGCGGATGGAAGCAGCCTACGGCTCCGGCCGGTACTGCACCGGCGAGGGCGAACAGCAGCAGTGCCGGGAGCTCGGCGAGCTCGAGGACGTGCTGCGCTCGAACCGCGACTACCAGGCCCAGCTCGACGCCTGGCAGGGCTGGCACACGATCAGCCCGCCGATCCGCAAGGACTACCAGGACTTCGTCGGCCTGTTGAACGAGGGTGCGAAGGAACTGGGCTTCGCCGATGCCGGCGAGATGTGGCGTGCCGGCTACGACATGAGCCCGGCCGAGTTCGAAACCGAGGCCGACCGGCTGTGGGACCAGGTCAAGCCCCTGTACGAGGACCTGCACTGCTACGTGCGCGGAAAGCTCGAGGAAACCTACGGCGAGCAGGGCTCGGTGGGCGGGATGATCCCGGCGCACCTGACCGGAAACATGTGGGCACAGCAGTGGGGCAACATCTGGGACCTGGTGGAGCCCTATCCCGGCGCCGGCAGCCAGGACGTCACCGGCGGCCTCGAGAAGCAGGGCTACGACGCCGAAAAGATGGTGCGCCGGGCCGAGGACTTCTACACCTCGCTGGGCATGCCGGCGCTGCCGGAGAGCTTCTACCAGAAGTCGATGCTGCTGAAGCCGCGCGACCGCGACGTGGTCTGCCACGCCTCGGCCTGGGACATGAACTACCGCGGCGACGTGCGCATCAAGATGTGCATCAAGCCCAACGAGGAAGACTTCTCGACCATCTACCACGAACTGGGCCACATCTATTACTACCTGGCCTACAACGAACTTCCGCCGCTGTTCCAGGGCGGCGCCAACGACGGTTTCCACGAGGCCATCGGCGACACCATCGTGCTGGCGATGACGCCCGCATACCTGTCCACCATCGGGCTGGTCGAGGAGCCCAGTGTGTCGGAGGAAGCGGTCATCAACACGCAGTTGCGCATGGCGATGGACAAGGTCGCCTTCCTGCCGTTCGGCAAGCTGATCGACCAGTGGCGCTGGGGCGTGTTCTCCGGCCGCATCCCGGCCGAGGGCTACAACCAGGCCTGGTGGGAGCTGCGCGCCAAGTACCAGGGCGTTGCGCCGCCGAGCCCGCGCGGGGAGGAGTTCTTCGACCCGGGCGCCAAGTACCACGTCCCGGGCAACACGCCCTATACGCGCTATTTCCTGTCGCACATCCTGCAGTTCCAGTTCTACCGCGCGCTGTGCGAGGCCGCCGGCCACCAGGGCCCGCTGCACGAGTGCACCTATTACGGCAACGCCGAGGCCGGCCAGCGCTTCTGGTCAATGCTGCAGAAGGGCCAGAGCCAGCCCTGGCAGCGCACGCTCAAGCAGCTCACCGGCACCGAGCAGATGGACGCCAGTGCGATCCTGGACTACTTCGCGCCGCTGCAGGCCTGGCTGAAGGAGCGCAATGCCGGCAAGCAGTGCGGCTGGGAAGCCCCGGGCGGCGCCTGAGGCGCCACCGCGACCTCGGACCGGCGGCGCGCGACCCGCGGAATCGTACCGGCAATGCAATGTGGGAGCGGCCCATGGCCGCGATCGGACCTCCGCGCCATCGCATTGATGCCACATCCGCTCCGTAGGCCGGCCCGCGAGCCGGGGACGGTTTCCGGGGCCGCCGCGAGTACATCCCTGTAGGCTGCGGACGCGCCATCCATGGCGCGTACGCCCCCGGAAACCGTCCCCGCCCCGCGACCCTCACGCTTCGGTTGCGTGTCGCTGTCGCTCTGTAGGAGCCGGCGTTGCCGGCGATCCGCACCGCGACATCACCCGCCAAAGCGCGTGGGAGCGGCCCATGGCCGCGATCGAATCGCCGCACCATCGCATCGATGCCACATACGCTCCGTCGCTGGCCGGCGGACTGGCCTACCAGTGCGTGGTCAGGTCGGTGCTCGACTCGCTCCAGCCCTGCTCGCCCCGGCTCATGTACACCGCGCCGCTGACCTTGCGGCCTTCGTAGTCGGTGCCCGTGATACGCAGGATGGCGATGTCTTCCATCAGCAAACCGCCATGCACCTTCGCCTCCTTCGGCGTGCTCCAGCGGCGACCCTCGAAGTAGCTCTCGACCTCGTCGGGCTGGTCCTTGGGCAACAGGAACTCGGCCATGTCGGGCATGAGCTTGCGGAAGAAGTCGGCGTCCTTGGCCGCGACCGCGCTCACCTCGGCCAGCCAGGCCGCGCCGGGCTCCCCGCCGCCGGCCGGCAGCGCCTCGCCCTTGGGGTTGGCGTCGACCACGTCGGCGGCGAACTCCAGGCGGAAATCGTAGGTCTTGTCGAAGAACGAGGACGGCTCGGCGAGTATCCAGCTGCCCGCAACCCGTGCGGGCGTGTCCTGCTCGAGCGCGAACTCGCCGGACCCGGACATGTTGAAGGTGTCGCTGGGCTCGCTGCTGTAGAACCACATCGACGGCCCGCCATCGGGCTCGGTCGGCAGGTTGATGCGCACCATGCTGCCGTCGACTTCCCGCAGCTGCGAGGTGAACGGCTCGTCCAGGTCCACGGCTGCGGCGGCGCCTGACAGGTCCACCGGGTGCGAGGTCAGGTACACGGTGACCTCCCGCTGCGGCGGGTCGGAGAAACTCTGGCGCGCCAGCGCGTAGGCGTGCTGGAACTCCTGGCGGTTCTCGCCCATCCGGAAGTGGCCCGATCCGCCGGCAGCAGCCGGCGGTGCCGCGATGGCCAGCGCAAGTGCGGCCAGGACAACGGAATGCAGCCTCATGATCACGATCCTCCCCAGGTTGGCATCGACGGTGCCGGTGCGGAATATGTACTCCGTTCGGCCGTCGCGTGCGAGCACCCGCAACGCGGTCAGGTGCGGCTGTGGATTTCCAATGCGGCAGGGCGGTCCGGGCGAACGCGCCCGGGGACGGTCCGCGCCGGGGGATCCCGGCGCGGGCGCGCGGTCACAGGCGCCCGGCAGGCTCGTAGGCCGGTGCGTTGGGGCTGGCCTCCGGCGCCACGCGGCAGCGCCGCAGGTAGCTGCGCCACAGCAGCCAGGCCGCGGCGGTGAAAACCGCCGACACCAGGCACAGCCACAGCGCATCGTGGCTGACCGCCGGCGAGATCGCACCGGCCACGATGGTGTGCGAGACCAGGCCAACGAACATCTGCATCGAGCTGGCGGCGCCGCGCTGGCGCGGGTACATGTCCAGGATCGCCAGGGTCAGGATCGGGAACACCAGGGCGATGCCGAAGGCGAGCACCGTCATGGGCATCACCGCCAGCGGGATCCGCGGCGGCGAGACGGCCAGGTTGTAGGCCAGGTTGAGCACCAGCGCCGAGCCGCAGATCGCGAAACCCAGGTTGGCCAGGCGGGTGCCGCTCATGCGCCCGGCCATCCGCCCGGACAGCCAGGCGCCGGCCATCATGCCGCTGATGGTCGGCACGAAAAACCAGCCGAACTGCTGTTCGTTGAGGCCCAGCCGTTCGAGCACGAAGGCCGGCGCCGAGGAGATGTACAGGAACAGGGCACCGAAGTTGAAGCTGCCCGCCAGCGCCAGGCGCAGGAACAGGTGGTTGCCCAGCATCGCCCGGGTGGAATGCCAGATGCTGGCCGGGCTCACCGGCATGCGGTGCGCGGGTGGGTGCGTCTCGGGCAGGCCGAGCGCGATGGCCAGCCACAGCAGCACCGCCCAGCCGGCCAGGAACCAGAAGATCGCGGGCCATGCGGCCCAGCCCAGGATCCAGCCGCCGACGATCGGGGCGAGCGCCGGCGCGATGCCGAAGATCATCGACACGTGGCTCATCAGGCGCTGGGCGTCGTCGCGCTCGTAGCAGTCGCGGATCACCGCGCGGCCGACGATCAGGCCGGTGCCGGCCGAGAGCCCCTGCAGGACGCGGAATGCCAGCAGCTGGGTCATGTCCCGGGCCAGCGCGCAGCCGATCGAGGCCAGCGCGAACACCGCCACGCCGGTCAGGATCACGCGCCTGCGTCCAAAGGCGTCCGACAGCGGTCCGTGGAACAGGCTCATCGCCGCGTAGGCGACCAGGTACAGACTCAGGGTCTGCTGCATCGCCAGCTTGCCGACCCCGAAGTCGGCCCCGATGGCCGGGAATGCCGGGAACATGGTATCGATCGAGAACGGCCCGATCATCGCCAGCGCGCCGAGCAGGACAGCCAGCAGCAGGCGGTTGGAGGGGGCGCGGGGCGACATCGCGAGGCGGGTGCGGACGGCGCGGCAGCATAGCGCAAGAGCCGCTCCCGCTCGGGAGGGGGGTTGGCCTAAGGGTTCCCTCCGAGGCTGCGTGCCCGATGTCGCGTGGAGCCTTCCCGGGGGGTCGGCTTCCGGATTGCTCGCTCCGTAGGCCGTGCCGCGATCCGGTACCGCTTGCCGGGATCGCCGTGAACCCATCCATGGGGGCTCTTTCGCGACATCCATGTCGCGAACGTCCCGGCAAGCGATCCCGGACCGCGGCACTCCCGACCGGTGCCAGTGCCGCCCGGTATGGCGCACTTGATTGCGCGGCGGATGGCCGCATGCTGTTGCGACGGCCCGACGGACACAGCCCTTGACCGAGATCGACTCCGGATCCAGAAAGCCCCGCTCGGACTGGGCCGTCCTGCGCGAGCTGCTGCCGTACCTGTGGCGGTTTCGCGGTCGCATCGCGCTGGCGCTGGCGCTGATGGTCGCCGCCAAGCTCGCCAACGTGTCGGTGCCGCTATTGCTCAAGCAACTGGTCGACTCGCTCGACGTCCAGGCGCCGCTGTACCTGGTGCTGCCGGTCGGGCTGCTTCTGGCCTACGGCGGCGCCCGCATTGCCAATACGCTGTTCGGCGAGCTGCGCCAGGTCGTGTTCGCCCGCGTCACCGCACGGGTGGCGCGGCTGGTCACGCTGAAGGTCTTCGAGCACCTGCATGCGCTGAGCCTGCGCTTCCACCTGGCGCGACGCACCGGCGGGGTGGCCCGCGATATCGAGCGCGGCGCCGGCGCCGTCGGCGACCTGCTGGAGTGGAGCATCTACACGATCCTGCCCACCCTGTTCGAGATCACGCTGGTCACCGGCATCCTGGTGGCGCTGTACGACTGGGGATTCGCGCTGATCACGCTGGGCACGCTGGCCGCGTACATGGTCTTCACCTTCGCCGTCACCGAATGGCGCACGCGTTACTACCGGGCCATGGTCGAGGCCGACACCCGCGCCAACGAACGCGCGGTCGACTCCCTGCTCAATTACGAAACGGTCAAGTACTTCAACAACGAAGCGCACGAGGCGCGGCTGTACGACGGCAACCTGCAGAATCTGGAGCAGGCCACCGTGCGCAGCCTCAAGAGCCTGGCGCTGCTGAACACCGGGCAGGCCGTGGTCGTGGCGGCGGGCGTCACCGCGATGATGTGGCGCGCGGCATCCGGGGTGGTCGAGGGCAGCATGACGCTGGGCGACCTGGTCGCGGTCAACGCCTGGCTGCTGCAGCTGTCCGCGCCACTGTTCCTTCTGGGCATGCTCTACCGCGAGATCAAGCAGGCGCTGACCAACATGGAGCGCCTGTTCGGCCTGCTCGGAGAACCCCGCGAAGTGCGCGACCGCGAAGACGCCTCGACGCTGAAGGTCTTGCGCCCTTCGCTGCAATTCGAACGGGTCTGCTTCGGCTACGAGCGCAACCGGCAGATCCTGTTCGACCTCGACTTCGAGGTGCCGGCAGGTCACACGGTCGCCGTGGTCGGGCACTCGGGCTCGGGCAAGTCGACGCTGTCGCGGCTGCTCTACCGCTTCTACGACGTCGATGGCGGCCGTATCGCCATCGACGGCAACGACATCCGCGACCTGAGCCAGGACTCGCTGCGACGGGCGATCGCGATCGTCCCGCAGGACACCGTGCTGTTCAACGACAGCATCTACTACAACATCCTGTATGGCCGCCCCGACGCCGACCGGGCGGAAGTGATCGCGGCTGCGCGTGCGGCGCACATCCACGATTTCATCGAGTCGCTGCCGGAAGGCTACGACAGCCCGGTCGGCGAACGCGGCCTGAAGCTTTCCGGCGGAGAGAAGCAGCGCGTGGCGATCGCCCGCGCACTGCTGAAGAACCCGGCGATCCTGATCTTCGACGAGGCCACCTCGGCACTGGATTCGAAGTCGGAGAAAGCCATCCAGGCAGAACTCGACCGCATTGCCCGCGGCCGCACAACGCTGGTGATCGCGCACCGCCTTTCCACCGTGATGGACGCCGACCAGATCCTGGTGCTCGACGCCGGGCGCATCGTCGAGCGCGGCACCCACCGTGAGCTGCTGGCCGGCGGCGGCCGCTATGCCGAGATGTGGCGGCTGCAGCAGGAGCAGAGGGAAGGCGAGGCGGTGGTGCCGACGCCGTAGCTCCGCGGCGGCCGATCGCGGCCATGGGCCAGTCCCTTGCGCTTTGGCGGGCGTTGTCGCAATGCGGATCGCCGGCAACGCCGGCTCCTACAGGGGGAAGGCAACACGCAGCGATCGCGGGAGGGCGGCGGGCACCGGTGGGGCACGGGTAGAATCGCGGCCCTGACGTCCCTTCAATTTGCCGGCCCGACCCGATGTCCGACCTGACCCGCGCCACCTTTCATGGTTTCGAGCAGATCCCGCTGGCCGAGTACGCCGAGCGCGCCTACCTGGACTACTCGATGTACGTCGTGCTGGACCGCGCCCTGCCGTTCCTGGGCGACGGCCTCAAGCCGGTCCAGCGGCGCATCGTGTTCGCCATGAGCGAACTGGGCCTGTCGGCCGCGTCCAAGCCCAAGAAGGCCGCGCGCACGGTCGGCGACGTCATCGGCAAGTACCACCCGCACGGCGATTCGGCCTGCTACGAGGCCATGGTGCTGATGGCCCAGCCCTTTGCGTTCCGCTACCCGCTGGTCGAGGGCCAGGGCAACTTCGGCTCGGCCGACGATCCCAAGAGCTTCGCGGCGATGCGCTACACCGAGGCCAGGCTCACGCCGATCGCCGAGCTGCTGCTGGGAGAACTCGCCCAGGGCACGGTCGACTGGGTGCCCAACTTCGACGGCACCCTGGAGGAGCCCAGCTGGATGCCGGCACGGCTGCCGCACCTGCTGCTCAACGGCACCACGGGCATCGCCGTGGGCATGGCCACGGACGTACCGCCGCACAACCTGACCGAGGTCGCCAGCGCCTGTATCCGCCTGCTGGAGGATCCCCAGGCCGGCGTGCCAGAGCTGATGGAGCATGTGCTGGGCCCCGATTACCCGACCGCGGCCGAGATCATCACCCCGCGCCAGGACCTGCTGTCGATCTACCAGACCGGGAACGGCAGCCTGCGCGCGCGGGCCGTGTACGTGCGCGAACACGCCAACATCGTGATCACCGCGCTGCCCTACCAGGTCTCGCCGTCGAAGATCATGGAGCAGATCGCACAGCAGATGCGCGCCCGGAAGCTGCCCTGGCTGGAAGACCTGCGCGACGAGTCCGACCACGAAAACGCCGTGCGGCTGGTGCTGGTGCCACGCTCCAGCCGCATCGACGTCGATGCGCTGATGGGGCACCTGTTCGCGACCACGGACCTGGAGCGCAGCTTCCGGGTGAACCTCAACGTGATCGGCCTGGACGGCCGGCCGCAGGTCAAGGACCTGCGCATGCTGCTGCGCGAATGGCTGGAGTTCCGCACCGACACCGTGATCCGGCGGCTGCGGCACCGGCTGGAGAAGGTCGAGCACCGGCTGCACCTGCTCGAAGGCCTGCGGGTCGCGTTCCTGAACCTGGACGAGGTGATCCGGATCATCCGCACCCAGGACGAGCCCGGGCCGGCGCTGATCGAACGCTTCGGGCTTTCCTTGGAACAGGCCGAGTACGTGCTGGACACGCGGCTCAAGCAGCTGGCGCGGCTCGAGGAGATGAAGATCCGCGGCGAGCAGGATGCGCTGGCGGCCGAACGCCAGAACATCCAGGCCACGCTGGGTTCCAAGGCGAAGCTGAAGAAGCTGATCAAGGACGAGATCGCCGCCGATGCTTTGCGGTACGGCGACCCGCGCCGCTCGCCGATCGTGGCGCGCGGTGCCGCGCAGGCGCTGGCCGAGACCGAGCTGGTGGCCAGCGAACCGGTCACCGTGGTGCTCTCGGAGAAGGGCTGGGTGCGCGCGGCCAAGGGCCACGAGCTGGACCCGGCCGCACTGTCCTACCGCGAGGGCGATCGCCTCGCCCATTTCGCGCGCGGCCGCAGCAACCAGCCGGTGGCGTTCCTGGATTCGACCGGTCGCAGCTATGCGGCGCCGGCGCATTCGCTGCCCTCGGCTCGTGGCAACGGCGAGCCGCTGACCGGCCGCTTCTCGCCTCCGACCGGCGCGGTGTTCGTGGCCGCCGTCACCGGCGAGGCCGGGCAACGCCACGTGATGGCTTCCTCGTACGGCTATGGATTCATCACCCGCTTCGAGAATTTCGTCTCGCGCCAGAAGGCCGGCAAGCAGCTGCTGACGGTGCCCTCGGGCGCCGTCGCGCTGGCACCGGCCCTGCTGGCCGACCCGACCACCGACTTCGTGGTCTCGATCACCTCCGGTGGGCACCTGCTCGCGTTCCCGGCCGGCGAGCTGCCGGAACTGGACAAGGGCAAGGGCAATAAACTGATCCAGGTCCCGCCGGCGAAACTCCGGTCGGGCGAAGAGCGCCTGCTGGCCGTGACCACGGTGCGCGCGGGCGGCGATCTGACCCTGATCTGCGGCCAGCGCAAGCTGATCCTGAAGTGGAACGACATCCTCGCCTACCAGGGTGCGCGCGCCAGCCGCGGCGGCAGACTGCCGCGCGGTTTCCAGCGCGTCGACGGCATCGTGGCGGGCTGAGCGGTGCGCTGGCTGAGGCGCCTGCTGGTGGCCGCGGTGGCACTGGCCGCCGTGACCGCCCTGACGGTGTGGCTGCTGCTGCGTGGCAGCCTGGCCGAACTCCAGGGCGAGCGCCCGCTGGCGGGGCTGGCGGCGGCGGTCCAGGTGCAGCGCGACGCGGTCGGTGCGGTCACCGTCGTGGCCGGCAGCGAGGCGGACGCGGTCCGCGCGCTGGGTTTCGTGCACGCCCAGGAGCGCTACTTCGAGATGGACCTGATGCGGCGCGCCGCGGCCGGCGAGCTGGCCGCGCTGTTCGGCGAGCCGGCGCTGGCGCTGGACAGCGAGCGGCGCGTGCACCGCCTGCGCGCACGCGGGCGCACGCTGATTGCGTCCGAGCCTGACGGGCGACGCGCGCTGCTCGCCGCCTACGCCGAGGGCGTCAACGCCGGACTGGCGGCGCTGGCGGTCCGCCCCTGGCCGTACCTGCTGCTGGGGCGGGCACCGTCGCCGTGGGCGCCGGAGGATTCGGCGCTGGTCCTGTATGCGATGTTCATCGACCTGCAGGACGAGACCAACGCGCGCGAATTCTCGCTGTGGCGCATGCGCCAGGCGCTGGCGCCGGAACTCTACGCGCTGCTGGTGCCGGCGGGCACCGAATGGGATGCACCGCTGTTCGGCGACCCGATCGCGCTGCCGCCGCTGCCGGCGAGGGTTGTGACACCGCGGGAGGGTGCTCGCATGCTGCGCCTGGTCGAGTCGCCGGTGGTCGGCAGCAACAACTTCGCGGTCGCCGGCGACCTGACGGCCGACGGCCGCGCGCTGGTCGCCAACGACATGCATCTGGGCCTGCGCGTACCCAACATCTGGTTCCGGCTTCGCCTGCGCTACCCGGGCCCGGCCGGGCCGGTCGACGTCAGCGGCGTGTCGCTGCCGGGCACCCCGGGCGTCGTGGCGGGCAGCAACGGCCACGTCGCCTGGGGCTACACCAACAGCTACGGCGACTGGCACGACTTCGTGCGGGTGCATTACGCAGACCCGGCGCGATCGCACTATCTCACCGTCGATGGCGAACAGGCAGTGCTCGAGCACGCCGAACGCATCGAGGTCGCCGGCAGCCACGACCGGATCCAGACGGTACGCGAAACCCGCTGGGGCCCGATCCTGCACGAACTCGAGGACGGCAGCGCGCTGGCGCTGGCGTGGACGCCGCACCGGCCCGGTGGCGCCAACTTCGCCCTGGCCGAACTGCAATCGGCACGCACCCTGGAGCAGGCGCTGGCCGTGGCCAACCGGGCCGGCATGCCGGCGCAGAACCTGGTGGTGGGAGACACCGGCGGTCGCATCGGCTGGACGCTGGCCGGCCGTATTCCGCGCCGGGTCGGCGGCTGCGACCCGATGCAGCCGCTGGATCCGATGGCCGGCTGCGACTGGGACGGTTGGATCGACCCCGAATCGGCACCGCGGCTGCTCGACCCGGTACACGGACGGCTGTGGACGGCCAACTCGCGCGTGGTGCAGGGCCAGGCGCTGGCGCAGATCGGCGACGGTGGCTACGACCTGGGTGCCCGCTCCCGGCAGATCCGCGACGCGCTGTTTGCGGCCACGCACTTCGACGAGCCCGCGCTGCTGGCGATCCAGCTGGACGACCGTGCGCTGCTGCTGGAGCGCTGGTGGCGGCTGCTGCGGCGCACGCTCCGGAACGCCGGACCGGATCCGGCGCTGGCCGAGCTCGAGGCACTGACACGACGCTTCTCCGGGCGGGCCGCCCACGGATCGATCGACTACCGTCTGGTGCGCGCGTTTCGCCTGTACGTCCATGAAGTGGTCCTGGATGCGCTGGCCGCCGGCGCGCGCGAGGCCCTGCCCGAGGGCGCACTGCCGCGGCTGCCGCAGGCCGAGGGCCCGGTCTGGGCCATCGTGCAGCAGCGACCGGCGGCGCTGCTCCCGGCCGATGCCGCCGACTGGGACACGGTCCTGCTCACTGCCGCCCGCCGGGTCGTCGATGACCTGGGCGCGCAACCGGGCGGACTGGCCGCGCGCACCTGGGGAGAGCGCAACACCGCCGCGATCGCCCATCCGCTCAGCGCCGCGCTCCCGGCCTGGCTGTCGGCGGCACTGGACATGCCGCGCGAGCCGCTTCCGGGCGATGCGAACATGCCGCGGGTCCAGTCGCCGGGCTTTGGCGCCTCGGAACGTTTCGTGGTCGCGCCGGGCCGCGAGGCCGATGGGCTGCTGCACATGCCCGGGGGCCAGAGCGGGCATCCGCTGTCGCCCTTCCATGGCGCCGGCCACGCAGCCTGGGTCCAGGGCACACCGACATCGTTCCTGCCCGGGCCGCCGCGTTACACGCTCACGCTCACGGCCCCCTGACGCGCCCGGGGCTGGTCCGGTTCCGGATGCCGGGGGGCCCGGACCGTCCAGGCCCGGATCGCCTCGCTTGCAGCCTGCTATGGGGGACTGGCGTTCGACCGCTGCCTGCGGCAGACTGCGCTTTCCTGCCCGTAATGGTCACTTGCAGACGTTTGCGTCGTGAAGTGACGTTCCACGTCAGCCCGGATGCGGGTCGGCGGTCGGTCCGGGCGAATCCATCCGGCGCGAGGCCCGAACCGTGAAAGTCCTGATCAACGTCCTGGCCCTGTGGCGCTACCTGACCCTGACCCGGCAGGCGCGCGAGCTCAAGCGCACGATCGCCGCCCTGCCCCACAGCGCCAAGCGCGCCCTGGCCAAGCTGACCCTGTCGGAGATCGAGGCGGCCTCGCAGCAGCTGCTGCCGCACCTGTACGGGAGCACCGAAACCGACCGCTACCAGCCCTGGGGCAATGCCACGGCGCTGGCGTTCGAGCGCGCCCGCTCGACGGTGCCGCAGCTGAAATTGCCCGGCATCGCGCTGTGGCTGGCGGTGACCTTCCACGAGACCCAGGACTCGCCGCGCCCGCTGCAGCAGGCGCTGCACCGCGAAGTGCTGGGGTTCCTGGGCGATCTGAAGGGCACCTACGCCGCCCATGCACGCGCCCAGGCCGCCGAGGCCGCCGGACGCACCGCCGCGGCCTGATCCGGGCACACGCTCAGCCCAGCAGCCGTTCGACGATCGCCGAGTAGAGCGCGACGAGCCGGTCCAGTTCGTCCACCCGTACCTGCTCGTCGACCTTGTGGATGCTGGCATTGACCGGACCCAGCTCGACCACCTCGGCGCCGAGTGGGGCGAGGAAGCGGCCATCGGAGGTCCCGCCGCCGGTGTCTTCCTCGGGAATCCGTCCGCAGTGGCGGCCGATCGCCTCGCGCACCGCGGCCCGCAACGGCCCCTGCGCAGTGTGGAAGGGCTCGCCAGAGCGATCCCAGTGGATCGTGACCTCGGCGCCGTGGCGCGCGAAACAGGCTTCGATCTCGGCGATCAGCGCCTGCGCGTCCCAGCGCGGCGAGTACCGCAGGTTGAACTGCAGCCTTGCGCTGCCCGGGATCACGTTGCTGGCTCCGGTTCCGGCCTGGAACCCGGCGATCTGGAAACCGGTCCCGGGAAAGTCGGGGAACGGCTCCGGATCCCAGACCCGCGCGGCGAGCTCGACCAGCGCCGGCAGCACCGCGTGGATCGGGTTGCGCGCCCGTTCGGGATAGGCGACGTGGCCCTGGACGCCGTGGACCTCCGCCGTCCCGGTCAGCGATCCGCGGCGACCGATGCGTACGACATCGCCGAGCTCGTGGCGGGAGCTGGGTTCGCCCACCAGGCACCAGTCGATGCGCGGCGCGCCGCCGCGCAGTCGCTGTGCGGCGACACGACGCACGCCGTCGACGGCATCGCCCTCCTCGTCGGAGGTGAGCAGGATGGCCAGCGTGCCCGGATGGCGCGGGTGTTCGGCCACGAAGCGTTCGGCAGCCACGACGAAGGCGGCCACCGAGCCCTTCATGTCCGCGGCGCCGCGTCCGTGCAGTACGCCGTCACGGACCACCGGCTCGAACGGCGGCGTACTCCAGTCCTGCTCCGGTCCGGTCGGGACCACGTCGGTGTGGCCGAGCAGCAGCAGGCACGGCGAGCCTTGTCCGTGCAGCGCCAGCAGGTTGTCGACCCGTCCATGGCGCAGCCGTTCGATCGAGAACCCGGCGGCGGCCAGACGCCGGGCGACCAGCTCCTGGCAGCCGGCATCGTCCGGGGTCAGCGAGCGTCGGCGCACCAGCTCGCAGGCGAGCCCGAGCACTTCGCTCATCGCGGGAACCGGCGCTTGAACAGCGCATCGCTGAAGCCGACCGAGACCTGCCCGTCGGCATCGACCACGATCGGACGCTTGATCAGCTGCGGATGCTCCTTCAGCAGCAGCAGCCATTCAGGTGGCGTGTCCGGGTGGCGCCGCGCCGACGGCAGCTTGCGCCAGGCCGTGCTCTGGCGATTGATCAGTACGTCGAACCCCCCCAGGCACTCGGCCCACTGCTGCAGGGTTTCGGGCGGCACGCGCTGGTCGCGGTAGTCGACGAACCGGTAGTCGATGCCGAACCGTTCGAGCCAGTTGCGCGCTTTGCGGCAACTGTCGCACCTGTTCAGCCCATAGACCTGGATCATCGTCTCACTCCGACGAGCGCAGCAGTTCATTCACGGACGTTTTCGCCCGCGTCTTCTCGTCGACGCGCTTGACGATCACCGCAGCGTACAGGCTGTGGCTTCCGTCGGCGGCCGGCAGGCTGCCTGCCACCACCACGCTGCCGGCGGGCACACGACCGGAATGGATGCGTCCGCTCCCGCGTTCGTAGATCCGCGTGGACTGGCCGATGAACACGCCCATGCCGATGACGCTGCCGCGTTCGACGATCACGCCCTCCACCACCTCCGAGCGCGCGCCGATGAAGCAATCGTCCTCGACGATGGTCGGCGCGGCCTGCAGCGGCTCGAGCACGCCGCCGATCCCGGCGCCGCCGGAAACGTGGCAGTTGCGTCCGACCTGCGCGCAGGAGCCCACCGTGGCCCAGGTGTCGATCATCGTACCGGCACCGACGTGGGCGCCGATATTGACGAAGGCCGGCATCAGCACCACGTCGCGCCCCAGGTGCGCACCGCGACGCACGACGGCGCCGGGGACCACGCGCGCACCCAGCCGTGAGAAGTCGCCGCCATCGAAGCCGGTGAACCGCGCCGGCACCTTGTCCCAGTATGGCGCCGGCTGCGCCGGGATCAGGGCGTTGGCGGTGATGCGGAAGGACAGCAGCACCGCCATCTTGAGCCACTGGTTCACGGTCCAGCACCCGTCGCCGGGTTCGGCGACCCGCAGCACGCCCTGTTCCAGCCCGGTGAGCGCTTCGTCCACCGCCTGGCGCGTGGCCGCATCCACGCGCTCGGGCGAAAGTTCGCCGCGCCGCTCCCACGCCGACTCGATGTGCTCACGTACCTGCTGCAACCGCGAATCCATCCGATCTCCTTGCCCTCGAAAGGTCCGATCAAGTCCATCCTGGACTTGATCAGACACGCCGAGTCCGGCACTCAGCGCCGATAGGCGGCCTCGATGCATTCAACCAGCGCCGCGCGCAGGCTGTCCCGCGTTTCGTCCGTCAGCGCGCGATTGTGGGCGTCGCTCAGCAGGAAGAAATCCTCGACGCGTTCGCCGAAAGTGGCGATTCGCGCATCGTGCACGCGCACCTGGTGCGCGCGCAGTACTGCGGCCAGCCGCGCCAGCAGCCCGGGGCGATCGGCGCAGATCACGGTCATCTCGGTGCGCCCGGGAACCGGCTCGGGATCGAATTCGATGCGCGCCGGCACGCGGAAGTGCTGCAGCTGGCGCGGTACCGCGCGCTGCACCGGCTCGGCCCGGTACGGGGTCACCGACAGCACCTGCTCGAGCGCCCTGGTCACCGTGGCCGCACGCCGTTCCGGCGCCACGAACTCGGTGCCTGCGTCGAGCACCTGGAAGGTGTCCATGCTCATGCCCTGGCGCGAGCTGACCACGCGAGCCTCCACCACGCTCAATCCCAGCCGGTCCAGTGTGGCGGCCACCGTCGCGAACAGGCCGTCGCGATCGGGCGAATAGACGAAAACCTCCAGCGCGCCGGGCCGCGCATGCGGACGCGCCAGCACCAGCGGCCGATCACGGGTGCCGTGACCGGCGATGCCCCGGGTCTGCCACGCCACTTGCTCGGCGCGATAGCGCAGGAAGCTCTCCGCGGGGAACTCGGCCCACAACGCGTCCACCTGCGCGTCCTGAAGTCCAGCCTCGCGCAGCAGCGCCCGCGCATTGGCGGCGGTTTCGGCGATGCGCTCGTCAGCATAGGCGCGCACCTCCAGCCCCTGGCGAAGCACGAAGCGGGTGGAGGTGTACAGGTCGGCCAGCAACCGGTCCTTCCACGCGTTCCACAGCTTGGGGCTGGTGCCGGCGATGTCGGCCACGGTCAGCAGGTACAGGTAGTCGAGCCGCTCGCGCTCTCCCACCAGCTCGGCGAAGTGCTGGACCACTTCCGGATCGGAGATGTCCTGGCGCTGCGCGGTCACGCTCATCGCCAGGTGGTGCCGGACCAGCCAGCAGACCAGATCGGTGTCGGCGCCGGACAGGCCGTGCGTGGAGCAGAACGCACGCGCGTCGGCGGCGCCCAGCTCGGAGTGATCGCCGCCGCGCCCCTTGGCGATGTCGTGGAACAGGGCCGCCAGCAGCAGCAGTTCGGGTTTGCGAAGACGTGGCCAGATCTCGTGTGCCAGGGCGAACCGGTCCTGCGACTGCGGGTGCTCGAAGCTGGCGATGTTGCGCAGTACCGTGAGCGTGTGCTGGTCCACGGTATAGACGTGGAACAGGTCGTATTGCATGCGGCCGGAGACACCGCCGAACTCGGGCAGGTACCGTCCGAGCACGCCCAGTCCGGCCATGCGCGCCAGGGTCTCGACGGCGCGCTCCCCGCGGAGGATGGCCATGAACAGCTCGTGCGCCCGTTCGTCTGCCCGCAGCGCGTCGTCGATCCGGTCCAGCGCCTCGCCCAGCGCGCGCGCGGTCGACGAATGCAGGCCGCGGGCCCCGGGATGCGCCTGCCATACCGTGAACAGCCGCAGCATCGACAGCGGTTCGCGTTCGAACGCACCACGATCCCGCAGTGCCAGGTAGTCGCCGCGCATTTCGAACCCGGCGTCGATCGCGACCACCTCGGCATCGCCGCCCAGGTTTTCTTCGAACCGCTGCAGCAGCCGCGCATTGAGCCGCAGCACCATCGCGGCGCTGCGGAAGAACCCCTGCATCATGCGCTCGACCGCGAGATTGCCGTCGCCGTCGTCGTGCCCCAGGTACTGCGCCAATGCGGTCTGGTAGTCGAACAACAGGCGCTCTTCCCGGCGCCCGGCCACGCAGTGCAGGCCGAAACGCAGGCGTGAGAGGGCCCGGCGCTCACGCTCGAGGGTAGCGAGTTCGTCGGCCCCGATCGCCCCCAGTTCCGCCAGGGCCTGCAGCGATCGGGCGCCGTGCACGCGCATCCCGATCCAGATCAGCGTATGCACGTCGCGCAGGCCGCCGGGGCCGTCCTTGAGGTTGGGCTCCAGGTTGTAGGCCGTGTCGTTGTAGCGGCGATGGCGCTGCAGCTGTTCGCCGCGCTTGGCATCCAGATACGCTTTCGGCGGCCACAAGTCCGGCGCAATCGAAGCCTGCACCAGCTCGTCGTAGGCCCCGCGTCTGCCGGCCAGGTGACGCGACTCGGTCAGCGCCGTGGCCACCGTGATGTCGTCTGCGGCCAGGGTGATGCACTGGGCGATCGAGCGGACCGCGGTGCCCGGATCCAGTCCCGCGTCCCACAGCAGCGCGATGAACTCGGCGATCGCGCCCTTCTCGTGCTCCTGCGCTCCGGCCTCGGCCAGGATCAGCAGGTCGACATCCGAGTGCGGAAACAGCTCCCGCCGACCGTAGCCGCCGGTAGCCACCAGGGTGGCGGCGCTCGCGCTGCCCAGGCAGCGCTCCCAGGCGCTGCGCACGACGCCGTCCACGCGGGCGGCCCGCTCGTGCAGCAGTTCATCGATGTCGCGCTCACGCGATGCCTGCTCGCAGTCCTGACCGGCGGCCCCGGCCAGCATGCTCCGCACCGCCGTACGCCACTGCGCCGCGTTTGCGGCGACATCGGGCAGACCCGGCACGGGCGCGAGCGTGCTCACGGCGTATTGTCGTCTCCGGGCGTGCGGGTGAGCACCTCCACGCCCTCGTCGGTGACGGTGACGGTGTGCTCCCATTGCGCCGACAGCGAGCGGTCCTTGGTGACGACGGTCCAGCCGTCGGGCAGCAGCCGCGTGTGGCGCTTGCCGGCATTGATCATCGGCTCGACGGTGAAGCTCATCCCCGGCTCCAGGCGCAAGCCGCTGCCCGGCTGCCCGTAGTGCAGCACCTGCGGTTCCTCGTGGTAGACCTGACCGATGCCGTGCCCGCAGTACTCGCGCACCACGGAGAAACGCTCCGACTCCGCGTACTGCTGGATGGCGTGGCCGATGTCTCCCAGCGTGGCGCCGGGCTTCACGGCGCGGATGCCCCGCCACATCGCCTCGCGGGTGACCTCCACCAGCCGCCGGGCCAGCACCGAGGGCTCGCCGACGAAGAACATGCGGCTGTGGTCGCCGTGCCAGCCGTTCTTGATGACGGTGACGTCGATATTCAGGATGTCGCCCTCCCGGAGCACCTTGGACGGGCTCGGGATACCGTGGCAGATCACGTTGTTGACCGAGGTGCAGATGGTCTTCGGAAATCCGCGGTAGCCCAGGTTGGCCGGCACCGCATCGAGCTCCCCGACGATGTACTGGTGGCAGATGCGGTCGAGTTCGTCGGTGCTGACGCCGGGCTTCACGTGCTCGCCGATCATGTCCAGCACCGAAGACACGAGGCGGCCGGCCTCGCGCATCTTCTCGATCTGCTCGGGTGTCTTGATGGTCACAGGCATAGGAGAAGCATTATGCCAGCAGCCGCCCCGCGGCCGTTCGAGCCGAGCGTCGCGAAGCGGAGTCGAAGCCCCGTCACGGATTGACCCGAGCGCAGCGAAGCGGAGTCGAGCCCCCTCACCGTTCGTCCTGCGCGCAGCGAAGCGGAGTCGAAGTCTGTCCTGAACCTGTCGAAGGGTATAGGACGGACCGGATCAGATCTTCCCTATGAGGATTGCGTCTTCGTAGGGCGTGCCGGGGTCCGGTAGCGCTTGCCGGGATCGCCGTGAACCCGTCCATGGGGGCTCTTTGGCGACATCCATGTCGCCAACGTCCCGGCAAGCGCTACCGG
>DASRZM010000047.1:0-40901 GCA_035686365.1 Lysobacteraceae bacterium | reverse complement strand
CCTGGGTCTGCCGTGAGGGCGGGAGGCCGCCGGCAGGTTGAGGCTGCGTTCGATCATGGCGACGATCCGTGCGCCACCGAGCGCGCGTTGTGAGACGTCGCGGTCCGGACCCAGTCGAGCGTGTCGTCACTGATGCGGCCGAAAAACCCCCCGTCCCCATTTTCCCAATGCCAGACCAGACCCCGCCGCTTGGTCGATTTGCGGCGGCGATCCGGCTGGGGCAGGCTGGGGACGGTCCACCGACGGAGTGCATGCGATGAATGGGGCCCACCACCACCTGTGGATCCTGCTGCTCGTCCTTGCGGCGGCGCTGCTCGGCGCCTGCGCGCAGGAACCCGAGGACGCCGTCGCGGCGCGTGCGGATGCGCCGAGCGCCGCCGAAGCCGGGGCCGCTGCCGGTGAAGCGGGCACGGCCGCCGATGCGGCCTCCGCCACGATGGATACCAGCTGGTTGCCGCCGAAGGAAAACGGCAAGTTGCCGCGCGCACTGCGCGGCTACCGCCTGGGCGACCCCGCACCCGCGGGCTCGAAGCCATCGACCAGCCCGTGGAACCGGGCCGCGCACGAGTTTGGCACCGTGATCGACGGCGGCACGCTGTGGGTGCACAGCTTCGAAGGCCGCATCTACCGGATCAGCTACCAGCCGGCGACGACGCTGCCGCTGGGCGCGGCCATGCAGGCGGCGCGCGCGCTCTACGGTGAGCCCGACACCGAAGAGGCGACGCTGGTGCAGTTCGAGGAAGGACTGGGCATGGGCGACACCATCCTGGGCGTCCGCGACAAGTCCGTGCAGTTGTTCATCGAGGACGCGGGCACGGCACTGGCGGTGTACCAGGCCAGCCAGTAGCGCCGCACGACGCAGGTCTGCGCGCGCCCGCCTGTTGCACCAGGGCCCCGCAGCGATGCGGGGCCTTTTCTTTTCCGTCCCGTTCCCGAACACGCCGGTGGTGGCGCTCGCCGCTCGTCGGATCGGCCGCATGGCCCCGGACCGGAGCTTTCGCCGTAACCCGTGCAACGGCGGAGGAATTCCCATGTCCAGCATGACCCTGTCGTTCAGCTCGCGGTTCCGGTGGCTGCTCACCGTTCCGCTGCTTTCGCGCGCCAGCGGCGACGCCTCGGCCCGATTCGCGGCTTCGGGCCGAGCGTGCCCGTGTTCCGGTTAACGGCCCCAGTTGCATGGAATCTCCGGACGCGGCGGCACCGCCGCGGGTCCCGATTGCCGGTCCCCCGGGCCTGTGGCATCGTCGGCCGCTGGCGGTCGACGGAGTCGCCGGTGGCCGAACTCACCGAGTTGATCGTGAAGGCGCGCGGCGGTGACCACGCCGCCGCCGACCACCTGTTCACGGTGGTCTACGAGGACCTGCGCCGCCTGGCTGCGCGCCAGCTGCGCGCAGGCGACGGCGGTGGCATGCGCACCACCTCGCTGGTGCACGAGACCTACCTGAAACTGGCGCGGCCCGAGGCGCTGGAGGTCAGCGACCGCGCGCACTTCTTTTCCGTGGCCGCGCGTGCGATGCGGCAGATCACCATCGACCGCGTGCGCGCCCAGCGCGCTGCCCGGCGCGGCGGCGGCGCGCCCCATGAGAGCCTCGCCGGCGCGGCGGCCCAGTCCGACGGTCGCGACCTGCCGGAGCTGCTGGCGCTCGATGCCGCGCTCACACGGCTCGATGCGCTCGAACCGCGCCTGGCCCGACTGGTGGAACTGCGGTTCTTCGCCGGCATGGGGCTGGAGGAGGCCGGCGCCGCCCTGGGTCTGTCCGAACGCACGCTCAAACGGGACTGGCGGCGCGCCCGCGCCTTCCTGCATGGGGCCATGGAGGGAGCGGGCGGCGGTGTCGACATCGATTGACGATGGGCGCTGGCAGCGCCTGGCGGAGCTGTTCGACCAGCTCGCCGATGCCGCGCCGCAGCAGCGCGATGCGAGCCTGCGTGCGCTGTCCGAACAGGATCCGGAGCTTGCGGCCGAACTGGCGGGCATGCTGCATGGCGACCTGGCCGAAGGCCCGCTCGATCACCCGCTGCCGGACCTGCTGCCGCAGGACGATGCGGCGGCCGACCCTGTGCTGCCGGACCGCAGCGGCCACCGCGTCGGCCCATACCTGCTGGTGCGCACGATCGGCCGCGGCGGCATGGGCGAGGTCTACCTGGCCGAGCGCGTCACCGGTGACTTTGCACAGCGGGTCGCGATCAAGCTGCTCAAGCGCGGCATGGACAGCCACGCGCTGCTCTCGCGCTTCGCCCGCGAGCGTCGGATCCTGGCCCAGCTCGATCATCCCAACATCGCCCATCTGCTCGACGGTGGCATCTGCGAGGACGGCACGCCGTACTTCGCGATGGAGTACGTGGACGGGCGCAGCATTACCGAGTACGCGCGCGCCATGGGGCTGGATCCGCGCGCACGCGTGGAGCTGCTGCTGCAGGCTGTGGACGCGGTGGCCTATGCGCAGTCGCGGCTGGTCGTACACCGGGACATCAAGCCCTCCAACCTGCTGGTGGATGCCGGCGGTCGCGTGCGCGTGCTCGATTTCGGCATCGCCAAGCTGCTGGACGACAGCGAGGAGGAGCGGCTGACCGGGACCGGCACCGGCATCATGACGCCCACCTATGCCGCCCCCGAGCAGATCCGCGGCGAGGTCGCGAACACGGCCACCGACGTGTACGCCTTGGGCGGGGTGCTGTTCGAGCTGCTGACCGGCCGCGAGCCGCACCCGGACCGCGGCCACACGCCGGTGGCATGGTTGCGCTCGCTCGAGCACGAGACCGGCGAGCGGCCCAGTGCCGCGCTGCGTGCCGGAGGCCGTGAGCGTGCCGGACGCGAATACGGCGACACCACGGTGGAGAAGGTCTCGCGCGTACTGCGCGGTGATCTGGACACGATCGTCAGTACCGCATTGCAGCCGGACGCACGGCGTCGCTACGCCGGCGCCGCGCAGCTGGCGCAGGACCTGCGCCGGTACCTGGAGGGCCGCCCGATTGCCGCGCAGCCCGACACCGCCACCTACCGGCTGCGCAAGTTCGCCGCCCGCCACCGGTACGCGGTCGGCGGTGCCGTGGCCGTGCTGGTGGCGCTGCTTGCCGGCCTGGGCCTGGCACTGTGGCAGGCCCAGTTGGCGCGCGAGCACGCGCTGCGCGCCGACGCGGAAGCCGCGCGGGCCACACGGCAGGCCGAAGTCGCCAACGCAGTCAGCGAGTTCCTGACCCGCGACCTGATCCAGGCGGCCAATCCGTTCCGCAGCCCGCTCGACATCGCGCTGACGGATGCGCTGGTCCAGGCCGGAACGCGTATCGACGCGCGGTTTGCAGGTGCGCCCGTGCTGGCCGGCGTCCTGCACCGCGAACTGGCGCAGTCGCTGTACCTGGCCGGCGACAGCGCAACGGCGCGCGCGCACGCGCACAGCGCCGTCGCCGCGCTGGCGGCGACGCGCCCGGTCGCGGATCCCGAACTGCTGCAGGCGTACCTGGTGCTGGGCCAGGTGCTGCGCGCGGAGGCCAGCTACGCCGAGGCCCGCAATATTTACGGTCAGGGCCTGGCCGTGCTTCCGGCGGCGGCGCCCGATGCGCTTCGGCTGGCATTCGAGGTCGGGCTGGCCGGGATCGACGTGGAGGACCGGCGCGAGGCGCGGGCGCTACGGGTGCTGCAGGCGCGGATGCCGGCGATTGTCGCGCTGGGCGCGTTCGAGCAGCTGCACATCGACGCGCTCGATCACCGCCTGCGCGCCCTGATGCAGACCGACCGCTTCGAGGAAGCGCTCGTCACCGCCCGCGAACTGCGCTCGGGCACACAGGCGAAGTTCGGCGTCGAGGATCCGCGCACGCTCGAGTGGCAGCGGCGCGAGGCGGTCGCGCTCACGGCCCTGGAGCGCTACGCGGAAGCGCTGCCGATCATGGAGCGCGCCTGCGCCACCACCGTGGCGGCGCTGGGCAGCGACCACCCGGCTGCGCACGAATGCCGGCTCCGGCACGGCGTGGTGCTGTTCGAACTGCAGCGCTTCGAGGAGGCCGCGGCCCTGATCGAGCAGGCGGCGAACTATCGCGAGCGCAGCCTGGGCGCCGACAACGAAAACACCTGGATCGGATGGGTGTGGCTGGCCCGGTGCTGGCAGCGCAGCGACCGCATAGCCGAATCGCGCGCCCTGTTCGAACGCACCCGCGATGCCGCGCTGGCTGCGCTGGGGCCCGAGGACCCCAACGCGATGCCGTTCGAGCAGGTCCTGGGCATGCACCTGGAGCAGACCGGCCAGTTCCAGGCGGCCGCGGCGCTGCGGCGATCGTTGCTGGAGAAGTCGCAACGCGTCTTCCCCGATGGCCACGTCAGCACTGCCAAGTACGCCTGGGATCTGGGCGAGACCCTGGCCAGCCAGCGCCGCGACCGCGAGGTCGTGGCCTTCTACGGCGAGTGGCTGCCGCATTGGGAGGGGCTGTTAGGGCCCGAGGACAGCCGCGTGGTCGACGCGCGCGCGTGGCTGGCAGCCGCCCGGGCGCGACTGGCGGCGAGCCAATCCGGCCCGGAGTGAACCTGCAGCTGGGGCAGCAGATCGGCTCGCGTCACCGCCTGAGCTTGCAGTTGCCCGAGGCGGTGGCGCACGAACCGGTGTTCGTGCAGCTGCTTGGCGGACGCCACCAGCCGATGCGCATCCAGGCCATGCCGCTGGAAGCCGACGTGGCCCAGGACCTGGCACGCGTGTGCTACACCAGCATGATCATCAGCGCCCTGCTGCTGCTCGGGCTGGTGTCGGCGATTGGCGATCACGGCCGTGCTGCTGCTCGTGGTGATGGTGCAGCCGCGCTCGGCGCTCGCCAGCCAGGGGATGAATCTCACGGTGCTGGCGCTGGCGCTGCTCTCGCTCGGCGCCGCCGTGGGCCGGGCGCGGGCGGGATCGCCGCAGGGCTGGTTCTTTCTGCTCGGCCGGGCAGATGGTTGCAGGGGGCGCCGCCGTGACCTGAGCAGGGTCCGGGCAAGTCCGTCCCATCGGTCCGGACCGCGGCTCCGCAGGATCGGTGACGGCGGTATAGTCCGGCTCCTCACCGAACGCTTCGATGCGGATGCCGCAGCCACACGAATACGACGCCCTGGTGATCGGTGGCGGCCACAACGGCCTGGTCTGCGCGGCCTACCTGGCCGCCGGCGGGCTCAAGGTGTGCGTGCTCGAGCGCCGCGGCATCGTCGGCGGCGCCGCAGTCACCGAGGAATTCCATCCGGGCTTCCGCAACTCCAGCTGCAGCTACACGGTCAGCCTGCTGAACCCGAAGGTCATGGGCGACCTGCGCCTGGCCGAACACGGCTTGCGTATCGTCGAGCGGACGTACGCGAACTTCCTGCCGCTGCCCGACGGCGGCTGCTTCCGCTTCGGCGGCGAGCACACCCAGGCCGAGGTGGCGCGGCTGTCGGCGCGCGACGCCGGGCGGCTGCCGGACTACTTCGCCATGCTCGAGCGCGTGGTCGCGGTGCTGCGGGCGCTGCTGACGCAGACGCCGCCGAACGTGTCCGACCGCTTCGTACTGGCCGACTGGCTCAACTCCTGGGCGGTCGCGAAGCAGCTGCGCGGGCTCGACATGCGCGGCCGCCGCGACCTGCTGGACCTGTTCACCAAGAGCGCCGGCGAGCTGCTCGACGCCTGGTTCGAATCGGGGCCGCTGAAGGCGGTGCTCGGCTGGGACTCGGTGGTGGGCAATTTCGCCAGCCCGTACACACCCGGCAGCGCCTACGTGCTGCTGCATCATGTCTTCGGCGAGGTCAACGGCAAGCAGGGCGTGTGGGGCCACGCCATCGGCGGCATGGGCGCGATCAGCGAGGCAATCGCTGCCGAGGCGCGCGCGCGCGGCGTGGAGATCCGCACCAACGCACCGGTGGCGCGCGTGCGGGTGGAGCAGGGCCGCGCTGCAGGCGTGGTGCTGTCCGACGGCGAGGAACTGCGCGCCGCACGCGTGGTGTCCGGTGTCAATCCGAAGTTGCTGTACACGCGCCTGTTCGAGGCGGGCACGCTGCCAGACGAAACCGTGCAGCGCATCGGCCGCTACCGCTGCGCCTCCGGCACCTTCCGCATGAACGTGGCGCTGTCTGAACTGCCGGATTTCCGCTGCATGCCCGGCACGCAGCTGCAGCCGCATCACAGCAGCGGCATCCTGATCGGGCATTCGCTGGACTATTTCGAACGCGCCTACTTCGACGCCAAGGGCCGTGAGCACAACCCGGGGTGGGCGCGCGAGCCGATCGTGGAGCTGGTGATCTCCTCCACGCTCGACGACACCCTGGCGCCACCGGGGCAGCACGTGGCCAGCCTGTTCTGCCAGCAGGTCCACCCGGAGCTGGACTGGGACACGCACCGCGACACCGTGGCGCAACTGATGATCGACACCATCGACCGCTACGCGCCGAACTTCCGCCGCAGCGTGCTCGGCTACGGCGCGCTCTCGCCGCTGGACCTGGAGCGCGACTACGGGCTGACCGGCGGCGACATCTTCCACGGCGCGCTGGGGCTGGACCAGCTGTTTTCGGCGCGACCGCTGCTGGGGCAGGGCGACTACCGCGGCGCGCTGCCCGGGCTGTACCTGTGCGGCTCTGGCACGCACCCGGGCGGTGGCGTCACCGGCGTTCCCGGCATGAACGCCGCGCGCGAGATCCTGCGCGACGTCCGACGCGGGCGCTTCCCAGGATCCGCCGACCGTTAGCACGCTGGACAGGGCCAGGTAGTGGCGGGCGACGCTGCCGAGCACGGCGCGCAACTGCGCCTGTGCCCGTCGCGCCCCCGGCGTGCGGACGGCAGGCGGACGCGCCTATCATGGGGCGGATTCCGGCCGGCGTGCCCATGTTCGAGACCACGCACTGGAGTATCGTGCTCGCCACGCGCGGCGAGGACGCACGCGCGCGCGAGGCACTGGCGCGGCTGTGCGAGGCCTATCGCGCGCCGGTGCTGGCCTTTGTCCGGCGCCATCCGCATTTCGGCGCCCATGCCGAGGATCTGACCCAGGCCTTCTTCCTGCAGTTCCTGGAAGGCCGCTGGCACGATGCCGCCGACCCGGCACGCGGTCGCTTCCGCAACTTCCTGCTGGCCGCCGTGAAGAACTTTCTCTCGCACGAGGCCGCGCGCGAGGGCGCGGCCAAGCGCGGCGGCGGGCTTGCGCCGGCCTCGCTGGACGCCGAGGATGCGGCCGAGCCGGCCGACGCCGAGGCGCGGCCGGAGGCGGCCTATGTGCGCGAGTGGGCGCTCACGGTGCTGCGCCGCGCGCTGGACCGGCTCGAGGCCGAGGCGGTGGCGGCCGGCAAGGCCGAGCTGCTCGCGCACACGCGTGAATTCCTGCTCGAGGCGCCCGACCGCGAGTGCTACGCCGAGGTGGCCGAACGGCTGCAGATGCGGCGCAACACGCTGGCTGTGACCGTGCACCGCATGCGCGAGCGCCTGCGCGAGCTGGTCCGTGCCGAGCTGGCCCAGACCGTGGGCGACGGCGCCGCGCTCGAGCAGGAGCTGCGCGAGCTCGGCGGCACGCTGCGCACGTGAGGGACAATCGCTGCCTGCCCTGTGGCCGCCGGTGCAGTCCACGCCCCCATTGCCAGGGGTGATGCACAGCGGAGTATGCTGAACGCCTTGGCGTAGTCGCGCCGGGGGAGCAGCGCACATGGTCGAGATACCCGGCTACCGGGTCGGCCGTGAGCTTGGCCGTGGTGGCATGGCCGTGGTGTACCTTGCCGAGCAGCTGTCGCTGCGGCGCGAGGTGGCCCTGAAGGTCCTCGATCCCGAGCTGGCGGCAGGCGACCCGTCGTTCTCGCACAGGTTCCTGCGCGAGGGGCGGGTGGCGGCCGGTCTGCACCACCGCCACATCGTCGCCATCCACGATTTCGGCGTGCACGCGGGCCATGCCTACCTGGCCATGGAGTACCTGCCGCGGGGTCCGGTCACGCCGCAGGCCGGGCAGATGGCGCCACGCGAGGCGCTGCGCTGCATCCGCGAGATCGCCTCGGCGCTGAGCCATGCGCACGCGCGCGGCATCGTCCACCGCGACATCAAGCCCGACAACATCCTGTGCCACGAGGACGACGCCTTCCTGCTGACCGACTTCGGCATCGCGCACGTGGTCGACGCCTCCAGCGTGCTCACCCGCGAGAACGCCACCGCCGGCACGCCCGCCTACATGGCGCCCGAGCTGTGGCGCGACGGACGCGTCGATGCGCGCGTGGATTTCTACGCGCTGGGCGCGGTGCTCTACCAGTTGCTGACCGGGGAGCCGCCCTACCGCGGCGAGGACGGCTGGGCGGTCGGCATGCAGCACATGCAGGCGCCGGTGCCGCAGCTGCCGGCGGCCTACCGGCCGCTGCAGGGGCTGCTGGGGCGGCTGCTGGCCAAGGAGCCGCTGGACCGACTGGCCAGCACCGCCGAGCTGACCGCGCACATCGACGCGCTCGAGCGCGAGGGCGCGGTGCCGGCGCAGGACGAAGCGATCGCGCCGGGCGCGCGAGCTGCGACGCCGCGCACCTCGCGGCTGCTGCGCGAGTGGCCGTTCCGCGGCGGCGCGGCTGCGTTCGGCGGCGAGGAGGCGGCGCCCGCGGTGACCGAGCGGGACGGCGGCGCGACCGATCCGTCTTTCGGCAAGGCTCCCGAGGCGCGCTGGCACGAGCCGCTGCGCGCGGCGCTGCTGCCGCAGTCGGCGCCGCACGTGGCGGCGCTGCTGCAGGTGCAGTCCAGCCGCGGCCACAGCCTGGACGAGACCGCCGTGCGGCGCCTGCTGCGGCGCTTCCACAGCCGCGAGGTCGAGCGCGACGGCGAGCTGCTGACCGCGGAGTTCCACAGCGCCAAGGAGGCGCTGGAGTGCGCGCTGCGGCTGCTGGCCACGCAGGGCCGGCGCCTGCGCGCGGCGCTGACGCTGGGTGACGTGGCGCACCGCGAAGGCCGTTTCGTCGGCCGCGCCGCGGCCGACGCGCAGGCCGTGCTGCAGCACGCCGGCCCCGGCGAGCTCGCGGTTTCGTCGGCTGTGCAGTACACGGTGGTCACGCCGCTGCACCGCGCGCTGGCGCGCCACATGCGCCCGGCGCTGGCGCGCGACGACGAGGCGCATGCCTGGGTGGCGCCGGCGGCGGAGGTCGCCAAGGCGGCGGCGCAAGCCTTTCCGGAGGCGCGTTCGGGTCTGGCCACGCGCCGCGCGCTGCGCTTCGGGCTGCTGGGCCTGCTGCTGGCGACGGTGGTCCTCGCTGCGCTGCGCTGGCTGCCGCGCGGACCCGCCGCGCCCGGATCCGCGGTGGTCGACGCCGCGGTCTACGCCTATCACGCGCGCGGCCGCCATCTGCTGGACCGCGGCCGCGGCCCGGCCGACCTCGACGAGGCGATCGCGCAGTTCGGCGAAGCGCTGGCGCTGGCGCCCTCGTTCTCACCGGCACAGGCCGGCATCTGCGAGGCGCAGGTCCGCCGTTCCGAGCGCAGCCGCGACACCGGCGTGCTGGAGCAGGCACGCCAGGCCTGTGCGCTGGCGCCGGATGCGGGGAGCGCGACCGGCGACGTCGCCCTGGCGATGGCGGAGTTCGACCGTGTGCGCGGAGAGCACGCTCTTGCGCTGCGGGGCTACGAGCGCGCGCTGGAGGAACCAGCGGTGCGCGGCCGCGCGCACCTGGGCATGGCCCAGGTGATGGCCGCGCGCGGCGACGACGCGGCCGCGCTGCGCCACTTCGGCCTGGCCCGCAGCCTCGACAAGGGCGACTGGTTCGTGCCCTATCAGCTGGGGCGCTTCCACTACGACCGGCAACGCTTCCATGAGGCCGCCGAAGCGTTTCGCTACGCCACCGAGCTCGCGCCCGACGACGTCGCCAACGCCTGGACCAACCTCGGTGCCGCGTTGCTGCTGCTGGGCCGCCTGCAGGAGGCCTCCGAGGCGCTGTACCGCTCGGTGGCGATCGAGGCCACGCACGGCGCGCTGAACAACCTCGCCATCGTGCGCTTCAACCTCGGCGACTACACCGAGGCGGCGGCGCTGTTCCGGCGCGCGGTGCCGCTGGCGCGCGACTTCCGCACGCGCGGCAACCTGGCCGACGCGCTGTCGCAGCTGCCGCACGAAACCGAGGCGACGCACCGCGAGTACGCGCGCGCGGCGGCCGAGGCGGAAGCCTGGCTGCAGGACAATCCCGACGATGCCCGTGCCATGGCCACGCTGGCCTGGTTCCGCGCCAATCTCGGCGAGGCCGAAGCGGCGCGCGCGCTGCTGGCACGGGCCGAGCAGGGCGGCGGCAACGAAGTGCTGGTGCGCGCGGCCGAAGTGCACGCGCATCTGGGCGACCTCGACGCCGCGCGGCAGCGCGTCGAGCAGGCGCTGCAGGCAGGCCACGCGCTCGAGACGCTGCGTGCCCTGCCGGTATTGGAGCCGGTGCTGCGCGAGATGCGCGCAGGGTCGGGCACGGGTTCCCCTCCGGGGGGCGCAGGGACGGCGCGACCGGACGAGAAGACCAAGACCAATCCCATCGAGGGGAGACAGCCATGAGGATCCGTCACGCAACAGCAGCTGCAGTCGTGTTTCTTGCCGGGTGTGAGATGCCGACGACACAGGCCCCCCCGCCGTGGTGCTCGGCAGGCGCCGAGAACGGGCAGCCCTCGACCTTGACCGTCACGATCGAGCCGGGAAGCAAACCGGAGCCCGACAGGCAAAGCTGCCGCGTCCGCCCCGGCAGCCTGCTGACCTGGCAGCCTGCCGGCTCGCTGGCGCATACCTTCGAAGGGGTCGAGTTCACGGACGGCACGCCGGATGTGCAGGGCCATACCCGGATTAAGGCCGATCCCGCCGGCACCTCCGTCCAGATCCGGGTCCGTGCCGTTCAGGAGCGCCAGGGCTTTCCATACCTGGTATGGGCCGGCGGGCAAGGCCATGACCCGGAAGTGATCGTCGACCCGTAATGACGTGGGCCGTGCGCGGTCGCGTGTAATCGCCGCCGCCGCTTCGGTCAGGAACCCATCGAAGGCGCCCGATCCCGGGCGCGACGATGGAGGAAGTGTCATGTTGAACGTGAGCAACAGCGGTGTGTTCCTGACCGGGCTGGGCCGTTTCCCGACCTACGACAGCGGCCGTCGCCACCTGCTGGCGGGCATCGAGCTCGCCGGCCCCGGGCTGACGCGCTACAACGCGGCGCTCGGCACCGTGTGCCCCGGCGCGCGGCCGGTGGCCGCCGACCAGATCGCCACCGCCGGCCGCAAGGTGCTGGACGCTGCGGCCGAGGGCATCGACGCCGACTTCGTGCGGCGCGGCATGGACGCGGCCGTGCAGCTGCGACGCATGCGCAAGGACGGCGACTGGACGCTGCCGACGGCCCTGGGCGAGCGCATCGGCGCGGTGCTCGGCTACCTCGGTGACCCGGCCAAGCTCATCCCCGACTCGGCGCCGGTGATCGCGCACTTCGACGACGCCATGCTGGTGGACCAGCTGCAGCGCGAGATCGCCGGCGAGCTCGAGGACTATGCGGACTTCTGCGCCTACCGCGAAGAAGTCGCCGACGGCGCCGCCGGCCAGGTCACGGTCGAGGAGTGGCTGGAAGCGCGCTGGCACGCCTGCAGCGCCCACCGTGCCCGCCGCCGCGTGCCGTACGCGATCGGCAGCTGCACCGCCTTCCGCGTGCGCTAGCAGGCTGCTGGGACGCGCCCGGTGCGGACGAAAAGCCCGGCTCAGGCCGGGCTTTTCGCGTGCATGCCGGAAGCGGGATCGGCGCGGCGGCGCCGGGATGGGCACCGCGGGCGCGTTCGGATAACGTATCTGCGCCCCGCACACGTCCGTGGGCGGCATTGCGGAGGACCGCCCCGATGAGCGACACGCCCGACCTGCTCGAGCGCGTGCGCGGACTGGATCCGCGCAGCGCGGCCGAAGCGCTGGAGGAGATCGAGGACGCGCGCATCGCGCAGCTGCTGGCGCGGCTGCACATCGGCCACGCGGTGGAAGTGCTCGATGAGTTCGAGCCCGAGCGCCGCGCCCGCATCGCTGCGGCCACGCCGTTCGACCAGGGCCAGCTGTGGCTGCAGCGGCACAGCTATCCGGAAGGCACCGTCGGACGGCTGATGGAGAAGCCGCCGGCCGTGTTCCTGCCCGGCACCACGATCGCCGAGGTGATCGAGGGCTTGCGCGAGATCGTCCGCCAGCGCCTGGTGACCTACGTGTTCGTGACCGAGCCCGACGGCCACCTGGTCGGAGTGGTCGCGTTTCGCGAGCTGCTGTTCGCCGAACCCGGGCAGACGCTGGCCGGGATCATGTTGCGCGACCCCTTCGCGCTGCGGCCGGAGGCGCCGCTGATGAAGGCCATGCAGGAGGTCGTCACCCGCCACTACCCGGTCTATCCGGTCTGCGATCCGGCCGGCAAGCTGCTGGGCATCGTGCGCGGCCACGTGCTGTTCGAGCAGCAGGCCTTCGAGATCAGCGCCCAGGCCGGCGCCATGGTCGGTGTCGAGCGCGAGGAGCGTCTGGCCACGCCCTGGTCGCGCAGCCTGAAGTTCCGGCATCCCTGGCTGCAGCTGAACCTGCTCACCGTGTTCGCCGCCGCCGCCGTGGTCGGCGCCTTCCAGGACACCATCGACCGTTTCGTCGTGCTGGCGATGTTCCTGCCGGTGCTGGCCGGGCAGAGCGGCAACTGCGGCAGCCAGACCCTGGCGGTGACCCTGCGCGGCATGACGCTGGGCGAACTGCGCGGCGCCAGCCGCCGCGGACTGGTCGCCAAGGAGGCCTGGCTGGGACTGCTCAACGGGCTGATCACCGGCGCGGTGGCCGGCGCGGCGATGTACTTCGTGGTCGTGGGGAACGACCCGGCCAACGCGCTGACGCTGGCCATCGCGGTGCTGGTGGCGATGTCGGTGAGCTGCGTGATGTCGGGCGTGTCCGGTACGCTGATCCCGCTCGGGCTCAAGCGGTTGGGCGCGGACCCGGCGACCGCCTCCTCGATCTTCCTGACCACGGCCACCGATGTGGTCAGCATGGCCTGCCTGCTGGGCCTGGCGACCGTGCTGACGGTCTGAGCCCGCCGCCGCGGCGCGGCGTGGCGCCGCACCGCGCGACGTTGCGGCGCAGCATGCGCCCGTTGCAACGAACCTATAGGATCGGTGAAGAGAGTGGGGAGGGAGAGAAAGCCCGCTCCGGTCGCGACCGGAGCGGGCTTTTTCATTGCATGGCCGGGCCCCGGTCCGGGCTGTGCAAGAATCGTCCGGGTGACCCTGCCCCCGCTTCCCGACTGGGCGCAGGCGCTGGTCGCCGAGCGTCTGCAAGTCCTGGCCTCCGCCCAGACGGGCGCCGCAAACCCGATCCGCATCGACGACCGGCAGGCCCTGCGCATGCTGTTGCTGGGCAGCGACTATGCGTTCGAGCGTCTGCGCCGCGGACCATCGCAACTGGAGCGGATGGGCGAGGCGGAGCCGTTGCCGGCCCCGCAGCTGCAGGGCACCGGTCGCGAAGCAATGGATGTGCTGCGACGCTACCGGCACCAGGTCAGCGTCGCGATCGCACTGGCCGATTTCGACGGCGTAGCGCTGGAGCGCACGCTGGCGGATACCAGCGCGCTGGCCGAACGCTGCATCGCGCAGGCGCTGGCAGCGGCCGAGGCGTCCGTGGCCGAGCGTCACGGCCATGTATGCGATGCCGGCGGCCGGCCGCTCCGGCTGGCCGTGTTCGCGCTGGGCAAGCTCGGCGGCGGCGAGCTCAATTTCTCCTCTGACGTGGACCTGGTGTTCGGCCACGGCGACGGCGGCGACAGCGACGGTCCGCGGCCGCTGGATGCCAACGAGTACTTCACGCGGGTGGGCCGGGCACTGATCGCGCTGCTCTCGGAGGCCACCGCCGAGGGCTTTGCCTACCGGGTGGACATGCGGCTGCGTCCGTTCGGAAACGCCGGGCGGCTGGCGCTGAGCTTCGGCGCCATGGAGCAGTACTTCCAGCGCGAGGGCCGCGACTGGGAACGCTACGCCTGGATCAAGGCGCACCCGGTGGCCGGCGACCGCGCCGGCGGCGAGGCATTCCTGGAGACGCTGCGCCCGTTCGTGTTCCGGCGCTACCTCGACTACACGGCCTTCGACGGGCTGCGCGAGATGAAGGGTCTGATCGCCCAGGACGTGCAGCGGCGCGACCTGGCCGAGCACCTGAAGCTGGGTCCGGGCGGGATCCGCGAGATCGAGTTCGTGGTGCAGCTGCTGCAGCTGATCCGCGGCGGCCGCGAGCCGGCGCTGCGTTCGCGCGCGCTGCTGGTGGCGCTCGATGCGCTGGTGGCGGCCGGCCATCTCTCGGACGGTTCGGCGCAGCGCCTGCGCGGGGCATATCGTTTTCTGCGCCGGCTCGAGAACCGGCTGCAGATGCTGCGCGAGGAACAGACCCACGAGCCGCCGCAGGATCCGCGGCTGCGCGAGCGCATCGCTCTCGGGCTCGGATACGGGTCCTGGTCGGCACTCGCGGACGAGCTGGCGCATCACCGCCGTTGCGTCGGCGAAGAGTTCGAGCGCGTATTCGATACGCCCAGGCCGCAGTCGCCGGCGCTGTCGGGATTCGCCGAGTACTGGTCGCACGTGGAGGATCCCGACGCGCCGGCGCGGCTGGCACTCACCGGTATCGACGAGGTCGGCCCGGTGCATGCGCAGCTGGTGGAGTTCGCGCGCAGCCCGGCCCTGCTGGCGCTCTCGGCACGCGCGCGGCGCCGGCTGGACCGGGTGCTGCCGGCATTGCTGGCCGCCGCGGCTGCCACGGAGCGGCCGCAGCAGTCGGTCGAGCGCACGATCCGGCTGCTGCATTCGATCGTGCGCCGCTCCAGCTACCTGGCGCTGCTGGCCGAGCAACCCGCGGCGCTCACGCGCGTGGTCGAGGTCATGGCGCGCAGCGCATGGTTGGCCGAGCGCGTGAGTGCACACCCGCTGCTGCTGGATGATCTGCTCGACGCCGGCAGCGAGCGTCCGGCCGACACGCGCGCGGCGCTGCGATCGGAGTGTGCCCGGGCGCTCGGGCGCGTGGCCGGCGACGATCCCGAGGCGGTGCTGCTCGCGCTCAACGAGTTCCGCCAGAGCCAGACTTTCCGGATCGCACTGGCGCGGCTGTTCGAGCGCAGCGATGGACCTGCGAGCGCACGGCAGCTGGCCTGGGTCGCCGAGGCCGTGGTCGCGGCGCTGTTGCCGGTGGCCGCGGCCGAGCTCACCCGCAGCCACGGACGGCCCGGGGGCGTGGACGTGCTCGAGCACGTGGCGGTGATGGCCTACGGCAGTTTCGGTGGCTGCGAGCTCGGGTTCGGTTCGGACCTGGACCTGGTGTTCCTGTTCGACGGCGCACTGCTGCAGGCCGAGAGCGACGGCGCCCGTCCGCTCGATGCGCCGCGCTGGTTCGCGCGCCTGATGCAGCGGCTGGTCAACCTGCTGGGCACGCTCACGCCGGCCGGCCGGCTCTACGAGGTCGACCTGCGGCTGCGGCCCGACGGTGCCAGGGGCCTGCTGGTGTCGAGCTTGCAGAGCTTCGCCGAGTACCAGCACGAGCGCGCCTGGACCTGGGAGCACCAGGCACTGGTGCGCGCACGCTTCGTGGCCGGCGCCGCGACGATGGGCGAGGCGTTCGCGAACCTGCGCTCGCAGGTACTGGCACGGCCCCGCGAGCGCGAAAGCCTGCGTCGCGACGTGGCGGCGATGCGCGCGCGCATGCGCGGCGAACTGGACCGCAGTCGCGGCGGGCATTTCGACCTCAAGCACGGCCCCGGTGGGCTGGTCGATCTGGAGTTCCTGCTGCAGTACCTGGTGCTGGGCCACGCCACGGACACGCCGGCGTTGCTGCAGGAGATGACCACGCCCGGGTTGCTGGCGGCCGCGGCGGTGCACGGACTGCTCGGGGCCGACGCGGCCGCGCAGCTGACACAGGCACATGCGGACCTGCTGGCCGCGGCACTGGGCTGCACGCTCGACGCGCGGCCGCGGGTGGTGCGGCCGGATGCGGCGGTGGTCGCTGCCCGCGACCGCATTCTGGGCGCCTGGACCGCGTGCGGGCTCGATGCGGTGGCCGCTGCCGACCCCTGAGGGCGACACGCGGCCGCGCCGGCGCGCTCACAGGCCCAGGCGAACCCGCACCTGCTCGGCCACCGGCCCGAGTTCGCGCAGCGGCTCGGTTTGCCACGGCTGGTACTCCAGGTGCAACGCACGCACGCGCCCGGACTCGACCAGCGCCCGGTACAGATCCCCGATCTTCCCGCGCGGCGGCCGCGGCGCATGGCACAGCACCGGGCGGCCGGTGGCGCACGCTTCGCTGAGCAGGTTCACCGAGTCGGGCGTCACCACGATGCGGTCGGCCCACGCCAGGAAGCCGGCGTAGGGGTTGGGCCCGTCGGCGGCGCCGTGCCACTGCCGTCCGGGCAGGCCGGCCAGGCGGCGACGCGCGCCGGCGCGCAGCCACGCCGGCGTGCGCCGCGAGGAAGTCACCAGCACGCTGCCACCGTCGCGTGCGTGCCAGTGCTCCAGGATCGCTGCGACCTGCTCGAAGTAGCCACGGTCCAGGCGCAGCGAGCGGGTCGGCCCCCCCAACGCCAGCAAAGTGATCGGGCGCTCCAGCGTGCCCACACCGGCGAACTCCACGCGGGCGCGTGCGAGCCATTCGCCGTCGATCGGATTCAGTGCGCCCACGGTCCGGATCACGTTGTCCCCGGAAAGCCGGTCGTGCGCGGGTGCGATCACCAGGTCGAAGTGGGCCGGTGCGATGCGCGGGTCCAGGATCTGGATCGTGCGGCAGTGCCCGCCGCCGGCGCCCGAGAGGATCCGGGCCGCCAGTGCACCGCGGCGACCGCAGGCGATCGCCAGTTCCGGCGGCTGCGACATGCGCGCGGTGAAACCCGGGCCGAAGGCATGCCCGGCGCCCGGAAGCAGGCGCGGGGCAAACCAGCTCCAGGGCGCGCGCAGCGCAAGCCCGATCACCTCGGCACGGCATCGCAGCGCATCGGCCAGGGCTTGCGCCTGGCGTTCGTTGCCGGCGGCGCCGTCGGTCAGGATCCAGCAGCTGTGCTGCGCGGCTGCCGGCATTTCAGCAGGCACCGGACAGCGCCGGTGGCTGTGCGCGCAGGCGGGCCCCGGGGTCGAGGTTGCTGTGGCCGGAGGCGGGTGCGGCAGGGGTCACGAGGGCATCGTGCCACGGGTGTCCGGACTGCGGGTAGCGGATGCGGCCCCGGGCTCCGGCCCGCAGCCGGTGAGGACTTTCCGTCCCTCGCGCTGGTGGATTTCCCCCCTTAAGCCGGCGGCACGGTCCGCAGTACACAAGGGCGGATCGCCATGCATGCCCCCACGGGAGATCCCCATGCTCAAGCGCCTGCTTCTGTGCGCCGCCCTGATTGCCGTTGCCGTTGCCGCCCCGGCCGCAGGGGCCGGCGCCGCGGCAGGTGCCCAGCTGCTGGGACTGGGGTCCGGGTACGGCCTGTTCATCGTCGGTGCGGTGGCCTCGTTCGACTACATCCTGGTCCACCAGAGCGCGATGGGCATCCGCGCCGAGTACGCGGTGGCCGGCACGCAGTTCGTGCACGTGTACGGCCAGAGCGCTCCTTAGCGAAGGTCTGACCTGCTTGCGGCGGCACCGGCCGTGCGCTCCCGTACAATTCCGGCCCCTGCGCATTCCGGGAGCCTGCAATGCTCGATTCGGCCGCACTCGACCTGATCTTCCGCGATGCCCGCACATTCACGGCCTGGCCGGACACCTGGCAGGACCGGGAGGTCGGCGACGACCAACTGCGCCAGATCTGGGACCTGGCACGGCTGGGCCCGACCAGTTCCAACTGCTCGCCGGCGCGGGTGCTGTTCGTGCGCTCGCAGCAGGCCAGGCAGCGGCTGGCGCCGGCGCTGGACGACATCAACCGGACCAAGACGCTGGAGGCGCCGGTCACCGCGATCCTGGCCATGGACCTGGACTTTCCGGAAAAGCTTCCGTACCTGTTCCCGCACGCCGACGCCAAGGCCTGGTTCGAGGGCGACGAGGAGAACGTCCGCAGCACGGCTTTCCGCAACAGCTCGCTGCAGGGCGCCTACCTGATCATCGCCGCGCGCGCGCTGGGCCTGGATACCGGGCCGATGTCGGGCTTCGACAACGACAAGGTCGATGCCGAGTTTTTCGCCGGGACCCGGATCCGGTCGAACTTCCTGATCAACATCGGCTACGGCAACCGCGCCAGCCTGTTTCCGCGGCACCCGCGGCTGTCGTTCGACGAGGCCTGCTGCATCCTCTGATCTGCCGGGCCGGCGCCCGCGGCTGGTAGAATCGCGCAGGCCGTTTCCGCATTGCGCACCATGACCACTCCCGATCAGGCCGGCGCCGGGGCCGCGCGCCCCGCCAATGCCCAGCGCCACTACCAGGTCCGCCGCGCGGATCTGCCGCTGTCGTGTCCGACCGCGGAAATGACGCTCTGGAACTCGCACCCGCGCGTGTATCTGCCGGTCGAGGCCACCGGCCAGGCGCAGTGCCCCTATTGTGGCGCGCTGTTCGTGCTCGAGGATTGAGCGCACTCACGCCGTGGCGCGCGCGCTGACGGTGATGCAGCTGCTGCCGGCCCTGGAGGCTGGCGGCGTGGAGCGTTCCACCCTGGAGATCGCCGCTGCGCTGTCGGCGGCCGGGCACCGAGCCATCGTGGTTTCCGCCGGCGGCCGCCTGCAGCCGGAGCTGCTGGCCGCCGGGGCCGAGCACCGCGTGCTGGACGTCGGTCGCAAGTCCCCGCTGTCGCTGCGCCACGTGGCGCGGCTGCGACGCTGGTTCGCCGATCCGGCGCTGGATCTCGTGCATGCGCGCTCGCGCTTCCCGGCCTGGCTGGCATGGCTGGCCTGGCGCGGCCTGCGCCGTCCGCGCCCGCGCCTGCTGACCACCGTGCACGGCCTGAACTCGCCCGGACGCTACAGCGCCATCCTGCTGCGCGGCGAGCGCGTGATCTGCGTATCGGAGACCGTGCGCGCGCACCTGCTGCGCCACTACCCCGCGACCGACCCGCAACGGCTGGTGGTGATCCGCCGCGGCATCGACCCGGCCGCGTTCCCGCGCGGGCTGCAGCCGGACGCACAGTGGCGCGAGCGCTGGCGGGCCGGGCAGCCGTCACTGGCCGGTCGCCGCGTGCTGCTGCTGCCCGGACGCGGTACGCGCCTGAAGGGACACGACACCGCGCTGGTGCTGCTGGCGGCGCTGCGCGCGCGCGGCCACGACCTGGCGCTGTGGATGCCCGGCGCGGAGCAGCCCGACCGCGCGGCCTATGCGTCCGAGCTGCGGGCACGGGCCGAAGCGCTCGGCGTCGCGCAGGCGGTGGCGATCGAACCCCCGCGGCGCGATCTCGCCGAGTGCTACGCGGTGGCCGACCTGGTGCTGCAGCTGTCCGCTCGTCCCGAGGCGTTCGGGCGCACCGTCCTGGAGGCCCTGGCGATCGGACGTCCGGTGGCCGGCTTTGCCCACGGCGGCGTCGGCGAGCTGCTCGACGAGCTGTATCCGTCCGGCGCCGTGGCCCCCGGCGACGACGAGGCGCTGCTTGCCACCTGCGAGCGCCTGCTGGCGTCGCCGCCGCCACCGCCGGACGAGCTGTCGCGCTACAGCCTGGCCAGGATGCAGGCGCGTACGCTCGCTCTGTACGCGGAGCTGGCCGGTGGTTGACCGCATTGGCCAGTTGGCACCGGCGCTGCTGTGGCTGGCCGTTTTGGCGCTGCTGCCATTTCCGGCGGTCGCGGAACTGGCCCTGCTCGCCGGCGCGCTGCTGGGCGTGCTGGCCGCACTGCGCGGCCGGGTGCCGTGGCGCGCGCCGGAACTGACGATCGTGCACCTGGCGTTCCTGGGTTTCTGGTTGCCCGAACTGGTCTCGGCCTTCGATGCGCTGGATGCGTCGCGCGCCTGGCGGGAGGCCGGCGCGGACCTGCGCTACCTTCCGTTCCTGTGGTTCGCGCACGCGGCCTTTGCCGAGCGCGGTTCGCGGGCCCTGGCCCTGCGCGGGGTGACGATCATGGTGCTGGCCTTTGCGTTGGACGGCCTGGTCCAGGCGGCCACCGGGGCCGGGCTGGCCGGCGCCACCGCGCCGGACCGCCTCAGCGGTGTGTTCGGCGCCCACGACCTCAAGCTCGGGCCCGTGCTGGCGGTGCTCTCGCCGATCGCGCTGCTGGTCCTGCAGCGACGCGCCGGACTGCCCGGGCTGGTCCTCGGGTTCGCGCTGCTGGCACCGGTGGTGCTGCTGGCGGGCACGCGTGCGGCCTGGCTGGTGTTCGCGCTGGCGCTGGCCGGTGTGCTGTGGCACTGCTACGGACCCAGGCGGGCGGCCGGCTTCCTGCTGCTGGGCGTCGCGGCGCTGGGCGCGATCGGGGGTGGCCTGTACCTGGGCTCGGCCCGTTTCGCCGAGCGCGTGGACCGGACCGCCGCGGCGTTCGGGGGCGACCTGGCCGGGCTCGACCATGCACTGGCCGGGCGCATCGCGATCTGGCAGGCGGCGACGGCGATGGCGCTGGAACATCCGTTCAACGGCGTGGGCGTGCGCGGCTTCCGCAATGCCTACCCGGCCTATGCGGCGGTCGACGACCGCTGGCTCAGCGCCGGCCAGACCGCGATGCACCCGCACCAGCTGGTGCTGGAGGTGGCGGCAGAGACCGGCGCGTTCGGGCTGCTGTGCTGGCTGGGGGCGGCGGTGGCGGTGCTGGCGCGCCTGCGCCGCCTGCCGGCGGCGGCCCGGCGCTCCGCACATGCACCGCTGCTGGCGCTGGCGGTACTGCTGTTCCCGATCAACACCCACCCGGCCCTGTATTCGAGCTTCTGGTCGCTGCTGCTGTTCGCGCTGCTGGGGTTGTTGGCGGGCACCTTGCGCGGCGCACGGCAGGACGCGCGATGAGCCGCGCGCCGGTCAGCGCCGTGGTGACCACGCTGGACAACGGCGCCACGCTGGCGCGTTGCCTGGCCAGCGTGGCCTGGTGCGAGGAGCGCGTGGTGCTGGACTCGGGCAGCGGCGACGACACCGTTGCGATCGCGCAGCGCCATGGTGCGCGGGTGCAGGTCCGGCCCTTCGCCGGCTACGGCCCGCAGAAGCAGGCCGCGATCGACCTGGCCAGCCACGACTGGGTCTTGCTGCTGGATGCCGACGAGTTCCTGACAGCCGCCGGCCGCGACGCCATCGAGCGCGAACTGGCTTCGCCGCGCGCTCACGGCTACCGGTTGCCGCGCAGCGAGTACCTGTTCTGGCGCTGGCCGCATCGAGCCACGCGGCCGAACTGGCAGCTGCGGCTGTTCCACCGCAGTCGCGGCCGGATGAACACCGTGCCGGTGCATGCGGCGCCGGAAGTCGAGGGCGCCGTGGCCGACCTGCAGGCCCCGTTCCGCCACTACGGAGAGCCCGACCTGGCCACCCGCGTGGGCAAGATCAACGCCTATTCCAGCGGACTGGTCGCGCACAAGCGCGCGCGGCGCCCGCGCGCAGTCGCGTTGCGCATGCTGCTGTACCCGGGCTTCGCATTCGTGCGCATGTACGTGGGCAAGCGCTACTTCCTCAATGGCTGGGCCGGCTTCATCGCCGCCCGCACCCACGCCTTCTACGCATTCCTCAAGTACGCCAAGCTGTACGAGGCGCTGCGTCGCGAACACGGCGGTGAACACGGCGGCGACCGCGACGGCGACCCCGACGCCGGGTGAATCAGTAGACGGCGGGCTGGCCGGCCGGGCGCCGCTTGAAGCGCCGGTGGATCCACAGGTATTGTGCCGGCGCCTCGCGCACCATCGCCTCGATGGCGGCGTTGACGCGGGCGCCGTCGGCGGCCTCGTCGCCGGAAGGGAAATCCGCGAGCGGATCGCCCAGCCGCAGTACGTAGCGGCCGCCCTCGCGCCGGTGGAAAAACGGCACTACCGCTGCACCCGACAGCCGCGCAAGCTGGTGGGTGGCGGTGATGGTCGCCGCGTCGATGCCGAAGAACGATGCGAATACCGTCTGCTTGCCGCGCATGTCCTGGTCGGGTGCGTACCACAGCACGCCGCCGCTCCTGAGGTGACGCACCGCACCGCGCAGCTCCTGGCGCGTGAACATGGCCGGCGCGTAGCGCAGGCGACCGCGCTTGACCGCCCACTCCAGCGCCGGGCTGTCGTGCTCGCGGTACATGCCGGCGACCGGCACGTGATCGCACAGCAGCCGGCCGCACAGCTCCAGTGTCGTGAAATGGCCCGAGACCAGCAGCACTCCGCGACCGGAGGCGCGCAGACGCTCCAGCGCCTGCAGCCCTTCGATCCGGGCGCTGCGGCGCATCGGCGTCAGCCTGCCCCACCAGGCGCGCATGAACTCGAACAGGCCCACGCCGAGCGCGCGGAAATGCGCGCGCAGCAGCCTGCGGTGCGCGTCCGGGTCCAACTCCGGAAGGCACAGCTGCAGGTTGCGCAGCGCCACTTTGCGGCGCGCCCGCAACCCCAGCCGCAGCAGCTCGCCCAAGGCGGTGCCGAGCCCGCGCTGCACGGCCCAGGGCAGCTGCGCGAGCAGCCAGGCCAGGCCGATCGCGCACCAGGCCGGCCAATGTCGCGGCGCGCGCGGCGCCGGATCGAGCGGGAGGACCGGGGGGAACATCGGTGCATTCTAGGGCCACTGGGCGGGTCGCCGGGCCCGAGTCCCGCTATGCTCTTGCCATGCTTGCCGCCTGTCACCGCGCCCTGATGCGCGCGCTGTACACCTTCACCATGTACCTGCTCACGCCGGTGATCGTGTATCGGCTGTCGGTGCGCGGGCTGCGCATGCCCGGCTATTTTTCGCGCTGGCCCGAGCGCTTCGGCTTCTTTGCCGATCCGAAGCTGGGGCCCACGATCTGGGTGCATGCAGTCTCGGTCGGCGAGGTCAATGCGGCCGCGCCGCTGGTCGAGGCCCTGCGTGCGCGCCATCCGGACTGCTCCTTCGTGGTCACCACGGTGACCCCGACCGGATCGGACCGTGTCCGCAGGATCTGGGGCCAGTCGCTGTTCCACGTTTACCTGCCGTACGACCTGCCGGCGGCCGTGGACCGCTTCCTGGACCGGGTCCGCCCCCGCATCGCAGTGATCATGGAAACCGAGATCTGGCCGAACCTGTTCCTGGGCTGCCATCGCCGCGGCATTCCGATCGTGGTCGCCAATGCACGGCTCTCGGAGCGGTCGCTGCGCGGCTATGGCCCGGTTCGACTGCTCGCGCGCATGGCCATCCGCTGCGCGACCCACGTCGCTGCGCAGTCGCATCGCGACGCCGAGCGGCTCATCGACCTGGGCGCCGATCCCGAGCGCCTGAGCATCGCCGGCAACCTCAAGTTCGATCTGCAGGTGCCGCCGGAGCTGGTCGAGCAGGCCCGGCGCTGGCGCGCGGGCTGGGGCCCGGGGCGGCCGGTGTGGATCGCCGCCAGCACCCACGAGGGCGAAGACCAGGCCGTCATCGACGCGCACCAGCAGGTGCGGGACCGCTTTCCCGACGCGCTGCTGCTGATCGCCCCGCGGCATCCGGAGCGCTTCCGGCCGGTGGTGCAGCTGTGCCGCAGTTCGGGCCTGCGCACGGCGACCCGCACCGAGGATCGCCTGGCGTCCACCCACAGCCAGTGCCTGGTGATCGATACCCTGGGCGAGCTGCTGGCCTTCTTCGCGGCCTCGGACGTGGCATTCGTGGCCGGCAGCCTGGTGCCGATCGGTGGTCACAACGTGCTGGAGCCGGCGGCGCTGGGCGTACCGGTCCTGATCGGGCCGCATACGTTCAACTTCACCGAGATCACCGAGATGCTGCTGGACAACGGCGCCGCGGCGCGCGTGGCCGATGTCGGGGAGTTGGGTTCGCAGGTGATGGCGCTGCTCGATGACGGGGCGAGGCGCGGCCGGATGGGCGCGCGTGCCCGCGCCACGGTCGACCGCGAGCGTGGCGCCCTGACGCGGCTGCTGCCGTTGATCGAGCAGGCGCTGGTGACCTCGCGGACCGGCCTGCAGGCGGCGCCAGAGCAAACGTCCTGACGATCCGGGCGGCCGGCTTCGGCGCGGCGCGGCGCGGCCGGCAGTGGGCGCGGCCGCCCGGCAGGTCCGGCCCCGGCGCCGTCGCTGGCGCCGCGATCAACCCCGGTCGGACCCGTCCGGGTCGGAATCCGCGTCCTCGTCGCCGGTCTGCAGGCGCGCCTCGGCATCTTCGGTCAGCAGGCGGTTGACCTGCTCCAGGTCGGACGCCTGGATGACGCCCGCGGCCTGCTTCAGCCGCAGCGTGTTGACCAGGAAGTTGTGGCGGGCGGTGGAGTAATCGCGCTGGGCCTGGAACAGCAACTGCTGGCTCAGCAGCACGTCGACGATGGTGCGCGTGCCCACCTCGAATCCGGCCTCGGTCGCTTCCAGCGCGCTTTGCGCCGACACCTGTCCCTGGCGGCGGGCCTCGATCTCGGAGATGCCGGTGATCAGGGAACGGTAGAAGCTGCGGGTCTGGCGCACGATGGCGCGCTCCTGTGCTTCCAGATCCTGCTCGGCGGCGTCGCGCAGCAGGATGTTCTGGCGCACGCGCGACTGGGTGGCGAATCCGGAGAAAATCGGCACGGTCAGGGTCAGCCCGACGGTGGGTCCGTCGGAGATGCTGTTGGCGGGGAAGCTGATGTTGTTGGCGTTGAAGTCGCCCCAGGTGGCATTGTCGCCATAGCTGGCGAAGCCGCCCAGCGAGGGCAGGTGGCCGGCGCGGGCAGTGGCGATATCGTGGCCGGTCGCACGCAGCGCCAGTTCGCGCGAGTGGATCAGCGGGTTGTTGGCCAGCGCGGCATCGACCCAGGCTGCCAGGTCGGTGGGCTCCGGCAGGGACGGTTCGAACTCGTCCGACAGGCCGGCCAGCGCCTCCATCCAATGGCCGGTGATCTCGGCCAGCGCCTCGCGGGCGTCGTCGAGTGCATTGAGCGCCGCGATCTCGGTGGCGCGTGCCGAGTCGAAGCGCGCCCGGGCCTCGTGGACATCGGTGATCGCGGTCAGGCCGACCTCGAAGCGCTGGTCGGCCTGGTCGAGCTGGCGGCCGACCGCGTGCTTCTCGCCGCGTGCGAAGACCACCGAGTCGATCGCCGTGAGCACGCCGAAGTAGGCCTCGGCCACGCGCAGCATCAACTGGTCGACTGCAGCATCCAGATCGGCCCCCGATTGCGAGGAGCGGTCCTTGCTGGCGCGCAGGCGGGTGTAGTTGGAATGGTCGTAGATCGATTGCCGCAGCGTCACGTTGTAGCTGCGCGTGCGCGTGTCCGAGTTGCTGGTGACCGGACCGAAGGTGACCGAGCCATCCGATTGCGGGGTTTCGCCGACGCGGGTGGCGTCGATGTCCTGGTCGGTGAGGCTGACCTCGCCGTTGATCTGCGGCAGCAGCACCGAACGCGACTGCACGACAGTCTCGCCCTGTGCGCCGCGCCTGGCTTCGGCGCCGGCCAGGGTGGGGTCGCTCTGGCGCGCCAGCTCGTAGGCGTCCATCAGGTCGGAAGCGCCCGCTGCCGGCGCCAGGGCCAGGGCGAGCGCGAACGCGAGCGGGCGGGACATGAACCTCATGGCGGATCCTTATCTGGTTTGACGGTTACAGGACGAAGCGGGGCTGCGGTGCGGCGCCGATCAGGTAGTCCAGGTCGGTCTCGAACAGGCTCTCCTCGCGCCAGTGTTCCTCGCCCACGCGCGTCAACACGACGGCTTCCATCGCCGGTGCGTGACCGCGCACGACGAAAAGCCGGCCGCCCGGGCGCAGCCAGTCGCCGAACGCCCCGGGAACCTGCGTCACCGCCCCGGTCACGGCGACCGCATCGAAGCGGCGGCCGGGATCGAATTCCAGCGCGTCGGCGTGCGAGGTCCGTGCATTGGTCATGCCCAGCGCCGACAGCCGCGTGCGTGCGCGTTCGACGAAGTCGGCGTGGATGTCGATGCTCACGACCTCGCGCGCCAGGCTGGCCAGGCAGGCGGTCATGAAGCCGCTGCCGGTGCCGACCTCGAGCACCTCCTCGTGCGGCTGCAGATCCAGCGCCTGCAGCAGGCGTCCCTCGACCACCGGCTTCATCATGCTCTGGCCATGCTCCAGCGGCAGCGCCAGGTCGGCAAAGGCCAGCTTGCGGTAGCCGGGCGCGACGAAATCCTCGCGCCTGACCGCGGCCAGGGTTTCGAGCACGCGCGGATCCAGCACGTCCCACGGACGCACCTGCTTTTGGATCATGGCGTGACGGGCCTGTTCGAGATCGATCGGCATGAGGAGATCATGGACCACGGGAAGGGCCCGGAATTCTAAGGGTTGGGTGCAGCGCGGGCCAGTTCAGGATCGCCACCGCGCGCGAGCGCCCAAAGTGCCGGAAGTCACCGGGACCTCGGGCACGGTCGCGCGCGAGCGCGCCGGCGCGGGCGCGCGACCCGGTGAACCTCTCTGCAGCGTCCTCAGCCGCGCTGCCGCAGGCGCCGGGCGACGGCACGCCGGGCGAGCAAAGCGAACACCACGCCGCCGGCGAACCCCGTAAGGTGCGCCCACCAGGCCACCGCACCGAAGGCGGGTCCGACGAAGCTGAAGGCCAGCTGCAGCAGCGCCCAGATCGCGATCAGCAGCGAGGCCGGCATGCGCACGAACTCCAGGAACAGACCCAGCGGCAGCACCAGGCCGAGCCGAGCGCGCGGGAACAGCGCTAGGTAGGCGCCAATCACTGCAGAGACTGCGCCGCTGGAGCCCACGATCACCGAGGCCGGCTGGTCCAGGCTCAGGGCCGCGGCCAGGTTCGCCACCGCACCGCCGGCCAGGAACAGCAGCAGGAAGCGGAACCCGCCCAGGGCGCGTTCGGCGGCCATGCCGAAGATCACCAGAAACAGCGCGTTGCCGAGCAGGTGCAGCCAGTCGGCGTGGATGAACAGGCTGGTCAGCAGCGTCAGCACGCGGCCCTCGAGGATGGCCGCGACCCAGTCGCTGCGCGCCGCCAGCAGGGTTTCCGGGACCGTACCCCAGCGGCTGACCGCCGGCGCGCGCAGTTCCGGCGGCAGCAGGCTCAGCCACACGAACGCGAGAACGCACAGCGCGACCAGCGCCGGCGTCACCCAGGTCCGACGCGGACGACGGCGCTCGGGGATGGACACGAACACGCCGGACTCAGCCCGGCCGCGGCAGCAGGAAGCGACGGCCGCGCAGGTTCAGCACGGCACCGTCGCGGCGGATCTGCTCGAGCACGAGTCCTTCGGCGAGCCGGTCGCCCTCGCTGCGGCGTCGCCCGTCGATCAGGACGAAACGCCGCGCCGGCACCTGCGCATAGACATGCATGGTGATCGACAGCGGCGGCAGGGCTGCGCGCTCGGCGGCGGCAAGCTCGCGCAGGGTCGGCAGCGCCTCGATCGGGGGCACGTCGGCGGCCGGCGCTGCGGACTCGGGTTCGTACGCCGGCGGCGATGTCGCCGGGGACGTCGACGGGTCGGGTTCGGTGGAACCGGAACGATCGCCCGCGGCCGCCGGAGTGGCGGTTGCGGCCGGCGCCGGAACGGAGCCTGCAAGCGACGGGTCCGGGTGCGGCGGGCGCCGGGTTGCCGGATCGGTCGATGCCGCTGCGTTGTGCTGTCGCCTCGGCGGCGGCGCGATCTGTTCGGGCGCGGCCGCGGGCGTCGGCTCCGGCGAGGTCGCGACTGTGCGCTGCGCCGGCGCGGGCGCCGGGTCGGTGTGCGTCGCCGGCTCCGGTGCCCACGCGCCGCTGCGACCGAGCCACCATGCGCTGGCCAGCACGCCGGCCAGCGCCACCACCGCGACCGACACCAGGATCCAGGGCGCCGGGCGCCGGTGCGAAATCCGTGGCGTCGGCGACAGCAGACCCGGCGCCTGGCCGAGCCGGCGCTCGGCCTCGGACTTCTTGAGGGCTTCCAGGATCAGCGACATGCGCGCGCTCAGTCCAGGCTGCGCCGCAGGCGCGGGCCGCCGCGCTCGCGCGCGGCGATCGCCAGCAGGGTTTCCGGGCCGACGATGCCGTCGGGAACCAGTCCGTGTGCAGCCTGCAGCGAGCGCACGTCCGCTTCGATTTCGGCGTCGAAGTAGGCCGGTCCGACCGGGTCGGCGCGGCGCGTGTTGGCGCCCAGCATTGCCTCCAGCCACTCCACCGGGGCGCCCGCCTCGCCGCGGCGCACGGTACCGGACATGAACTCCGGTGCCCGGAACACGGCATGGAACTCGCCCAGCCATGCGCTTTCGAGTTCGCGCCAGCCGGTGTCGAACGATTCTCCGCCGATCGCCAGTCGTACCGTTTCCTCGTCGATGCCCTGCAGCACCGCCCATGCATCGTGACCGGCCGCGGACAAACGCAGCACCACCGGCCGCCGCAGCGTAGCCAGCTTGGTCAGGCTGCCGGAGCCGCGCAGGCAGTAGACCCCGGGAGCCAGCACCGGCGGGCACTCGGCGGCCGACCGCACGTCGGCGGTGTCGGCACGCAGCATCCACAGCGACAGCAGCTGGTTCCAGGCGGTGAGCCGGGACGGGCCTGCTTCGACGATGCGCTGCCGCAGGCCTTCGCGCCCGATCGGACCGGTCGTTGCCTCCGGTGCCGGTTCGGGCGGCGCCTCGGCGTCTCCCGCCACGACGGCCGCCAGCACCGGCTCGTCTTCCGCGACCGGGCCGACCAGCCATACGCCGACCCCAGCGATCACCGCGGTGGCGGCCACCGCGTAGACCCAGCGCGGCACCTGGATGCCGCGGATCGGCCCGGCCAGCGCCTCGGCCGCGGCCTGGTCGACGGCGCGCTCGCCGATCTGGCCCAGCTCGCGCGCGTAGCCGGCCACCAGCGCGCGGTCGGCGATCACGTTGATCAGGCGCGGGACGCCGCCGGAATGCTGATGGATCTTGCGCAGCGCCAGCTTGGTGAACGGAAACCGCTGGCAGCCGGCGACGCTGAGCCGGTGACGGACGTAGGCCTCGGTTTCCTCCGCATCCAGCGGCGTGAGGTGGTAGCGCGCGGTGATGCGCTGGGCGAGCTGCCGCAGTTCCGGCCTGGCGAGCATCTCGCGCAGTTCCGGCTGGCCCAGCAGGATGATCTGCAGCAGTTTCTGGGTCGGGGTTTCCAGGTTGGTGAGCAGCCGGACCTGCTCGAGGGCGTCCTCGGACAGATCCTGCGCCTCGTCGACGATCAGCACGACGCGCAGGCCCTGGGCGTAGGCGTCGAGCAGGTAGGCGTTGAGCGCATCGACCAGGCCCTTGAGGCTGCCGCGGCGGCCCTCGATCTCCACCCGCAGTTCCTCGCACAGGGTCTCGAGCAGTTCCAGCGGCGAGACCCGTGGATTGAGCACCAGCGCCACCCGGGTGTTCTCGGGCAGCTGCTCCAGCAGCAGCCGGCACAGCGTGGTCTTGCCGGTGCCGACCTCCCCGGTGAGCTGCACGAAACCGCCGCCGCCGCCCTGGCCGATGCCGTAGAGCAGGTGCGCGAGCGCGTCCCGATGCCGATCCGAGAGGAACACGAAACGCGGATCGGGGGTGATCGAGAACGGCGGTTCCTTGAGGCCGTAGTACTCCAGATACATCGGGTCGATGGCGTCCCCAGACGAAAGCGCCAGCCCGCGGGCTGGCGTGGCACGCATTATCACGCACTGTAGCCACCAGCATCGAGCAATCGCGTTAGCGTTTGGTTAACACGGCGCTGGCGCGGGCCCGGCCGCCCCGGACCGGATGCAGCGGGCGGACCGGTGCCGATAACTGCGGAGCAGTCGACAGCCGCTCAGCGCAGGCGGCCGGACAATGGCTGGCAACTCCCGACCGGCCCACATGCGCGCAGCCTACGCCATTACCATCAATGCCCTGGACTGGTCGACCCCGCTGGGTTACGACCACACCCTGGTGCCGCGTCTGGAGGCCATGCACCGCGGCATCGCCGACGCCCTGGGTGTGCTGGTGCAGGCACGCAGGCCGGTCGACCCGGCGCCGGCGCATGCCGCCGTGGCACGCTGCATCGCCGCCATGCGGACGCTGCAGAGAATCGAATCCCTGCGGCTGTATCCGGTCCTGGACCGCCGCATCGCCGCGGACGAGGCCGCACGCGCGGCGACCAGCGCCGCCCGTCTGGAGCTGGCGGCGCTCACACGCAGAGCGTTGCGGATCCTGGAGGAAAGCAGCGGCGATGCGAGCGTGACGCCCACGCGGGCGGGCCTGATGCTGGCGCGCGCGCTGCTCCTGCGCGCGCTCGAACGCAAGCGCCAGGTGGTCTTCCCGCGGTTCGACGACGGCTGAACGCGCGCTCAGGCTTCGCCTGAAACCACCGGCTGCGCCAGCGCGATCGCCGCGGCGAAGTCCGGGGCCATCCCCCGCAGCACCGGGTGATGTTCCAGCCCCATCTGCCGCAGCACGCCCAGCGGCTGCGGCTGCATGCCGGAGAAGAACACGGCGATGCCGCGGCGGCCGCAGCGCTCCAGGAAGTCGGTCAGCGCGGTCACGCCGGAGGCATCGATCAGCGGTTCGCTTGACGGCACGAAGCCGGTCGGCGACTCTTGGCCGCGCGGTCGAACCCGAGGGACGAGTTGCTCGTGACCGGTTCTGACCAATTGCCATTCATGGTGACGCGCCGGCCCCTGCGGACCGGTGCCGGCGCCACCGGGGTTACGGCGAGCCCGCCCGTAGCCGCAGGCCGCGGTCGTGCCCGCGCCGGTCCTCGGCGAGCCACACTGCCAACCGCATCCCCGATTGCTGCGCCGCTGGTGCCGGTGCCGCGGCGTCGCACGCGCATCGCCGCTCCCGTGCGCATGAGCGGGCCGCGATCGACCCACGCGCGGCACGGATCCGGAAACTCACTGGCCGGCACGGACCGGCGGCCGCGCCCGTACCAGGCAGGCGGAGATTGCTGAATGGCTATTGCGATTGCGTTGATCGTTCTGGTTCTGGGTTCGGTACTTTTCCACTTCCTGAGTCCCTGGCAACTGACCCCGCTGGCGTCGAACTGGGGGTCGATGGACGGCACCATCGACATCACGCTGTGGGTGACCGGTTCGGTGTTCGTCGCCGTCAACCTGTTCATGGCGTACGCGATCATCCGCTACCGCTACCAGAAGACGCGCCGCTCGAGCTACGAACCCGAAAACAAGAAGCTCGAGGCCTGGCTCACCGGGCTGACCACGGTCGGGATCGCCGCGCTGCTGGCGCCCGGGCTGCTGGTGTGGAAGTCGTTCGTGACTGTTCCGGACGATGCCGACCAGGTCGAGGTGGTCGGGCAGCAGTGGCACTGGAGCTACCGCTTCCCCGGGGCCGATGGCGAGTTCGGCGCGGTCCATGCGCGGCTGATCGACGATGGCAACCCGTTCGGCATGGATCCTTTCGATCCCAACGGCAGCGACGACGTGCTGGTGCGCAGCCCCCGGCTGGTTCTTCCGGTGGACCGCCCGGTCAAGCTGCTGCTGCGCTCCAAGGACGTGCTGCACAACTTCCAGGTGGCGCAGTTCCGCGCAAAGATGGATCTGGTGCCCGGACAGGTCTCCTACCTGTGGCTGACGCCCACGCGTACCGGCGAGTTCGAGGTCCTGTGCGCTGAGCTGTGCGGTATCGGCCACTTCGCGATGCGCGGCCGGGTCGAGGTGGTCGAGCAGGCCCGCTTCGACAGCTGGCTGGCGAGCCAGCCGACCTACGGCGAGCTCGCCGGGCGCCCACCCGGTGATCCTGCCGCGGGCGCCGGACTGTATGCGCTGTGCACCGCCTGCCACGGGCCGCAGGGCGAGGGCAACCGGGCATTGAACGCACCCAGGCTCGCCGGCCAGGACCCCTGGTACGTCGAGCGGCAACTGCACCAGTTCAAGGCCGGGGCGCGCGGTGCCCACGAAGCGGACCGCTTCGGCGCGCAGATGCGGCCGTTCGCGATGGCGCTGGCCGATGACAAGGCGATCGCCGACGTGGCCGCGCATATCGCCACGCTGCCGGCGGTAGGGGCTGCTGCCGCGGTCGCGACGGTCGATGGCGACATCGCGCGCGGCGCGCGCATCTATCGTACCTGCGGGACCTGCCACGGCAGCGCGGGACAGGGCATCGAATCGGTGAATGCGCCGCGCCTGGCCGGTATCCACGACTGGTACCTGGTGACTCAGCTGGAGAACTTCCAGCAGGGCATCCGCGGTCGCCACCCCGACGACCTGTACGGCTGGCAGATGGCCGAGATGTCGCGGATCCTGATCGACGAGCAGGGCGTGCGGAACGTGGTCTCCTACATCAACACGCTGCCCACCATTGCACAGCCGGCTGCCGATGCGCTCGCCGGCACGAGGGATTGACGCCATGGCTGCCCATATCGGACATGATGCCGTTTCGTTCGCTCCACCGGCCGAAATCGGCGAGATGGAGCTGGTCCATCCCAAGACCTTCATCGGCAAGTACATCTGGAGCCAGGACGCGAAGGTCATCGCGATCCAGTACGCCATCACCGCCACGGCGATCGGCCTGGTGGCGCTGGTGCTCTCGATCATCATGAGGCTGCAGCTCGGGTTCCCGAACACGTTTTCGCTGATCGATCCGTCCAGTTACCTGCAGTACGTGACCATGCACGGGATGATCATGGTCGTGTACCTGCTCACGGCGCTGTTCCTGGGTGGCTTCGGCAACTATCTGATCCCGCTCATGTGCGGTGCACGGGACATGGTCTTCCCGTACCTGAACATGCTCAGCTACTGGTTCTACCTGCTCGCGGTGCTGGTGCTGGTCGCCAGCTTCTTCGTCACCGGCGGGCCGACCGGTGCGGGCTGGACGCTGTACCCGCCGCAGGCAATCAGCGCCGGAACGCCCGGGATCGACGGCGGCATCGTGCTGATGCTGGTCTCGCTGGCGCTGTTCATCGTCGGCTTCACGATGGGCGGGCTCAACTACATCGTCACGGTGCTGCAGGCGCGCACCCGCGGCATGACCCTGATGCGGCTGCCGCTGACCGTGTGGGGCATCTTCATGGCGACGGTGCTGGCGATGCTGGCGTTCCCGGCGCTGCTGGTGGCGGCGCTGATGATGCTGCTGGACCGGTTGCTGGGCACCAGCTTTTTCTCGCCGGAGATGCTCAGCCTGGGCGCGCAGGCCGGCCACGAGGGCGGCAGCCCGCTGCTGTTCCAGCACCTGTTCTGGTTCTTCGGCCACCCCGAGGTCTATATCGTGGCACTGCCGGCATTCGGCATCGTCTCGGACCTGATCGCCACGCACGCGCGGCGCAACATCTTCGGCTATCGCATGATGGTCTGGGCGATCATCGCGATCGGCGCGCTGAGCTTCGTGGTCTGGGCCCACCACATGTACGTCAGCGGCATGAATCCGTATTTCGGGTTCCTGTTCGCCACCACCACGCTGATCATCGCGGTACCCACGGCGATCAAGGTCTACAACTGGGTGCTGACGCTGTGGCGCGGCAACATCCGGCTGAACGTGCCGATGCTGTTCGCGATCGGGTTCATCTTCACCTTCATCAACGGAGGCCTGTCCGGTCTGTTCCTGGGCAACGTCACCGTCGATGTGCCGCTGTCGGACACCTATTTCGTGGTCGGCCACTTCCATATGGTGATGGCGGTGGCGCCGATCCTGGTGGTATTCGGTGCGATCTACCACTGGTATCCGAAGGTCACCGGACGCATGCTCAACGACGTGGGCGGCAAGATCCATTTCTGGATCACCTTCCTGGGCACCTACGCGATCTACTACCCGATGCACTACATGGGTTTCCAGGGCGTGCCGCGCCGCTACTTCGCCTACGGCGAGACGGCTTTCATCTCCGACTCGGTGCAGACGCTCAACGCGGTGATCACGGTCGCCGCGATCATCGTGGCCGCAGCCCAGCTGCTGTTCCTGTTCAACCTGGTCTGGAGCTTGCGGTTCGGCTCCAGGTCCGGGCCCAATCCATGGCAGGCGACCACGCTGGAGTGGCAGACCGAGCACACTCCGCCGCGGCACGGCAACTTCGGGGCCGAACTGCCGGTGGTCTACCGCTGGGCCTACGACTACGGCGTGCCGGGCGCCAGAGATGACTTCATCCCGCAGAACGTGCCGCCCGAGCAGGTTCAGATGCAGGACGAACCCGATGGCGAGGTCCGCGCGTGACCGCCTCGCTTCTGGTGCTGACGCTGCTGATCACGGTATTCGCCGCCTGGCTGGTACGGCAGTCGATCAACGTCAGGCCATGGATCGCCGAGACGGCCAGCGGCGGCGGCATGTCGAGCGTGCCGGCCGCGGTCACCGCGCCGCGCGTGGGCCTGGTGGTGTTCCTGGCCGTGGTCACCTCGGTCTTCGCGCTGACCCTGAGCGCGTACATGATGCGCATGGCGGCGACACCCGCATGGGAGTTCCTGCCCAATGCCGGCCTGGCGTGGATCAATACCGCCGTCCTGCTGCTGGCCAGCGTCGCCCTGCATACGGCGTTGGGCGCCTCCAGGCGCGGACAGCCGAAGCTGATGTGGGCCGCACTGGCGGTTGGCGGTGGGTGCACGCTGGCGTTCATGGCAGGCCAGTTTCTGTTGTGGCGGCAGTTGAACGGAGCCGGATTCTTCCTGGCGACCCATCCGGCCGGGGCCTTCTTCGTGCTGATGTCGACGCTGCACGCGCTGCACCTGGCCGGCGGGCTCTACGTGCTCGGCCGCGCCGTGCTGCGCAGCTCGCGTGGGCGCGCTCCGGCACGGCTGCGCGAGTCCATCGCGCTGTGCGCCGTGTACTGGCACTACCTGTTGTTCGTCTGGCTCGTGCTGTTCGGCGCGCTGTTCGTCGGTGCGCTGCCCTTGTACGAGCTGTGTCGCAGCTTCTGACCGGGGTACGCAGGTGAACCTGCCCTCGATGGGGTTGCGAGTCGGGTCCGGTACCTGCCCGTACGACCGGTGCAGGCATCGGGCCTCCACGCGTCACGGGAGGCTGAATCCATGACCGACACCGCTGCCGCGGGCTCGAAGCTGGCCCCGGGATTGCCGGGCCTGATCGCCGACTGGTCCTCGGACCAGCGCGCGTTCAAGGGCGTGCCCTGGGGCAAGGCGATGATGTGGATCTTCCTGCTCAGCGACACCTTCGTGTTCGCCTGCTTCCTGGTCGGCTACATGACGGTGCGGATCTCCGCCACCGACCCGTGGCCCAATGCCAGCGAAGTGTTCGCGCTGCACGTGGGATCGACGTCCGTCCCGCTGCTGCTGATCGCGATCATGACCTTCATCCTGATCAGCAGCAGCGGGACGATGGCGTTGGCGGTCAAGTACGGCTATGCGAAGGACCGCAAGCGCACCGCGATGCTGCTGATCCTGACCGCGGTGCTCGGCGCCTCCTTCGTCGGCTTGCAGGCCTTCGAATGGACCAAGCTGATCGAGGACGGAGTCAGGCCCTGGGGCAACCCGTGGGGCGCCGCCCAGTTCGGCGCAGCGTTCTTCCTGATCACCGGCTTCCACGGCACCCATGTCAGCTTCGGCGTGCTGTTCCTGATCATCATGGCGATCAAGGTCATGCGCGGCTCGCTGGACGACGAGCGTCAGGGTTTCCTGACCGGGCGCCGGGGGCGCTACGAGATGGTCGAGACCCTCGGTCTGTACTGGCACTTCGTCGACCTGGTCTGGGTTTTCATCTTCGCGTTCTTCTATCTATGGTGAGGAACGACGAGCACGATCGGAACGGCTTCGGCTGACTCGGCATTGCTTCCACAACCCCGCCCCGCTGCGCGGGGCACCCCGCTCGACCCGAGGGGGCTGCAAAGCCGGCAACGCAACGAAATGGGAGGCGCGGATGACGACGCATGCACCTGCAACGACTTCGGCGACCGCACACGCGGACGGACAGCAACACCCGCTGGGCACCTACCTGTGGATATGGGGACTGCTGTTCGTCCTGAGCGTGTTCTCGTACATGGTCGACTACGTGGGGCTGGAAGGCCTGCTCAAGTGGAGCCTGATCACGCTGTTCATGCTGCTCAAGGCCGGACTGATCGTCGCGGTGTTCATGCACATGGTCTGGGAGCGGCTGGCGATCATGTGCGCCATCCTGGTGCCGCCCGGCGTGCTGGTGTTCCTGATGCTGCTGATGGCATTGGAGGCCAACTACACGCTGCTTGCGCGCCTGACCTACTTCTTCCGCTGAGCACGGCGCGAACTATCGCGAGCTTGGCGTCGGCACGGTAGTGCCGACCTACATGCCGCCGCGATCCCGTAGGTCGGCACTACTGTGCCGACGCGGACCGCCGCGAGCGTGGCGTCGGCACGGCAGTGCCGACCCGTGGCCCCGGGATGCGCTGAACGGGTCTGTTCGGACCCTCCTCAGGTGCGGTGCACGTCGCCCGCGCCCAGCGCGCGCCACTGCTGCTCGATGTGCCGGGCGTCCTGCTCGGAGCCGACCTCGACCATCATCAGGATGCCGCCTTCGTCGATGCCGGCCCGGTATTCGCCGATGCGCTCATCGGGCACGCCCCAGTCCGAGAGCAGTCCGATCAGGCCGGCCGCGGCACCGGCCGCGCCGGCGGCGGCCAGCGCCACGGCGATGGGGCCGGCCACCAGCCCCAGTGCGGGCACCAGCACTGCGGCGCCCACGGCAGCGGACGCCGTGACCAGCATTCCGACGCCGCCGCCGTGGGGGCCGCCCAGCTCGCCACCTTCGGCCTTGTGGCTGGCAAGTTCGGCCCCGACTTCGGTGCCCTCGGCCAGCAGCCGATTGCGGGTTTCCTCGGCCATCACCACGTTCACCGCGCCGATCTCGTAGCCACGCTCCACGCAGGCCTGGTAACCGCGCTCGGCGCCGGCCTCATCGGCGAACAGTCCGGTGATCATGCGCGTGCGGCTCGATGGTGCGGTCATCGCCAGTCCTCCATGCCGGTTGCGGCGCCTTCCACTACGGGCTGCGCCGGGTCCGCGAGCCGGTGCCCGACCGGCACTAGGGCCAGGTTTCGGTCAGGAAACGCTTGACCCGGTGTTGTCCGGCGACGATCCAGTGCGGCGCCGCTTCGCCGGTGCCGGCATCCTGGACCCTGGGGTGCCGGGCCAGGCCGGACTCCAGGATCTTCGCCTGCCCCGGCTCCAGGTCGACGAAGAACACGTGCTTGCCCTCGTGCAGGGCCTGCTCGAAGCGCCGGAAGTGGACGTTGGGCGTCTGGATGCCCCACAGCCCGCCCTCCCAGGCGAAGAATCCGAGCGCGATGATCGCCAGGAATATGAAGGGGATCCATCCGGCCGGCGACTGCGTCCACCCGGCCAGCCAGGCCACCACCAGCACCAGTGCGGCGGCGCCCACGCCCATGCCGGCGCCCACCAGCGTCGAATGCACGATGTCCTGCCGCATCAGTGCGGTGACCTTGTGCAGGTGGTGATGGCGGTCCGCGCCGGTGTCGTCCAGGGTCAGCACGTGGATCTGCGGCGTCACCACGCCGGCCTTTTCGAGGTCTTCCTCCAGCCGTTCCAGATCGTCCAGGTCGTCGCTGATGAAAAAGTGACGCGTCATCTTCATGACTGGCAGCCCTCTGTGCAGTGGCGGGACGCACCGGCGCCCAAGGTGCGACGGAGACGGGCAGCGCGATCGCCTCGCCGCCACCCGGCGGCCGACCCGCTCCGGGCAGAGCGGGCGACCGGCGGCGAGGGCTCGAGCCCGTCCTGGAAACGATGCTACTGCAAGCGTGAAGGCAAGTGGAAATCACTGCCTGTGGCCAGGTCCGGTTCCGCGGAACCTCCATGCTCATCCGATTGCGCGCCCGCGACGGCGCGCTCGCGGATCAGGCACGCAAACGCCTGATCCGGCGAGCCTGGACAAGCCGGGTATGGAGTCGTCCAGGCCCCGACTCAGTCGCCCAGCGTCAGCAGGCTCGCATTGCCGCCCGCGGCGGTGGTGTTGATGCTCAGGGTGCGCTCGCTGGCGAAGCGGGGCAGGTAATGCGGTCCGCCGGCCTTGGGCCCGGTCCCGGACAGGCCCTCGCCGCCGAAGGGCTGCACGCCGACCACCGCGCCCGTGATGCTGCGGTTGACGTAGCAGTTGCCGGCGCGCACGCGGTCCACGATCCGCTCGATGGTGTCCTCGATGCGACTGTGGATGCCCAGGGTGAGCCCGTAGCCGGTGGCGTTGATCTCCTCGATGACCTGGTCCAGTTGCGAGGCGCGGTAGCGGATCACGTGCAGCACCGGGCCGAATACCTCCTGACGCAGGCGCGCCATGGAATCGATCTCGTAGGCACGCGGCGCGAAATAGGTGCCGTGCTCGAGCCCATCGGGCAGCGCCGCCTGCCGGATGAGCCTGGCTTCGTTCTCCATGCGTTCGGCATGCGCCCGCAGCAGTTCGCGCGCGTCCTCGTCGATCACCGGTCCCACGTCCGTCGACAGCAGGCCCGGATCGCCCAGCGTCAGCTCGTCGATCGCTCCGGCGAGCATCTCCAGCACCCGGTCGGCGATGTCCTCCTGCACGTACAGTACCCGCGCTGCAGAACAGCGCTGGCCGGCAGAGCCGAATGCCGACAGCACGGTGTCCTTGACCAGCTGTTCGGGCAGTGCCGAGGAATCGGCGATCATCGCGTTCTGGCCACCGGTCTCGGCGATCAGCACGCCGATCGCGGCATCGCGCGCGGCCATCGCACGGTGGATCGCACGCGCGGTGTCGGTCGAACCGGTGAACGCCACGCCCGCCACCCGCGGATCGGAAGTCAGCGCCGCGCCGACCGTGGCCCCGGCGCCGGGCACGAACTGCAGCACGGCGGCAGGCACCCCCGCCTCGTGCAGCAGCCGCACCGCCGCGTAGCCGACCAGGCTGGTCTGTTCGGCCGGCTTGGCGATGACGCTGTTGCCGGCCATCAAGGCGGCAGTGACCTGCCCGATGAAGATCGCCAGCGGGAAGTTCCACGGGCTGATGCACACGAACACGCCGCGGCCATGCAGGGCGAGCACATTGGACTCGCCGGTCGGGCCCGGCAGTCGGGTTGGCTGTGCGAACAGCTCGCGGCCCTGCTGCGCGTAATAGCGGCAGAAATCAACCGCTTCGCGGACCTCGGAGACCGCATCGGGCACGGTGCGGCCGGCCTCACGTACGCACAGCGCCACAAACTCGCCACGGCGCGCCTGAAGCAGGTCGGCGGCCTGTTCCAGGATGGTGGCGCGCGAGGCGGCGGGCATGCGGTCCCAGTCGGGCTGCGCCGCCGTCGCATTGGACAGGGCGCGTTCGACGGTGGCCGCATCGGCCGGTACCCAGCGGCCGACCTCGCGGCGCCGGTCGGCCGGATCGGTTGCGGGCCGGGGCGCCTGGGTGCTTCGAGCACCGGGCACCAGCGGACCGGCCTGGATCGGACTCAGTCCGGCATTGATCTCCGCGGCCAGGCGCCGGAGTTCGGAATCGTCGGCCAGATTCACGCCCATGGAGTTCTTCCTTGCCTCGCCATACAGGGCGACCGGTAGTGGAATGCGCGGGTGCGCGGCCGTCTCGAAACCGAGCACCACATCGATCGGGTCTGCGACCAGCGCCTCCGGGGCGATGCGCGCATCGGTGATGCGGTTCACGAAGCTGGTGTTGGCGCCGTTCTCCAGCAACCGACGCACCAGGTAGGGCAGCAGGTCTTCGTGACTGCCGACCGGCGCATAGACCCGGCACGGAACCTGCGCGATCAGCTGCCCGTACAGGTCCCGACCCATTCCATGCAGCCGCTGGAACTCATAACCCGCGCCCGCCGCGCCGCCGCCCTCCATCCCGGCCTCGCGCGCCATCGCGCGCACCGCGGCAATGGTGTGCGCGTTGTGCGTGGCGAACATCGGGTAGAAGGCGTCGCTTGCGCCCAGGAGGCGGCGCGCGCAGGCCAGGTAGCTGACATCGGTGCAGGGCTTGCGCGTGAACACCGGGTAGCCGGCATAGCCCTCCACCTGCGCGCGCTTGATCTCTGCGTCCCAGTAGGCGCCCTTGACCAGTCGCAGGGGCATGCGGCGGCCGTGCCGGCGGGCCAGTTCCGACAGCCAGTCGATCACCGCCGGTGCGCGCTTGAGGTAGGCCTGCACCACCACGCCGAAGCCCTCCCAGCCGGCCAGGCTGGCGTCGGAGTACACCTGCCCGATCAGGTCCAGGCTCAGTTCCAGTCGTTCGGATTCTTCGGCGTCGATGGTCAGGCCGATACCGTTCGCCCTGGCCAGCTGTGCAAGCTCCAGTACCCGTGGGCCGAGCTCGCCGAGCACGCGCCGGCGTTTGGCGTGCTCGTAGCGCGGGTGCAGGGCCGAGAGCTTGACCGAGATGCTGGGGGCCGAGAGCATGTCCGGGTAGGGCCCCTGGCGGCCGATCGCCTCGATGCCATGACGGTAGGAGTGCAGGTAGCGCGCGGCGTCGGGCGCGGTCAGCGCCGCCTCGCCGAGCATGTCGAACGAGTAGCGGTACGCGGCGTTCTCCTGCCGGCGGCTGCGCCGCAGCGCCTCGTCGATGTCGCGGCCCATGACGAACTGGTGGCCCATGATGCGCATGGCCTGGCGCACTGCCAGCCGGATCACCGGCTCGCCGGCGCGGCCGACCAGCCGCTTCAACGCTGCGGCGACGTTGTGGCGGGTGTCCTCGTTGAGCCGCACCAGGCGCCCGGTCAGCATCAGCCCCCAGGTGGAGGCATTGACGAACAGCGACTCGCTGCGACCCAGATGCTGCTCCCAGTCGGCCTCGCCGAGCTTGTCGCGGATCAGCGCATCGGCGGTGGCCTGGTCGGGGATCCGCAGCAGCGCTTCGGCCACGCACATGAGCAGCACGCCTTCCTCGGAGGACAGGTCGTACTGGCGCATGAAGGCCTCGATGGCACCCTGGTCCTGCGCCTTGACGCGCACGCGGCGCACCAGCTCGGCGGCCTCGTGCCCGATCCGGGCGCGGGTCGACTCCGACAGCCCGATCGCGGACAGCAGCTCGCGCACATGGATGTCGTCCGCGCGCAGCGTGTGCGCGGTGATGCGCTCGCGCAGCGGCCCGGTCGCAGCCGGCAGTTCGGGACTGAGTATGGCGTCCAAGCGGGATCGAATGGCAGCGCGGGGCCGCGCGGGGCGCCAAGTGTAGTGGGACCGAGGCGATTTCTCACGCTGCCCGCTGAGGGAACCTCTGGACAGGTTCAGAGGTTCGCGCGCCATGGATGGCGCGCTCGCGGGTAAAGCAC
>DASRZM010000046.1:0-17613 GCA_035686365.1 Lysobacteraceae bacterium | reverse complement strand
GCACCACCCGACCCCATCCCGAACTCGGAAGTGAAACGCAGCCGCGCCGATGGTAGTGTGGCAGTAGCCATGCAAGAGTAGGTCATCGCCAGGGTCCTACACGCAAAGGCCGATCCCGCAAGGGGTCGGCCTTTCCTTTTGCGGGCCGATCTACCGGGCGGCGGTGTGGGAGCGGCCCATGGCCGCGATCGGCGGTGCGTGCGTCGGCACGGTCGTGCCGACCGCCGGGGCATCACGGCGGTGTGGGGCGGTGCCGGGGGGTCAATGCGCGGCGATCGGCTCCCCGGTCTCGGCGTCGCGGGCCACGTGCCGCCGCGCCAGGAACAGGTAGACCACGGGCACCACGAACAGGGTGAACACCGTGCCGATGCCCATGCCGCCCACGATCACCCAGCCGAGCTGGTTGCGCGCCTCGGCGCCGGCACCGGAGGCGATCGCCAGCGGCACGGCGCCCAGCACCATCGCCCCGGTGGTCATCAGGATCGGACGCAGGCGCAGGGCAGCGGCCTCGAGCACGGCCTGCAGCTTGTCCTTGTCGCCCAGTTCCTGCTGCTGGTTGGCGAACTCCACGATCAGGATGCCGTGCTTGGCGATCAGGCCGACCAGGGTCACGATGCCGATCTGGCTGTAGATGTTCCAGGTGCCGCCGCTGAGCTTCAGTGCCAGGAAAGCGCCGAACGCCGCCAGCGGCACCGACAGCAGAATCACCAGCGGATCGATCCAGCTCTCGAACTGGGCGGCCAGCACCAGATAGATGAAGACCAGCGCCAGCACGAAGATCAGCGAGAAGTCGCTGGCCGATTCACGGAACTCGCGGCTCTGGCCGGACAGGTCGTACTGGGCATCGGGGGCGACCTCGGCCAGCGCCTGCTCCATCCACGCAAGCGCCTCGCCCATCGAGTAGCCGGGCGCGAGCCCGGCGCTGATCGTGGCCGAGCGCAGCTTGTTGAAGTGGTTGAGCTCCTTGGCCGCCACCGTCTCCTGGACGGTGGCCAGGTTCGACAGCTGCACCATCGAGCCGTCGCCGGCGCGCACGTAGATGCCCGCCAGCGCCTCGGGCGTACGCCGGCCGCTCTCGGCCACCTGCAGGATCACGTCGTACTGCTCGGAGCCGATCTTGAAGCGGGTGACGTTGCGACCCCCCAGCAGCGTCTCCAGTGTCCGGCCCACGGTATCCACGCTGGTGCCTATGGTGGCGATCTTGTCGCGGTCGACCTCGACCCGCAGCTCGGGCTTGTCGAGCTTCAGGTCGGTGTCCGGATGGGTCAGCCGCTCGTTCTCGCCGATCCTGGCCAGCATCCGCTCGACGATGCCCGACAGGTCGTCCCAGGTCCCGGTGGTCTGGACCACGAACCGCACCGGCTGGCCGAATCCGCCCTGCCCCAGTGGCGGCGGCAGCGTCGGGAACGCAAGCACCCCGGGGATCGAGTTGAACTGCGGGTACAGCGACTGCTGGATCTCCGTGGCCGAGCGCCCGCGTTCGTCCCAATGCGAGAAACCGGCAAAACCGATGGTCTGGGTAACGGCCGGGAAGCCGACGATCTGGAAGTAGCGGTTGACCTCGGGAACCTGCGCGAAGGCGCCCTCCATCATCCGTGCGTAGCGGTCGGTGTACTCCACCGTCGCGCCCTCCGGCGCGATGCCGAACCCGATCACCAGTCCCTGGTCCTCCTGCGGCGCCAGCTCGCTGGGCAGCGCCACGAACAGCGCCAGGGCGCCGGCGAACACCGCCGCACCCACGCCCAGCACGATCCAGCGTGCGGCCAGTGCCCGCTCGAGCAAGGCGCGGTACCTGCGGTCGAGCCAGCGCAGTGCGCGTTCGCCGACCTCGTACAGGCGACCGTGCTTGCGCTGGTGCCGCAGCAGGCGCGAGCACATCATCGGCGAGAGCGTCAGCGCGACGAAGCCCGAGACCAGTACCGCGCCGGCAAGCGCCAGCGCGAACTCCACGAACAGCTTGCCGGTCCGCCCGGTCGAGAACGCCAGCGGGACATAGACCGCCGCCAGCGTCAGTGTCATGGCGACGATGGCAAAGCCAATTTCGCGGCTGCCCTTGAGCGCCGCCTCGAACGGCGGCATCCCCTCCTCGATGTGCCGGTAGATGTTCTCCAGCATCACGATTGCGTCGTCCACGACCAGACCGATCGCGAGCACCAGGGCGAGCAGGGTCAGCGTGTTGATGGTGAATCCGAACGCGTACATCAGCGCAAACGCGCCGACCAGGGAGACCGGGATCGTCACCAGCGGGATCAGCGTCGCCCGCACGTTGCGCAGAAACAGGAAGATCACGCCGATTACCAGCAGTACCGCCTCGCCGACGGTGTAATACACCTCGCGGATCGACTCGCGGATGAAGATGGTGGTGTCGTAGGCGATCTCCACGCGCATGCCCTCGGGCAGTGTGCGGGTGATCTGCGGCATCATCGCCGCCAGCGCGTCGGAAATGTCCAGCGGGTTGGCCACCGCCTGCTTGACCACGCCCAGCGGCACGGCGTTGCGGCCGTTGAAGCGTGCACGGAAACGGTTCTCCTTGGCGCCGAGCTCGACCCGGGCGACATCGCGCAGCCGTACCAGGTAGCCGCCGACCTCGCCCAGCACCACCGCGCCGAACTGCTCGGGAGTGCGCAGGTCGGTCTCCGAGAGCACCGTGAACTCGCGCTCCAGTCCCTCCACGCGCCCGGCCGGGATCTCGATGTTCTGGCGACGCAGCGCCGACTCCACGTCGGCCGGCGTGAGCCCGAAGCCGGCCAGGCGCTCGGGCTGCAACCAGATGCGCATGGCGTAGGTGCTCGCGAACACGTTCGCCTGCGCCACCCCGGGAATCGTCTGCACGCGGTCCTTGACCAGGCGCTCGGCGGTGTCGGCGATCTCCACCTGCGCATGCCGGTCCGAGGAAAAGGCCAGGTAGATGATCGGCTGTGCGTCGGCCTCCTGCTTCTGCACGATCGGCTCATTGGCCTCCTCGGGCAGGAACTGACGGGCCTGGCTGACCCGGTCACGCACGTCCGAGGCGGCGGCGTCGGCGTCGCGGTCGAGCCGGAAGCGGATTGTGACCTGGCTGGACTGCTCGCGGCTGACCGACTGGATGAAGTCGATGCCCTCCACACCCGAGAGCGCATCCTCGATCGGCTGGGTGATCTGCGACTCGACCACGCGCGCGTTGGCGCCCGGGTAGGTGGTGCCGACGGTCACGATCGGAACGTCCACGTTGGGGATCAGCCGCACGGCCAGCCGGTCGTAGGCGATCAGGCCCACCAGCACGATCACCAGGTTGACCACGGTCGCCAGGACCGGCCGCCGGATCGAGGTATCCGACAGGACCATCGGATCTCAGTCCGTGCGCGGCGCAGCGGCAGCCGCGGCGCCGCCCGGGCCGGCGGTGGCCGCGGCGGGCGTAACGATCTCGACCGGCGCCCCCTCTCGCATCATCGGCTTGGTCTGTCCGGCGATGATCACCACGTCCCCGGACTGCAGGCCCGAGAGCACCTCGACCTTGCCCGGTTCGCGCAGCCCGGTCCGGATCTCCACGCGGTGGGCCGTGTCCGCGACCACGGTGTACACGTAACGGACATCGCCCTCCTGCATCAGTGCCTGTTCGGGAACCATCAGCGCGTCGGCGGCCGCCGCGGGACCGGCGAGCTGCACGCGCGCGAACAACCCCGGGCGCAGCCGGTTGCCGGGATTGGCGATGCGCGCGCGCACGCGCGCGCTGCGGCTGTTGGGATCGATCACCGGATCCACCGCGACCACCTCGCCGGAGAAACTCTCGCCCGGAAAGGCGTCGACGCCGACCTCCACGACCGCGCCCGTTACAGCCTGCCCCAGCGCCGACTCGGGCAGGTTGAAGTCCAGCTCGATCGGGTCGAGCCGGACCAGCGGCACCAGCGCCTGGCCCGGGCTGACGACCTCGCCGACGCTGACCTCGCGCAAGCCCATCACCCCCGAAAACGGCGCAGAAATCGTCGTCTTGGACAACTGCGCGTGGGCCGAGTCCACACGCGCCTGGGTAACGCCCAGCTCGGTGCGGGCGGTGTCGTAGTCCGAACGCGACAGCAGTTTGCGCTCGACCAGTTCCTGTGCGCGCGTGGCGGTCCGGCGCGCACGCTCTACGGTGGCCTGCGCTTCGCGCAACTCGGCGCGCAGGATGCTGTCGTCGAGGCCGAACAGGCTCGCGCCGGCCTCTACCGGGGCGCCCTCCTGGAAGTGGATGCCGACGATGCGCCCGGCGATCTCGGGCCGGATCACCACCGACTCGTCCGCGCGCAGGGTGCCGACGGTCGAGAGCCCGCGCTGCACCGGCTCGCGCGCGATGGCGACCGCCTCGACCGCGATCGGCGGCGGGCCCTGGCGAGCGCCCGATCCGCCATTGCCGTCGCCACCGGCCTGGCCGCTGCCGTAGATGCGCCACAGCACGAGGGCAGCGATCGCGGCGCCGATCAGGGCCACCAGGGGCAGGTAGCGTCGCGCCGGGTCGGCGTCGTATCGGTGCCTTGGCATGGGCGCAGTCTAGGTCAGCCGAGCGTCAGAAGCAGGTGTCATTGGTTGGTGGCCGGCCAACCCTGCGGGTCCAGATGCGCGGACAGGGTGCGCGGTTCCGGTGGTTGCCGGTGCGGCAGCACGCCCCAGCACGGCGCCGGAATCGCGGCGCGCAGCAGTTGCACATAGGATGCCGCGTCGGCGAAGCCCGGATCCACACAGGACCCGATCCAGCCGCGCAGGAGCAGACCGTCCGCGCGCACCGCGCGCGCAGTCAGCCGTGCATGGCTCAGGCATCCCAGGCGCAGGCCCACGACCATGACCACATCGCACGCCAGCGCCCGGGCAAGCTGCGCCTGGTCGAGCCGGTCCGACAACGGCGCCGCCCAGCCGCCGACGCCCTCCACCAGCACCTGCCCGGCCCGTTGCGCGAGCCGTCCGTACGCGGACTGGATCGGTGCTAGGGTCACCTGCATACCGGCCCGTGCAGCGGACAGCTGCGGCGCCGTGGGCTCCGGCAGCGCGAACGGATTGACGTCCGCGCGCGGGCCGATCCCCGACGCGGCCATCAGCGCCTCGACGTCGCCATTGCGCCAGTGGCCGTGCCGGTCGCGCTGGCATCCGCTGGCCACCGGTTTCATCGCCGCCACCGTGTGACCGCGCGCGCGCAGTGCGTGCACCAGTGCACAGGCGGCAACGGTCTTGCCGGCGCCGGTATCGGTGCCGGTCACGTACACGGCGGTGCTCAGACAAAGGCCTCCAGTCGGGTGCCCTGGGCACCGCGGTCGCGGAAACCGTCGGCAGGATGCGTGCGCTGGTCGCGGGCCGAAGGCACGGCGCGAGCATAGCAGGGGCGCTGCTACACTGGCGCTCCGGAGCCAGCACACACACCGACCCGCAATGTTCGAAGCCGCCACGCTGTCCGGCAGCAAGCCGGAGCAGTACCGACAGCTGGCCGGCCAGGCCCGGGCGCTGCTGGCCGGGGAGCCCGATCGCACCGCCAATGCCGCCAACCTTGCGGCGCTGGTGTACCACGCGTTGCCGGCGCTGAACTGGGTGGGCTTCTATTTCTTCGACGGCCGCGAACTGGTGGTGGGTCCATTCCAGGGCCGGCCCGCCTGCGTACGCATCGCCCTGGGCAGGGGCGTGTGCGGTACCGCCGCGCAGACCCGGACAACGCAGGCGGTGGCCGACGTGGACGCCTTCCCGGGGCACATCCCCTGCGATTCGGCCTCGCGCTCGGAACTGGTGGTGCCGCTGGTGCACGGCGATGCACTCGTGGGCGTGTTCGACATCGACAGTCCGCAGCTGGACCGCTTCGACGCGGATGATCGGGCCGGCCTGGAAGCGCTGGCCGCGGTATACCTGGAGACGCTGGCGTGAGCCGCGGCGCCAAGATCCGCAACGTCGGGCCCAAGTCGGCCGCGTGGCTGCGCCAGGTCGGCGTGCGTTCGCTCCAGGACCTGCGCGAGGCCGGGCCGGTGGCGGTGTACCTGAAGGTCAAGCGGGCCGGCTTCCGGCCAAGCCTGAACCTGCTGTACGCGATGGAAGGTGCGCTGCTGGACTGCCACTGGCAGGACGTCCCCGATGCGCGCCGCAGCGAGCTGGTGCTGGCGGTCGATGCCATCGAGTCCGAGCAGCAACGGGTGGCGGCGCTGTCGATCGGCGCGGTCACCGAAGTGAGGGCCGGCGACCCGCAGGCCGATGCGCTGGATTACGATTTCGTCGAACCGGGCCCGGAGCCGCAGACCGGCGAGGTTCCGGACGGCGCGGTTGCGGACGACCCGGAGCGCGACTGAGGCCTCAGTGGCGCCGCGCCGGCGATGCCGGCACGATCCGGTCCAGCAGGTCCGTGGCTCGCAACTCCGGGTGCCCGGCCGCGGCGCTCGCCGCCAGGACCTGCACCATCGCGCCGAACCCGCGTGTGAGCTCGGCGAACAGCTGCGCGTAGGCGGAGCGCGCCAGCGACGCGACGGTCTCGTAGGCACCGCGCCCCAGGGAACTGAAGTAGTCCGGGTCCACCTGCCGGCGCTGCGCCTGCTGCGGAAACAGGCCGGCGATCAGCAGGCAGCGGTCGCCGACGTCGCGCAGCGCGTCCATGCGCGGCTGGCCGGCGGCCTGGTTCGCCGCCAGGTAGTCCAGCGCCATCGCCCGCGCCAGCAGCGTGTCGTCACGCAGGTAGCGCATGAGCACGAACACCAGATAGGCCTCCACATCCTCCTCCAGCCGCATGCCGGTCCGCTCGGCCCCGCCGCGCACCAGCCGCTGCCACAGTTCGGTCGCCGCACCCAGTTCGATTCGTGCCTGCATCCGCGTACCCGCCGGTGGTCAACCCGAAGATAGCCATGCAGGCGCCGCGGCGGCCAGCCAGCACTCTCGGGGGTTGGCTGCCAATGCGGGCTCAGGCGACGCCGCGGTGGATGCCGTCGATCTCGATGAGCAGGTCGGCGCGGCAGATGTCCGCCTCCAGCAGCAGCAGGGCCACGCCCGCGGGCAGCCGCTCGCGCAGCAGGGCTTCGGCTTCCTGCGTTGCCTCGGGTTCGCGCAGGTAGACCTTCAGGATCGTGCCCGTCCCGAAGCGATCGCCCAGCTCCGGATGCCTTTGCGCGGCCGCGGCCAGCAGCGCCTCGAGGTTGCCGACGGTTTCCAGCAGCTGCTCGCGCAGGCGTCCGGGGTGGCGGCTCTCGTGGCCCACCACGGCCGCGGTGCCCGATATGAACAGCTGGGCGCCGCCGGCGGCGGCCACCACGCAGCCGCGCGAGAAACTCGGTGGCTGCGGGCCGTAACAGCGCGGATAACGGAAGGCACTGACCTGGCGGGGGTTCTCGATGGACAGGCCCGGCACGCGCGAGCTCAGCCAGTACACCTGCAGGCTGCGGCGGCCATCGCGCCGCCCGATCGCCGTCGCGGCGGGAAAACAGTCATCGCGGGCGCCCAGGCCGCGGGCACGCCCGATGCAGAATTGCCGGTAGCGCTCGGCGTCGCCCTCGCCCTGGGTGATGGCGTCGAGGTAGTTCCAGATCCGGATCAGGTGCCGGTGCCCGCTGTGTTGCTGGAATTGGGCCAGTTCGCTGTAGGCGGCTTCGGTCGTCGCGGCGATGTCGCCGTCGAACGCGGCCTCATCGAGCTCCAGTGCGCAGAATTGCCAGTCCGCGGAGGCGGCGTGGCGGACGCGGCCGCTGCGGCCGGCACGCACCGGACCCTCGGCCTGCCACACCTCCAGCGGCGGCGCCTGGCCGCCGGCCAGCGCCAGGTGCAGCGCGCGTGGGTCTTCGGGCACCGGGTCCCGCGTGTGGAACGCGATCGCTGCAAGGGCGTCGATGCGGGTCAGCGTCTGCGCCATCGGCTCGCTCTGGTACGCCACCCGCAGCGGCGCCACCGCGAGCGCTTCGTGCTCCGGCGTCAGCCGCGCGTTCAAGCGGCCTCCCGGGTGTAGCCGGGCGAGCACACGCAGCCCCCGCTCATCACCTCATCGCGCAACGGGATCATCCACATCCAGCCGTGTTCGAAGCGGTAGCTGCCGATGTTCCCGGCGTCCTCGCCGGGGCGGCGTGAAACCCCGCGGAAATGGCCGACGACGGCCACGTCGAACTGTGGCTGAGTGTGTGCTTGCATCCCTGTCTCCCAACTGGGTCCGGCATGCTCGGCGCGCCCCCGCGCAAAGGCAAACGGGCGCCTATGGTACACTCCGCGCCCCCGCCGCGGCCCTTGTCCGGCGGGGTTTTTCCGCGTCTGTGCCGGCCCGCGCCGGTATGCCGCCCGCCTGACTGCAGCGCCGATGAATACCCAGACTTCCGCCGAACGCGAGCTCGCCGAACTGCTGGTCGAGAGCCTGAATCTCGAGGACGTGCAGGCCGGGCAGATCGATCCGGAGCAGCCGCTGTTCGGTTCCGACCTCGGGCTGGACTCGATCGACGCCCTGGAGATCGCATTGGCGATCTCCAAGCGCTACGGCTTCCAGCTGCGCTCCGACAGCGAGGACAACCGGCGCATTTTCGCGAACCTGCGGGCGCTGTCGGCGCACGTCGAACAGCATCGCGCCCGCTGAGGCGGGCCGGATCCCGCCCATGCCGGCGCTGGCCCTGGCCCTGGCCTACCCGCTGCTGGCGCACCTGGCCGCGTACTGGCGCAGCCCGCTGCTGGCGGCACTGTCGTGCACCGTGCTGGTGGTACTGGTCCTGTATCCGGGATTGCGCGCGCGTCGCGCGCTGGCCTGGCTGGCGCTCGCGCTGGCCCTGGCTGCGGCCTCGTGGCTGGCGCGCAGCGAGCTGGCGGCGTTGCCCCTGTACCTGCCGCCGGTGCTGGTGCCCGGATTCATGGCCTGGCTGTTCGGGCGCACCCTGGTGCGCGGCCGCCGGCCGCTGATCGAGCGCATGGCCGCACATCTGCACGGTAGCGAGCCGCTGGACCCCGGGATCCCGGCCTATGCCCGGCGCGTGACCGCGGTGTGGGCCGTGGTGCTGGCCACGCTGGCTGCGATCAACCTGTTGCTGGCGCTGCTGGCCGTTCCGGGCGGCGTGCTCGAGGCCGTCGGCATCACGCCGTCGCTGCCGGTGTCGCAGCAGCTGTGGTCGCTGGTGGCCAACCTGGGCACCTACGCTGCGATCGCCGCGCTGTTCGTGGGCGAGTACCTGTGGCGCCGGCGTCGCTTTCCGGCGCTGCCCCACCTTGGCTTCGGCGACTTCCTGGCGCGGGTGGTCAAGCTGCCGCGGTCGTTCTGGCGCGGGCTGGTGGAGTGAACCGGTGACCAGGCCTGACTACCGCGAGCAACTGCTGATCGACGCCGACCACCCGGCGCTGGCAGGTCATTTTCCCGGCAACCCGGTGGTGCCCGGTGTGGTGCTGCTCGATGCCTGCCAGGAGGCCTGCGCGCGCATGCTCGGCTGCCCGGTGCGGGTCGTGGGCCTGCCACGGGTGAAGTTCCTGCGCGCGCTGCGGCCGGGCGAGCGCGCCGAACTGGTCCTGACCGGCGAGCCGCCACGGATCGGGCTGCGCATCGTGTGCTCGGGCCAGACCGTGGCCAGCGGCGAGCTGGAATTGGCCCGGTGAGCGCCCAGGACTGGCGCCAGCGACCCGAAGGCGGCACGCGGCTGGCAATCCGCGCCATCCGGTTCGTCGCGCTGCGGCTGGGCCGGCCGCTGGCGCGGCTGCTGCTCTACCCGATCACGCTGTACTTCGTGCTGGTGCGCGGGCCCGAGCGACGGGCCTCGCGCGAGTTCCTGGCGCGAGCGACCGGCCACCGTGCCGGGCTGGTGCAGGTGGCGCGCCACCTCCACTGCTTCGCAGCCACGATCCTGGACCGCATCTACCTGCTCTCGGAGCAACTGCAGCGGTTCGAGGTGCGCATCGAAGGACTGCCGATGCTGCACGAGCAGATGGACAAGGGCCGCGGCCTGTTGCTGCTGGGCTCGCACCTGGGCAGTTTCGAGTCGCTGCGCGCGCTCTCGGCCACGCGCGAGGACCTGGACGTGCGGATCGTGCTGGATGTGCGCCACAACGCCGCGCTGACCGAGATGCTGGCAGAACTCAATCCGGTCATGGCCGGGCGCATCATCGATGCCGGCCAGGATGGGACCGCCATCGTCATGGCGATCAAGCAGGCCACCGATGCCGGCGCCGTGGTCGCGCTGCTGGCCGACCGCTCACGACCGGGCGATCCGGTCGTGATGGCGCCGTTCATGGGCGATCGGGCACCCTTTCCCAGCGCACCGTTCCTGATCGCCTCGGTGCTGCAGGTGCCGGTGGTGCTGTGCTTCGGGTTCTACCGCGGCGGACGCCGGTACGATCTGCACTTCGAGCTGTTCGACCAGGACCTGCACATCGAGCGGCGCGCGCGCCAGCAGCAACTGGCCGCGGTCGTGGCACGCTACGCGGCGCGGCTGGAGCACCATGCCCGGCGGACGCCGTACAACTGGTTCAATTTCTATGACTTCTGGCAACGCGACCTGGATCGGCACGACCCTGCTGCTGGCGCTGCTGGCGACGGCCGCGGCCGCCATTGATCCGCAGCTCGATGCGCTGCTCGCGCGTCTGGCACGGCCGGCGCCGGCGCAGGTCGCTTTCCTGGAGTTGCGCGACTCGCTGCTGCTCGATACGCCCACCCGCACGGCCGGCACGCTGGCGCGGCCCGACGAGGGCGTGCTGGTCAAGGCCGTGGACTGGCCCCATCGCGAGACCACGACCATCGCGCAGGAAAACGTGTCCGTGGAGCGCCAGGGCGAACGCCCGCGCCGCTTCGCGCTGGGCCGTGCGCCGGAACTGGAGGGGCTGCTGGCCAGCTTCGATGCGCTGCTGGGCGCCGACCGCGAGCGCCTTGCGCACCACTACCGGATCGAGCACGAGCTGACCGGACCGGACTGGGTGATCGCGCTCACGCCGCGGGACCCCCGGCTTTCGCGCCGGATTGCGCAGATCCTGCTGCGCGGAAGCGGGGATGCACTGCGCTGCATGGAGCTGAGCGAAACCTCCGGCGCCCGCACGACCACGCTGCTGGGGTCGGGCCTGGACGCGCTGCGCGAGGCCGAAGCCGACGCGCTGCGCGCGCACTGCCGGACCGGAACCGCGCAGTGAGCGCACGCGCGCGGCTGGCCCTGGCCCTGCTGTGGCTGGGCGTGCTGGCCGGACTGACTGCGGTCGCCGCCGCCGGCCTGCGCGTGGGGGGCGACCTGCGATTGTTCATGCCCTCGGCGCAGACTGAGGAACAGCGGCTGTTGCTCGAGCAACTGGGCGAGGGCCCGGCCTCGCGGCTGCTGCTGGTGGCCCTGGGCGACGCCCCGCCGGAACGGCTGGCGCAACTGTCGCAGGGGCTGGTGGCGGCATTGGCCGACAGCGAAGCCTTCGTGTTCGTCGGCAACGGCGAGCACAGCGCCGACGCGATCGACGACACGCTGCTGCCGTACCGCTACCTGCTCTCGCCCACGCTCGACAGCGGCCGGCTGGATGCCCCGACCCTGCGCCAGGCGCTGCGCACGCGACTGCGCGACCTGGCCTCGCCGGCGGCCGCGCTGGTCGAACCCTGGGTGGCGCGCGACCCGACCCTGGAGACCGTGCGCCTGGCCGAGGCCTGGACGCCGGCCGCCGAACCCGGGCGGCGTTACGGCGTGTGGTTCGACCGCGCCGGCGAACAGGCGCTGCTGCTGGCGCACACGCACGCCGCCGGTTTCGATCCGCAGGGCCAGCAGGTGGCGCTGGATGCGCTGCGCGCGGCCTTCGCCGCCCAGGATCCAGGGGCGGCCACGCTCACCGTCAGCGGCCCGGGGGCGTTCTCGGTGCGCCTGCGCGGCGACACCCAGCGCGAAGCGGCCTGGCTGGGCGCCGGCGCCACGCTGGCGCTGGTGCTGCTGCTGGCGCTGGCCTACCGGCGCCCGTCCGCACCGATGCTGGCCGTGCTGCCGCTGGCCTCGGCCGTGCTCGCCGGGCTGGCCGCGGTGGCGGCCGGCTTCGGCGAAGTGCATGGCATCACCGTCGCCTTCGGCTGCACGCTGGTGGGCGTGGCGCAGGACTACCCGGTGCACCTGTTCAGCCATCAGCGCGCCGGGGTGAGCCCGTGGCACAGCGTGCGGGCGATCTGGCCGACCCTGGCCACCGGAGTGGTCTCCACCTGCATCGCCTACCTGGCGTTCCTGGGCTCGGGCGTTACCGGCCTGATGCAGCTGGCCGTGTTCACCGTGACCGGCCTGGCGGTCGCGGCGCTGGCCACGCGGGCGCTGCTGCCGGCGTTGATCGACCCGGCCCCGCGCGACGTCTCCGCGCAGCCCTGGGTCGGGCGACTGGCCCGGCTGCTGGACCGCGCGCGGCTGCCGTACTGGCCGTTCGCGCTGCTGGCTGTCCTCGCGACCGGCTTCGTGCTGTCCTCGTCGCGGCCGTTCTGGGAGAACAACCTGGGCGCGCTGACGCCGGTGCCGGCCGAGCTCGTCGAGCGCGACACGCAGTTGCGGGCCGAGCTGGGCGCGCCGGACGTGCGCCACCTGCTGGTGATCGAGGCCGACACCGTGCAGGCAGTGCTCGAACGCCAGGAGGCGCTGATCCCGAGGCTCGATGCGCACATCGCCCGCGACCAACTCGCCGACTACGACCTGGCGGCGCGCTACCTGCCCAGCGCCGCACGCCAGCGGGCGCGCCAGGCCGCGCTGCCCGGACGCGAAGCGCTGGCACAAGCTCTGCAGGAGGCCGGCGCCGGGCTGCCGTTCCGGAGCGGCGTGTTCGCCCCCTTCCTGGAGGAGGTCGAGGCCGCGCGCACGCTGGCGCCGCTGACCCCTCAGACGCTGGCCGGAACGCCGCTGCAGGCGCGCATCGATTCGCTGCTGCTCACCGGCGGTCCGCGGCCCGCCGGCCTGGTGACGCTGACCGGCGTGGCCGACGCGGCGGTCCTGCGCGCGCTGGCCGCGGCGGCCGGCGACGACGTCCACGCGCTGGACCTGAAGGCGGCCTCCGAGTCGCTGGTCGCCGACTACCGCGGGCGGGTGCTGTGGGCGCTGGCGCTGGCCGCACTGGCGCTGGCCGCGACCGTGCGCATCGCCCTGCGCAGCACGCCGCGCGCGTTGCGGGTGCTGGCGCCGGTGGCGCTTTCCACGGTGCTGGTGGTGGCGCTGCTGCACGGCGGCGGCGCGGCGCTGAACCTGTTCCACCTGGTCGCCCTGATCCTGGGTGCCGGCCTCGGGCTCGACTATGCGCTGTTCTTCGAGCACGCCGGCCACGACCGCAGCACGGCGCTGCGCACGCTGCACGCGGTGGTCGTGTGCAGCGCCTCCACGCTGATCGTGTTCTGCCTGCTCGCTGCCTCCTCGATCCCGGTGCTGCACGCGATCGGAACCACCGTGGCGCTGGCGGTGGTGCTGAACTTCGTGCTGGCGGCGCTGATCGCGCGCCGGAGCCTGGCGGCATGATCGGCCGCGAGCGGATCCTGGCGCTGGTGCCGCACCAGGGGGCGATGTGCCTGCTCGATGCCGTGGAGCAATGGGACGAGGGCAGCATCGTGTGCAGCACCGGCTCGCACCGGCGCGCCGAAAATCCGCTCCGACGCGAGGGCCGGCTGGCGGCGCTGCACCTGTGCGAGTACGGCGCCCAGGCGATGGCCGTGCACGGCGGGCTGCTGGCGGCCGCCGCCGGCGCGGTCGCCGCCCCCGGCCTGCTGGTGTCGCTGCGCGAGGTGCGCCTGGAGGTGGACCGCATCGACACGCTGGCCGGGCCGCTGCAGGTGCGCGCCACCCGGCTGCTGGGCGACGAGAGCGGCTGGCAGTACGCATTCTCGGTCGCGCACGAGGGTAGGATCATCGCCCAGGGGCGGGCGGCGGTGATGCTGCGCAAGGCCACGCAGGAGGGAGCATGAGTACGCGGGCGCTGGTGACCGGCGGCAGCGGCGATCTGGGCACGGCGATCTGCCGGGCGCTGGCCGCCGCGGGCCATCACATCATCGTGCATGCCAACCGCGGGCTGGACCGCGCCCAGGCCTTGGTCGACGAACTGCAGGCGGCCGGACACGGCGCCGAGGCGGTGGCGTTCGACGTCGCCGCCGCCGCCGCCACCCACGCGGCGATCGAAGGGCTGCTGGCGGCCGGGCCGATCGGCATCGTGGTCAACAACGCCGGCATCCACGACGATGCGCCGATGGCCGGCATGAGCGCCAGCCAGTGGCACCGCGTGATCGCGGTGAGCCTGCACGGGTTCTTCAACGTCACCGCGCCACTGCTGCTGCCGATGGCGCGCGCGCGTTTCGGGCGCGTGCTCGCGGTGTCCTCGGTGGCCGCGCAGCTGGGCAACCGCGGGCAGACCAACTACGCGGCGGCCAAGGCCGGGCTGCACGGGGCCTGCCGCTCGCTGGCGCGGGAGATGGCCTCGCGCGGGATCACCGTCAACGTGGTCGCGCCGGGGCTGATTGAAGGCCGCATGAGCCAGGGCCTGTTCGAACCCGAGCAGATCCGTCAGCTGGTGCCGGCCGGCCGCGCCGGCCGCCCCGAGGAAGTCGCTGCACTGGTGTGCTTCCTGTGCAGCGAGTCGGCCAGCTACATCAACGGCCAGGTGATCGGCGTCAACGGCGGCATGGCCTGATCCGCGCGGCGCGGCTCAGGCCGCCGCGGTCGGGTACCAGTGCGCAGACAGCGAGGCCACTGCCGGTGCCCGGGCTGCGAGCGCGTCGATCGCGCCAGTGTCCAACTGCGGGTAGCGGCCGCGTGCCGTTCCGGCGGTCTCGGCCGCCAGCGCCTCCAGCCGGGCGACGTTGTCGCCGATGCGCTGCACCAGGGCGTCGTCGTCGAGCCGGTCGTTCAGCGCGCGGTTGAGCTCGGCGAACCAGTCCACGCCGCACTGGTCCAGCATCGCCGGGGCATCGGCATCGCCGGCGGCCTCGCCCCAGGCGCGAAACAGCTCCTGCATCGCCAAATTGAGCGACTTGGCGCGGCCGAGCTCGCCGCGCAGGCGCCCCAGCAGCGCGATGTCGGTCAGGCGGCCGGCGAAGTACAGCGCCGCCAGCACGCCCCAGTAGTAGGTGTAGTCCCAGATGATCTTGGCCGGCAGCACCTCGGGCCGGCCGAACAGCGGGTACTGGCCCTGGTACAGCACCAGCGTGCTCTCGTAGAAGGAGAAGTACAGCTGCTGGTAGATGTCCGCGTGCAGCGAGAACGGCTCGCCGGCGCGGTCCCGGGCGATCAGGTCGGCGATGTAACCGTTGCCGATCGCGATGAAGTCGCTGCCCGGTGAATAGAACGGGTCCAAAAACAGCCCGGCATCGCCGGTCAGCGCCCAGCGATCGTGCGAGAACACCTGCCGGCAGCCGTAGCTGAAGTCGCGGAAGAACAGGAAGTCCTGGACTGAGTCCAGGCGCCCTTCCAGCGCGGTGGCCAGCCGCGGCTGATTCGCCCGCAGCCAGTCCATCGCCCGCTCGAGCGTGTTCATGCCCGCGAGCGGATGCATCGCGGCGTCGGCGACGATGCCCACCGAGTGCGACCCCGAGGACAGCGGGATCAGCCAGACCCAGTAACCGGGACCGACCAGGTGGTTGGTGGAGCGCCAGCGCTCGGGCGGCGTGCAGCGCGCCTGCCAGGCCGCGTCGGCGCACCACTCGTCGATCCGCACGTGGCCGGCGATGCGGAACCAGGCCGAATTGGCATCATGGGCGTTGGCCTGCGCCAGGCCGAGCTGGCGCTTGAGCACTCCGGCGCGTCCGGTGGCATCGACCACCCAGCGTGCCTGGATCGTGTGCGTGTCCGCGCCGTGGCGGTAGTCGACGCGGTGCGGCGCATCGTCGCCCAGCGCCACGCCGGTGACGGTGGCGCCATCGACGAATTCGATGCCCATCGCGCGTGCGTGGGTTCCCAGGAAGTTCTCGAACCGGCCGCGATCGATCTGCCAGGCCGGCGTCGGCAGCACGTGGCTGGGCCCCAGCTCCAGGCAGTCCCCGATCGCCTCGCGGGCGTGCGAGAAGAAGAAGCGGAATCCGAACTTGCGGATCTGCTCGCGGTCCAGGTGTTCGCGCAGGCCCAGCACTTCGGCGAAATAATGGGCGCCGATCTCGACCGTGGATTCGCCGACCTTGAAGGCGGCCTCCGGCACCGGATGGGCGCGGCGCTCGAGCACACGGATGCCGATCTCCGGATCCTGCCGGCGCAGCTGGATCGCCAGGCACAGGCCGGCCAGCCCGCCGCCGAGGATGGCGACCTCACGGTGCACGCGGCTCATGGCGCCGCCCCCTGCGCGTGCGGCGTCTCCGGATCGAACAGCAGCGGCGCCTGGCGGCGCGAGCGCCGGTAGTCCTTCCACGCGAACCGGGCGCGCGCGATCCGGTAGATCACCCGGCCGGCGATCCGGCAGAAGTCGCGCACCGGCCGGAAGTGGCTGCGCCGGAACTCGCCCTGGTAGCGCGAGCGGATCGGCACCGCGACCACGCGCATGCCCAGGCGACGGCTGGCCTCGATCAGGATCTCGCTCTCGAACACGAAGCCCTCGGTGGCGATCTCCACCAGCGCCATGGCCGCGCGCGGGTAGTAGCGCTGGCCGCTCTGGGTGTCGAGCAGGCGCTGGCCGCAGGCCCAGCCGATGCCCCAGTCGGCGAAATCGTTGGCGGCGCGGCGCACCGCCGGCTGCCGTTCGCGTTCGATCAGGCGCGCGCCGATCACGATGTGGCCCGGGAACGCGCGCGCGGCCGCCAGCAGCCGCGGGATGTCCTCGGCGCTGTGCTGGCCGTCGCCGTCCATGGTCAGCACGCCTTCGCAGCCGCGCGCGAGCGCCGCGCGGAAGCCGTCGCGCAGGCTCTCGCCCTTGCCGCGGCGCTCGTCGTGGGCAATCACCGTGACCGGCAGCTCGGCGATCTGTTGCAGCGTGCCGTCGCTGGAGCCGTCGTCCACCACGATCACGTTGGGACAGTGCGCCAGCGCACCAGTCACCACCTCGCGGATGCGCAGCACCTCGTTCAGCGCCGGGACCAGCACGGCGATGCGGTTCAGCTCGGACACGGCTCGACCTCGATCTGCAGGCCGGCGGATGCATCCAGCGCCAGCACCCGCGTGGTCGGTGTCGCTGCCGCCAGCGCCTCGGCCAGCGGCAGCGCGTGCGCCATCGCATTGCCGGCCAGCGCGCGGCACAGCGCGCCGCCGCCGACGCTGGCGGCGGAATCAGTGCGGGACACGCGCAGCCGGGCACGCGCGGCATCGCAGCGCGTGGGCGCCAGCAGCAGGGCCAGGCCGAGCACGCTGTCGCTGCACGCCATCGTCGCCAGCGGCCCGGTGGCGGCGATGTCGTAGGCCACCAGCAGCACCGGTTCGCGCTCGCAGGCAAGCTGCGCGGCCACCTCCAGCAGGGCGTTGCCGAAGGTGTGCGTCCAGGCCGAGACCGCCGTGGTCGTGCGCATGCAGCCGGTGCCGATGGTCCAGTAACCGGCCGCCGCGTTGTGCACCGAGTTGTGGAAGCGGATCGGCGACAGGGCGGTGGCGTCGGTCGCCAGCGTCGCGCACATGTAGTCGGTGATGGCCAGGTCGCCGTGGGTGGAGGCGAACACCGAGGGCAGCTGCGCCGGGTCGCGGCCGGCCATGGCGCAGGCGGCCTGCGCCACCTGCAGCGCGACCGCCACGGTCGCCGGCGCGCGCCGGCGCTCGGTCGGCGCCAGCAGCCCGGGCGCGGGCCGGCCCGGTGCGTCGGCGACGATGC
>DASRZM010000045.1:0-17621 GCA_035686365.1 Lysobacteraceae bacterium | reverse complement strand
CGCCGCGCGCCAGGCCGGTGTCCGAACGGGCGCAGCGCAGGCGCCGCTGCGCGGCCGCGCGCGCGCAAGCCCGACGCCTGCGTGAAACCCGCTGGCTGCATCTGAGCTTCGATGACCGGCGTGAGCTCGACGACCGGATCTGGCGCGAATGCCGGTGAGTTCCCGCCGGCAGGCGCACGCACTCAGGGCTTCGAGTCGGTCTGCAGGTGCCGGCGCACCGCCTCGACGTCGTTTCCAGCCGCGTCCACGGCCGCGCGCAGCGCATGCTCGTCGACGCCGAAGCTCCGGCACCACCACAGCAGCTCCCACTCGCCGGTGAGGGCGACGCGCTGGCGGTCCACGGGCTCGCGCGGGAAACCGTCGGGCTGCGTATCGCGGGCATTTCCGGAAGGCATGTCCCGACGCTAGCGCCCGGCACATCACGAAGACGTCATGGCCCGGACCCGAGGACGCGGACCGGTCCGGGCAATCCCCGCCGACACCCGCCTGGGACGGCGACCGGGCGATCACGAAGGTGCGGCAAGGATCGGAGTGCGCACCGGTGCGCGCGAGGGCAGCGTACGTGCATCATGGCGTCAGGATGGCGACAATGGACGAGCAGGCGATGTGGCAGGCCGTGTGCGGGCGCGATGCCCGCGCCGACGCGGCTTTCCGGTATGGCGTGATCACCACCGGCGTGTACTGCCGGCCTTCGTGTCCGTCGCGGCGGCCGCGCCGCGAACACGTGCGATTCTTCGCCGATGCCGCGGCCGCGCGGGCCGCCGGGTTCCGCGCCTGCCGCCGCTGCCGGCCCGACAATACGGACGCGAACGATCCGGTCGCGCGCATGCAGGCGCTGTGCCGCCACATCGAAGCCCATGCCGAACAGAACCTGCGCCTGGAGGAACTGGCGCGCGTGGCCGGGCTCTCGCCCTCGCGCCTGCAGCGGGTCTTCAAGGCCGCCATCGGCGTCAGCCCGCGGCAGTACCTGGAATCGGTCCGGCTGGGCCGTTTCAAGGGCGCGCTGCGCGAGGGTGCCCGGGTCACCACGGCGATCCACGAGGCCGGCTTCGGCTCCGCCAGCCGCCTGTACGAACGTGTCGATACCCGCCTGGGCATGACCCCGCAGCAGTACCGTGCCCGCGGCAAGGGGGTGACGATCAGCTTCGCCGTGGCGCCCACGCCGCTGGGGCCGGCAATGCTCGGAGCGACCGATCGCGGGCTGTGCTACCTGCAGTTCGGAGACGACCAGGACCAGCTGCTGGCGCAGCTGCGCGCCGAATACCCGCAGGCCACAATCGAGCGTTCGCCGGCCGAGGCCGACGCTCCGTTCGCGGACTGGGTGGCGGCGCTGGCCGCGCACCTGGCCGGGACGGCGCCGCGGCCGGAACTGCCGCTGGACATCCGCGGCACCGCGTTCCAGATGCGGGTGTGGTCGTTCCTGCAGTCGATCCCCAGCGGCCAGGTACGCGCCTATGCCGAGGTCGCCGAAGCGATCGGTGCGCCGCGCGCCGCGCGCGCCGTGGCCGGGGCCTGCGCGGCCAACCGCATCGCCGTGCTGATCCCGTGCCATCGCGTGGTGCGCGGGGACGGAGGGCTCGGCGGCTATCGCTGGGGCCTGGCCCGCAAGCGCACGCTGATCGACCTGGAGCGGCGTGAGCGAAGCTGAGCATCGGCCGGCCTCACTGCCGCTGTACGCGCGTCCGTGGCACGATGTGCCGGTCCGACACGGAGCCGCCGGCATGAACGCATCGCACTGGGCCCTGCTGGCAATCCTCGTGCTCGTCGCCGGCTGCGCCGGCACGCGCGAGGACGACAGCCTGTACCGGCCGGCCCAGATCAACAAGGCCACGGCCGGGAACACCCTGGAGGACGACTACGAGGACCGCGAGCCGATCCGCAACGCGCGCGAACTCGAGCAGCAACGCGAGCACGAGCAGGACGTGCCGGTCGAGCAGCGCCAAGCCGAAGAAGACGACGACGACGGCGCCGGCTGAGCCGGCAGGATCAGCGCAGCGCGCCGACCGTGCGATTGCGCCCGCCGGCCTTGGCCTGGTGCATCAGGCGGTCGGCGCGCAGCAGCCGTGGCGCGATGGCATCATCGAGCGCCGGATCGAAACAGGTGACGCCGAAACTTGCGGGTCCGGTCAGCCTTTGTGATCGGGCGCAAACAGCCCGTCGCTTGCGGTCGGGGCCTTGAGCTCGATGGCGTTGCCGGAAGGGTCCAGGAAAAACATTGTCCACTGCTCCCCGATGCCGCCCGGATACCGCAGGTACGGCGCGATCACGAATGCCACCGCGTGCGCCTCCAGCGCGGCGCGAATGCGATGGAAGGCCTCCGCCCGGAGCACGGCGCCGAAATGCGGTATCGGGACGCGAACGCCATCGCTCTGACCGCAGAAATCCGGCTGCGGCACCTGCCCGGACAGGTGTGCGGAGAGCTGGTGCCCGAAGAAATCGAAGTCGATCCAGGTCGGCGCGCTGCGCCCCTCGCGGCAGCCGAGCACCTGGACATAGAAGCTCCGCGTGGCTTCCAGGTCGCTCACCTTGAAGGCGTAGTGGAACGGGGACATGCGGATCGGTCCGGCGGCGGGGCTGCAGGATCGCAGGATTCGGCGGCGGCCGCATCCGGCGGCAACGGCTGCAGTGCCGAGATCGTCCAGACCATTGCGCTGCCCTCCAGACGCAGCAGCGCCAGCGCGCCCCACTGGCGTGCCTCCGAGGCGGTGCGTGCCTGGAAGCTGTGGCCGTCGCTCAAGTGCACGCGCACGCAGGTACCCACCGGCCAGGCGTGGTTCCAGCGTTCGGCGGATTCGTAATGGCGCATGCGCGCACGCTGCGCCGGGCCGGTCTCACCAGTCGAGACGCTTCAGGTGGCAGCGGTCAGGTGGCAGCTCTCCGGAGCGGACCGTTACCGGCCCAGATGCATGCGGATCTCGCTGGCCGGGAGGATCGAGGCCTCCACACCGTCGACCAGGGTCGCCGCGAACACGCCGGCGGCTGCGATCGCCAACGCCGAGGCGGCTGCGAGCGAGAGCCAGAATCCGCGGTCGCTGGGAACCAGCGCCTGGATCCTGCCCCGGTAGCTGCCGGCTGTACTGGTCTGTTTCATGGGATCCTCTTCCCTGATACTTCCGGGCGCACCCGGTACATGGGGAACAGGCTGCGCCTGGCGCCGTCGCGTCCGCGTGCAACTTCCGTGCAGGATTTGCAAAGGTTGCCTGCCGTTCATTCATGCCGGCTGCGCTAGCATCGGTGGTCCGCAGATGCTGCAAGGAGGTGCCATGAAGACATCGATCGCAACCGCGGCCATGACGCTGGTCGTTGTGCTGGCCTGGTCAGGACAGGCGCGTGCCGAGGCCGATTGCGAGATGCGGTTCTCGACCAGCGGCTGGTCGGCGTTCTACAAGACCGCCAGCGGCAGCGGCACCATCCGCTGCAGCAACGGCCAGAGCGCGAACGTGCGCATCACCGCCAAAGGCGGCGGCATCACCTTCGGCAAGTCGACCATCGACAACGGGGTGGGCGAGTTCTCCGGCGTGCACGACATCGCCGAGCTGTACGGCACCTATGTCTCGGCCGAGGCCCATGCCGGTGCGGTCAAGTCGGCCAAGGCCAAGGTCATGACCAAGGGCGAGGTGTCGCTGGCGCTCTCGGGCACCGGCCGCGGCTGGGACCTGGGCGTGGCCTTCGGCAAGTTCATCATCCAGCCGGCGCGCTGAGGAACCTCTGGCCTCGTTCAGAAGTTCGCGCGCAGGGATGGCGCGCCCGCGGATCCGGTCGCGCGCGAGCGCCCGAGTCGGATCCGATACGACGGAGCCGGGTCCGGACCGTCCCTGGAGGAGCGCTTCAGGGCACCACGATCACCGGGACCGTGGACAGCTGCACCAGGTTGCCCGCCACCGAACCGAACATCAGCGCCTTGACCGGCGACAGGCCGCGGCGACCGACCACCAGCGCATCGACGCCGTTCTCGCGCGCCAGGTCGGCGAGCACCTCACCGGGATTACCGAAGGCGATCAGCGGCCGGGCGTCCACGCCGGCCGCTTTCGCCTTGTCCACGGCCGGGGCCAGCACCGCCTGCTCGGCCTTCTCCCGGTGCTCGCGGCGCAGCTGCTCGTTGTGGGTGAGCTCGTTCATGGTCAGGAAGCTGTGCGGCGAATGCGGGATCACCGCCGCGACCAGCAGCGAGCGGCCGCCGGCCTTCGCCTGCGCCAGCGCGAAATCGAGCGCACGCTCGCCACCGGCGCTGCCGTCCACGCCCACCATCAGGGTTCCGCTCATGACCAGATCCTTGCTGCCGGTTCGGCCTCCAGAGTAGCCGGGCCGCCGGCCCGCGTCGATCCGGGAGCCGGTCGCATCGTTGCGCGATGACGTGCGCGGACGGGCCCTGTCCGCCGGTTGAAAAACGATCGTCCTGATCGTTTTTCAAGTCGCCAGTCCGGGGACTTCGCTGACCGGGACCGGCGGAGTCGGCGAGGGCGCGGCGAGCCGGCGCTCGGGAGACTGCGGCACCGACGGGCGGCCACAGCGTGGCGACCGGGGGCGCCGGCCCGGTCACATCGGCTGCCGCACCCCGTCTGCAGTCAACGCAGGCAGGCTGCGTGCGGGGTCGAACCCTTCGCCCCTGCCTGGCATCGAAGTTTCCAGGAGGTAACGCGCACCATGAAGACGGCACTGTGGATCCTCGTGATCGTGGCCCTCGCGGTGGCGATCGGCAGCGGCTGGGCGTTCGAGGCCTGGGCCGGCATCGCCGCGGCGCTGGTCGGCGTGGTGGCTGCGATCGTGGGCATCGCGATCGCCGTGGTGGCGGTGGTGGTGGCGGTTCCGGCCGCGCTGATCGTCGCTGCGATCGCGATCGTGGTGGCGCTGGTGGCCACGGTCCTGGGCCTGGCCGCGGCGCTGCTGCCACTGCTGCTGCCGATCGCGTTGCTGGTGGCGATCGGCTGGGCGATCGGGCGTGCCGGCCGCAAGAGCGCCCCGCCGGCGCTGCCGGCACCCGACGGCGCCTGAGGCCGACCGGCGCAAGGCGCGCACCGGGGTCCCGACAGCCGCGGTTCACGCCGCGGACACGCATTTCATCGCGCCTCGACCGTCGCCCACTAGCATCCGGGTGAAACCCCCACCCGGAGCAACGGTCATGACACGGAAGTTCCTGCTGTTCGCAGTCGCCCTGTCGGTGGCGGCCGCCGCGCACGCCCAGCGGTACTCCGGCGATCCGTGGCTGGACGACCGCCTGGGCGAGGTCGGCCTCTATGCCCGCGGCGACCTGGACGGCTTCATCGACGAGGTCGTGGTCAGCTTCGGCGCGCCGCGGCCGGTGATCCGCGAGTACATCGTAGACCATGGCTATCCGCCCGCGGACGTGTACCTGCTCGCCGGTTACGCCAATGCCCTGGGCCGGCCGCTGGTCGATGTGCACGAGGTGTACCGGGCCAACCGCGGCCGCGGCTGGGGTGTGATCTCCAAGGAACTGGGCATCCGGCCCGGCTCGTCCGCGTTCCATGCGCTCAAGGGCACGGTCAGGCAGCGCGCGCCGCATTGGCAGGGCGCCGCCGCGGTCGTGCACGATGGACCCGGTCGCGGGCCCTCCATGGGCCCGCCGGGCAAGGGACGTCCGCATGGCAAGGGCAAGGGCAAGGGCAAGGGTCGAGGCAAGGGCAGGTAACAGGCCCCGGCACCGCGCGGTGCATCCATGAACGCCGACCCGGCGCTGCGCACGCATAGCGGTGGTTGCCACTGCGGTCGCGTGCGCTTCCAGGTCGATGCCCCGGCACGGATCGCCGCGCTGGACTGCAACTGTTCGATGTGCAGCCGCAGCGGCTTCCTGCACCTGATCGTGCCGGCCGCGCGCTTCCGGTTGCTGCAGGGCGCCGACGTGCTCGCCGACTATCGCTTCGGAACCGAGACTGCACGCCACCTGTTCTGCCGCGTGTGCGGCATCAAGAGCTTCTACGTGCCGCGCTCCAATCCCGACGGCTACGACATCAACGTGCGCTGCCTGGATCCGGACACCATCGAGGCCGTGGCGGTCACGCCCTTCGACGGCCACCACTGGGAGCGGCACGGCGCCGACCTGGCCGGGCTCTCTCACGAGTGAGCGTCGGCACGGCGTGAATTCGTGCGTGGCGTCACAGCGGTGCCGATCGGCGGTGGAACTGCGCCCGCCTTCACAACATGGCGGCCGCCGATCGGGTCAGATCCGCTGCAGGGAAATCAGGGAGGGTGGTCCCGGGCCGTGGGCGCGGCGCGAGGTTGCGGTGATGCAAGTCCACATCGTTCTGCGCGACACGCTGCTGGAGCAGCCGCAGCGGTTGTATTCGGCGGTGGCCCTGGTCATCGAGGTCGCCCAGCTGCGCGAGGTCGACCTGGAGCGCGCGGTGAACAGCGGCGTGGTCAGCGGCCAGATGCGGCGCGAGAAACTGCTCGACCTGGCCTCGATCGACGTGGTGCAGGACTACTGCCTGCCCGGCGACGCCGCGGCGGTGCAGCGCCTGTCCCAGGTGCTGGCACGGCGCGCCACGTCACCGTCCTGAGCCGGGCGCGCGGCGCGTGCACGACCGGGGTCGATCGACCCGGGGCGGGCCGGCGCCGCGCCGCTGCTAGACTGGCGCGCAATGCGCCCGACCGCCGTGCCGATGCTGCAGCTGTCCGTTGCCCCGATGATGGAGTGGACCGACCGCCACTGCCGGGCCTTCCATCGCGTGCTGGCACCGCGTGCGCGGCTCTACACCGAGATGCTGCACGGCAACGCCCTGGTCCACGGCGATCGCGAACGGCTGCTGGCGTTCGATCCGTCCGAACATCCGGTCGCACTGCAGCTGGGCGGCAGCGATCCGCTGCTGCTGGCGCAGGCCGCACGCATCGGTGCGGCGGCCGGCTACGACGAGATCAACCTCAACGTCGGCTGCCCGTCCGACCGTGTGCAGGCCGGCCGCTTCGGGGCCTGCCTGATGCGCGAGCCGGCACTGGTCGCCGAGTGCGTGGCGGCGATGCGCGCGGCCGTCGCCGTGCCGGTCACGGTCAAGTGCCGGCTCGGCGTGGACGGGCAGGAGGGCTACGAGGACCTGGCCGGATTCGTCGAGATCGTCGCCGCCACTGGCTGCGACACCTTCGTCGTGCACGCGCGCAAGGCCTGGCTGTCGGGCCTGAGTCCGAAGCAGAACCGCGAAGTGCCGCCGCTGCGCTACGAGTATGTGCGCCGGCTCAAGCGCGAGCGCCCCGGCCTGTTCGTCGTGCTCAACGGGGGTCTGACCGATATCGAGAACACGCTGGAGCACGCGCGCGGGCTCGACGGCGTGATGCTGGGCCGTGCCGCCTACCACGATCCCTACCTGCTGCACAGGCTCGAACGCGCGATCCACGGTGGCGTCTCTGAGCCGCGGGCAGACCTGCTGCGGCGTTTCCGGCCCTACGTCGAAGCACAGCGCGCGCAGGGCGTCGCGCTCCGGCACATCGGCCGCCACCTGCTGGGCCTGTTCCACGGCGAGCCCGGCGGGCGCACGTTCCGGCGCCTGCTGACCGAGGGCGCGCAGCACGCCGACGCCGGCTGGGACCTGGTCGAGGACGCGCTGGCCGCGACCGCGGCGCCGAGCGCGGCGGCGGCCTGAGCGTGCTGCATAGCGATCCGCAGGCCTTCGTCGCGGCCGCACGGCAGTGCCCGGCCGACCGGCCTGCGCTGCCGCGCGCGGCCTTCCTGGTCGCCCCCGACGGCTTCGCCCTCAGCGAGCAGACCGCGCGCGACAACCTCTACATGCGGATGCAGGCCGGCGCCGACCCCGAGCGTGCGTTGGCCCAGCACCGGGTACTGCAGCGCGCGCTGGCCGACGAGTTGCCGGTGCTGTGCTTCCCCGGCGGCGCGGACACCCCTGATGCGGTGTTTCCCAACAACGTCTTCGCCACCGTCCCGGGGCGCCTGATCATCGGCCACATGTGCCACCCGGTGCGCCGCCGCGAGGCGGCGCGCACCGACATCCGGGACTTCTTCGAACGCGTACTGGGATACGCAGTGATTGACCTGCGCGAGCAGTCCGGCATCGCCGAGCTCACCGGCGCGCTGGTCCTGGACCGCGCCCGCGGACTCGGCCTGGCCGGCCTGTCCGACCGCTGCGACGCGACCGGTGCGGCGGCCATGCACGCGGCCTTCGGCCTGTCCGCGACGCTGCAGTTCGCGCTGGCCCCGGGCGAGTACCACAGCAACGTGGTGATGAGCGTGCTGGCCGGCCGCGCGCTGGTGATCTGCCGCGACGGGGTGGCCGAGCCCGCCGTCGCCGATGCGCTGTGCGCGCTGTACGCCCCGCACGTGATCGAGATCTCGGCGGCAGAGAAGGCACACTTCGCCGGCAACTGCATCGCCCTGACCGACCGCAGCGTGTGGATCAGCCAAACCGCTGCCGACGCGCTGGCGCCCTCGACCCGTGCAGCCTTGGAGCGCACGGGATTCGCCATCCGCAGCGTGGCCCTGGACGAGCTGGAAAAATCCGGCGGCTCGTTGCGCTGCTGCGTCGCCGAGCTGTTCTAGGGCAGCACGCTGGCGGGCGCTTGCGGCCGCACCGGATCCTGCCGGGTGACCGGTCCGCCAGATCGCGGCCATGGGCCGCTCCCACATCGCTCCGCCGGAAATCCGTAGGAGCGGGCGTTGCCCGCGATCGGGCTGCGCTCCGCTATTCGCGGGCAACGCCCGCTCCTACAGCGTGTCGCCGTCGCGGCGAGGCACATCGGAGCGGCGTGGGAGCGGCCCATGGCCGCGATCGACGAAGCGACAAGACCGCAACCCGCCTCGAGGAAAGTGCCACGGTCCGGGATCGCTTGCCGGGGGCATACGCGCCATGGATGGCGCGTCTGAGCCTCCATGGATGGATTCACGGCGTCCCCCGGCAAGCGATCCCGGACCGCGGCACGGCCTACGGAGCGAAGCCGCCACCGCGCGTACACGACGGCACTCGCGCGCCTTAACCGCGGCTGGCTCGCCGATCACGCCCACTGGCGCGCTTAAGTGCCGATTCACCGGCACAGGCCGAGACTGGCGCCTCGCTTCCCTTCACGACCGCTTCATCGGTACCATTCGACGCCTTCATGCCCAATATCGTCCGTCCCCTGCTGCTCTTGTGCGCCCTGGCCGCTTCCGCGACCAGCGTGTCCGCGCGCGACAACTCCGATCCGGCACGGCTGCCCGAGACGGTGCGCCGGGTCGAGCGCGAGACCGGCGGCGAGGTGCTGTCGGCCAAGCGCACCCGCGGCGACCGCGAGACCACGCGGGTGAAGGTGCTCACGCCGGAGGGGCGGGTACGGGTGCTGCACGAGGATCGCGCGCGCGGCGATCGCGGCCAGCAGCGTCCCGAGCCGCGGGGTCGCCCGCGCGGCGAACGCGACTGAAACGCTGCGCCGCCGCGGCGATGACGGCATCACGACGTGGCCTGACCTAGCTTTCTGCAGGATCGGTTTCGCACAAGGAGTCCGGGGATGCGCATCCTGCTGGTCGAAGACGAGGCCCCGCTGCGGGAGACCCTGGCCGCACGCCTGAAGCGCGAGGGCTTCGCGGTCGATGCCGCCAGTGACGGCGAGGAAGGCCTGTACATGGGGCGCGAGGTGCCCTTCGACGTCGCCATCATCGACCTGGGCCTGCCCAGGATGTCGGGCATGGACCTGGTCAAGGCGCTGCGGTCCGAGGGCATGAAGTTCCCGATCCTGATCCTGACCGCGCGCTCGAGCTGGCAGGACAAGGTCGAGGGCCTGAAGGTCGGCGCCGACGATTACCTGGTCAAGCCCTTCCACGTCGAGGAACTGCTGGCCCGGCTCAATGCCCTGATGCGCCGCGCCGCCGGCTGGAGCAAGCCGCAGCTGGAGTGCGGGCCCATCAGCCTGGACCTGGCTGCGCAGACCGTGCAGGTCGATGGCCGCGACGTCGACCTGACCAGCTACGAGTACAAGGTGCTCGAGTACCTGATGATGCACGCCGGAGAGCTGGTCTCGAAGGCCGACCTGACCGAGCACATCTACCAGCAGGATTTCGACCGCGACTCCAACGTCCTGGAGGTCTTCATCGGCCGGCTGCGCAAGAAGCTCGACCCCGACGGCGAGGTCAAGCCGATCGAGACCGTGCGAGGCCGCGGCTACCGCTTCGCGATCCCGCGCAACGAATAGTACCCTGCCGCCATGCGCTGGCGACGCTCGCTCTCGCTGCAGGCGCGCCAGTTGCTGGCCGCCAGCCTCGGCCTGATCGCGTTCCTCGGGCTCACCGGCTATGCGCTGGACCGGGCCTTCGTCGAGGTCGCGCGCAACAACGTGCGCGAGCGCCTGAAGAGCTACGCCTACGCCTACCTGGGGGGCATCGAGTTCCAGTACCGCAGCGGCGAGCTGATCCCGCCGGAATTGCCCCCGGACCCGCGATTCAACCGGCCCGGCAGCGGCCTGTACGCGGTGGTCGTGGGCGACACCGTCGAATGGCGCTCGATGTCGACGCTGGGTCGCACCCTGCCCGAGGACGTCACCCTGCCTTTGAACAGCGAGCGCTTCGAGGGGCCGCTGGAAACCGGCGAATCGCGTTTCTACCGCTACGCCTTCGGGACCGAGTGGGAGCGCGACCAGATCCCCTTCACCATCAGCGTGGTCGAGACCGCCTCCATGCTCGAGCGCCAGGTCGCGGTGTTCCGGCGGGCGCTGTGGGTGTACCTGGGCGCCGGCGCGCTGCTGCTGCTGGGCCTGCAGGTGCTGGTGCTGCGCTGGAGCCTGCAGCCGCTGCGGCGCGTCGTCAGGGACATGGTGCGCGTGGAGGAGGGCGCGTCCGAACGCCTGACCGGGCGCTACCCGCGCGAGCTTGCGCTGCTGACCGATGCCATCAACGCCTTCGTCGAAAGCGAACGCGACCACCTGCGCCGCTACCGCAACACCCTGGGCGACCTGGCGCACAGCCTCAAGACGCCGCTGGCGGTGCTGCGCTCGCGGCTGGAGACCGGCGCCGACGACGCCACCTTGCGCGAGGAGCTGCATGCGCAGGTCGACCGCATGGACCAGATCGTCGCCTACCAGCTCTCGCGCGCGGCCACCTCGGGCCACCGGACCTTCTCCGCGCCACTGGCGATCGCCGAGCACGCCGAGAACATCGTGCGAAGCCTCGAGAAGGTCTACGTAGACAAGAACGTGCTGTGCGAGTTCGACATCGATCCGATCTCGCGCTTCTACGGCGAGCCCGGCGACCTCATGGAGCTGCTCGGCAACCTGGTCGAGAACGCGTTCAAGTGGTGCAACCACCGCGTGCTGCTGAGCGCGCGCGCGATGACAATCGCGCCCAACCGCCGCTCGGGCCTGCTGCTGATGGTCGAGGACGACGGCCCGGGCATTCCCGACGACAAGGTCGAACACGTGCTGCAGCGCGGGGTGCGCGGCGACGAGCGCGTACGCGGCCACGGAATCGGCCTGGCCATCGTCCAGGACATCGTGCGCGCGTACCACGGCGAGCTGGCGGTGGAACGTTCCGACGAGCTCGGCGGCGCGCGTTTCGTCGTGCGCTTCTCCCCGGCGATCTGAGCCGGTGTGCCGGCGCGGCCCCCGGGGCCGCCACACGGTGCGCGTCCAGGGGCCCGGCGGCGCGGCTCAGTGCCGGAAGTGGCGCACGCCGGTGAAGACCATCGCCATGCCGTGCTCGTCGGCGGCGGCGATCACCTCGGCATCGCGCATGGAGCCGCCGGGCTGGATCACCGCGCGGATGCCGGCCTCGGCGGCGGCATCGAGGCCGTCGCGGAACGGGAAGAAGGCGTCGCTGGCCATCACCGAGCCAGGCACTTCCAGGCCGGCTTCGGCGGCCTTCCAGCCGGCGATACGGGCGCTGACCACGCGGCTCATCTGGCCGGCGCCCACGCCGATGGTGCGCTGGTCCTTCGCGTAGACGATGGCATTGGACTTCACGTACCTGGCCACGCGCCAGGCGAACAGCAGGTCGGCCAGCTCGGCCTCGGTGGGTGCGCGCGCGGAGACGACCTCGAGCTCGTCGCGCGCGACCTCGCGCGTATCGGCGTCCTGCACCAGCAGCCCCGAGCCCACGCGTCGCAGGTCCATCCAGTGGCGGCCCTCGCCGGCCGGAATCTCGATCGCGCGGACATTGGGCTTGCGCGACAGCGCCTCGAGCGCGCCAGTGCCGTATGCCGGCGCCACCAGAACCTCCACGAACTGGCGCTCGATGATGGTGCGCACGGTCTTCGCATCGAGCGGGCGGTTGAAGGCGATGATGCCGCCGAAGGCCGAGGTCGGATCGGTCTCGAACGCCCGCGCATAGGCGCCGCCGATGTCGCCGGCGACGGCCACGCCGCAGGGGTTGGCGTGCTTGACGATCACGCATGCCGGGGCCTCGAACCGGCGCACGCATTCCCAGGCGGCATCGGCATCGGCCAGGTTGTTGAAGCTCAGTTCCTTGCCTTGCCGTTGTATCAGCGTGGCCAGCGTGCCCGGCGCCGGTTCGGGGTCGCGGTAGAAGGCGGCCTGCTGGTGCGGGTTCTCCCCGTAGCGCAGGTCGGCGACCTTCACGAACCAGCTGTTGAGCTGCCCGGGGAATCCCATCGGCTCGCCGTCTGCGCCGAAGCCGGACAGGTAGCCGCTGATCGCGGCGTCGTACTGCGCCACGCGGTTGAACGCCGCCACCGACAGCGCGAAGCGCGTGGCCTGCGACAGCGTGCCGTCGTTGTCCTGCAGCTCGGCCAGCAGTGCGTCGTACTGCACCGGATCGGTGGCGACCGCCACGCGCTCGAAGTTCTTGGCCGCCGCGCGCAGCATGGCCGGGCCGCCGATGTCGATGTTCTCCACCGCCTCGGACAGCGTGCAGCCCTCGCGCGCGATGGTGGCTTCGAACGGATACAGGTTCAGCACCAGCAGGTCGATCGGCGCGATGCCGTGTTCGGCCATCACCGCCTCGTCGATGCCGGCGCGGCCGAGCAGGCCGCCGTGTACCTTCGGGTGCAGCGTCTTGACCCGGCCGTCCATGATCTCGGGAAAGCCGGTCAGGTCGCCGACTTCGCGTACCGGCAGGCAGGCCTCGCGCAGGGTGCGCGCAGTACCGCCGGTGGAGACCAGTTCCACGCCCAGTTCCGCCAGCGCGCGCGCCATCGGGACCAGCCCGGTCTTGTCGGAGACCGAGACCAGGGCACGGCGGACCGGCCGGCGATCGTTCGCCATCGGGGCGCTCCGGGAGCTTCGGGAGGGGCGCCGAATCATACGCGTGCCATACCCGCGCGGCGTGGCCGGTCAGGCCAGCCGGTACAGCCGCAGCTTCTTGCGCAAGGTGGCGCGGTGAATCCCCAGTGCGGCGGCCGCGCGGGTCTGGTTGCCCTCGTAGTGGCGCAGCACCTCGGCGAACAGCGGCGCCTCCACCTCGCGCAGCACCAGCTCGTACAGGTCGCCGGACGGGTGGTCGTTCATGTCTTCCAGGTAGCGGTGCACCGCCCGCTGCACGCACTCGCGCACCGCGGGCTCGCTCGCTGTGCTGGTCGAGGGCTTGACCGAATCGACGCGTAAGGCGGAAAGGGCATTCACTGCGAAACTTTTCTGTGTGTCCAATGCGCCGCACCCCCTGCGTGGCGCATCCATTGTTGTATTCGCATCGCGGGGTTCGATGCGTCCGGTGTTCGCTTCAACCGGGGGGAGCCGAGTCTACTCCCAACCCGCCGCGCGTGCGAATGCGCCGGCAAGTGTCTGACCGGTTTCAGGTCGTCGCCGCCGGCCGGCGACGTCAGCGGAAATCGAACGCGTACGCGATCACCCGCTTGCCCGGATCGGCCAGTTCGAGCGTGGCGTCGACCGACTGCCCCGCCGCCAGCGATTCGCTGCGCGGCGGGGCGCCCAGATACTCCTGGACGCGGAAGCGGCGCATCGCCACCGGATTGCCGTCCAGGTCGCGCAGCGTCAGCTCCAGTATCGGCCAGGCCTGGGCGAACGGCGCGGTATTGCGGAAGCTCACGCTGATCAGCAGCGCATCGGGCACCGACGGATGCGGCCGCACGTCGCGCGCGGTGACCTGGATGCGTTCGGGGGTCCGCCACGGCTGCAGCGAGCAGCCCAGCGTCGCGCAAGCGCGCAGCAGGAAGGCGCGCCAGCCCGGATCCCTGGCCAGTTCGTCGCGCTGCGCCAGCACGATCTGGGCGCCCAGCAGCAGGCCCAGGACGCAGGCGGCCAGCCACCAGCGACCGGACGCCGGCACTGCGGGCACCCGCGTTCGGCGCGCGAATCCCGGCGAGACCGGCTGGAACAGTTCGCCCTGTTCGGGGATCTGGGCCGGCACGATCCGCGGTGCCGCAGCGCCGTGCGGGACGGCCTTGGCGCGCAGCCGGACCGGTTCGTCGCCCAGGTACTCGAGCGCGTCGAACACGCGCTCGCACACGCCGCATCGCAGTTGCCCGCGACCGCTCGCGAGCTGCTCGGCGCTGGGCTCGTACACCGTCAGGCAGTGCGGGCATTGCGTGTACATGACGGGATTGTAAGCGCCCGGATCAGCCGCGGCGCCGGGCCACGATGCGCACCCAGTCCTGTGCGGCGGCGACGTCGAAATCCTCGAACCAGGTGGCGTAGCGCTCCAGCAGCCCCGGTTGCTGGCCGGCGAGGATACCCGAGAGCGCGATGGCTCCGCCCGGCGCGGTGGCCTGCGCAAGCCGCCCGGCCAATGCATGCAGCGCGTTGGCCAGGATGTTGGCCACGACGAAGTCGAACGGTCCGGCCGGAACCTGCCCGGACGGGTATACGCCGATGCGTGCCGCCACGCCGTTGACGCGGGCGTTCTCGCGCGTGGCCGTCAGTGCCTGCGGGTCGTTGTCCACCGCCACGACCCGGACCGCGCCGAGCCTGGCTGCGGCGATCGCCAGCACGCCGGAACCGCAGCCGAAGTCGAGCACCGTGCGCCCCGACAGATCCAGTTGATCGAGCCACTGCAGGCACAGTGCGGTGGTCGGGTGGGTGCCGGTGCCGAAGGCCAGGCCCGGGTCCAGCCGCACCACCACGCCGGCGTCGGCCGGTGGCTCGATGTGGCTGGGGTAGATCCACAGCCGCTGGCCGAAGCGCATCGGCTCGAAGCGGTCCATCCAGGCGCGCTCCCAGTCCTGGTTTTCGACGTGGCGCCAGGAGAATGCATCGGGCGGCAGCCGTTCGAGCTTGCCGGTCAACACGCGCTCGAGCCCGAGCCGGTCCAGGGCGCCGTCGAACAGGCCCTGCACGATCAGGTTCGGCCACAGCGGTGTTTCGCCGACGCCCGGCTCGAGGATCGGATCGTCGGCGGCATCGAGCAGGGTGACGCTCAGCGCGCCCAGTTCCTCGAGCGCGGCTTCGACTTCGGGCTGCTGCGCGGCTTGGCAGCGGATGGAGAATTCGAGCCAGGGCATGGGTTCGGAGGTCAGGACTCAGGGCTCAGAGATCACGACTCACGGCTCGGGACCCGAGTCCCGAGTCCCGACCCTCACCCCAACCCGATCCCCTTCTCCCGCTGCTCGGCCAGCCGCTGTTCCAGGTAATGGATGTTGGCGCCGCCGGCCTGGAAGCCGCGGTCGCCCATGATCCGCTGCTGCCGCGGGATGTTGGTGCGGATGCCGTCGATGACCATCTCCGAGAGCGCCACGCGCATGCGCGCGATCGCGCTGGCGCGGTCGTGCGCGTGCACGATCAGCTTGCCGATCATCGAGTCGTAGTTGGGCGGCACCCGGTAGCCTTCGTAGACGTGGCTGTCCACGCGCACGCCGGGTCCGCCGGGCACGTGGAAGTGCTGCACGAGGCCCGGGCTGGGCAGGAAGGTGTCCGGGTCCTCCGCGTTGATGCGGCATTCGATGGCGTGTCCGCTCAGCACCACGTCCTGCTGGCGCAGCGACAGCGGCTGGCCGGCCGCGATCCTGAGCTGCTCGGCCACCAGGTCGATGCCGGTGACCATCTCGGTGACCGGATGCTCGACCTGGATCCGGGTGTTCATTTCGATGAAGTAGAAGTGCCCGTCCTCGTACAGGAACTCGAAGGTGCCGGCGCCGCGGTAGCCGATGCGCACACAGGCCTCCACGCACACCTGGCCGATCGCGGCGCGCTGCTCGGGCGTGATGCCCGGCGCCGGAGCCTCCTCCACCACCTTCTGGTGGCGGCGCTGCATCGAGCAGTCGCGCTCGCCCAGGTGGACGGCATTGCCCTGGCCGTCGGCCAGCACCTGGATCTCCACGTGGCGCGGATTCTCCAGGAACTTCTCCATGTACACCTGCTCGTTGCCGAAGGCCGCCTTGGCCTCGGCCCGGGTGGTGGCGATGGCGTTGTGCAGGTGCGCCTCGGTGTGGACCACGCGCATGCCGCGGCCGCCGCCGCCGCCGGAGGCCTTGATGATCACCGGGTAGCCGATCTCGCGCGCCAGCCCGGCGTTGGTGGCCGCATCGGCGCCCAGCGGGCCGCCCGAGCCCGGCACGCAGGGGACCCCGGCCTGGCTCATGGCGCGGATCGCCTCGACCTTGTCGCCCATCATCCGGATGGTGTCGGCACGCGGGCCGATGAAGACGAAGCCGGAGTTCTCCACGCGCTCGGCAAAGTCGGCGTTCTCCGACAGGAAGCCGTAGCCGGGGTGGATCGCCTGGGCGTCGGTGACCTCGGCCGCGGCGATGATGGCCGGGATGTTCAGGTAACTCTCCGACGCCGGCGCCGGGCCGATGCAGACCGACTCGTCGGCCATGGCCACGTGCTTGAGGTTGCGGTCGACGGTCGAGTGCACCGCCACGGTCTTGATGCCCAGCGCGTGGCAGGCGCGCAGGACCCTCAGGGCGATTTCGCCGCGATTGGCGATGACGACTTTGTCCAGCATGGAGTAAGGGCTCAGAGGTCAGAGGTCAGGGCTCAGGCCCGGGATCCGGGGTCAAGGCTGTTCCGAGCCCTGACCTCTGCGCCCTGAGCCCTCGCTTCGTCAGGAGATCACGAACAGCGGCTCGTCGAACTCCACCGGCGTGCCGTTCTCCACCAGCACCGCGGTCACCGTGCCGGAGACCTCGGCCTCGATCGGGTTGAACATCTTCATCGCTTCGATGATGCCCAGGGTGTCGCCTTCCTTGACGCTCTGGCCGGGTTTGACGAAGGGCTCGGCGTCGGGACCGGATGCAGCGTAGAAGGTGCCGACCATCGGCGAGCGCACCAGGTGCCCTTCGGGCAGGACTTCCTCCGCGGAGGCCTTGGGCGCCGCCGCCGGCGGCGCGGGGGCATGCGCGTGCCGCGACGGTTCGTAGTGCGCGACCGGGGCGGGCGCCGGCGCCGGGCCGCCCTTGGGCATGCGCGACAGGCGCACGCTCTCTTCGCCCTCCTTGATCTCGATCTCGGCGAGGTTGGACTCGTCGAGCAGATCGATCAGTTTCTTGATCTTGCGAAGATCCATCGCGGCTCTCCTGGGCGATGCGTCGGTGTCAGATGCCCGTCTGGATCTCGGGCGCAGGCTCGGTCCTGGCCAGCCGCGCGATCGCGGCCTGAAGTCCATAGCGGTAGCTGTCGGCGCCGAAGCCGGCGATCACGCCCACGGCCAGGTCCGAGAAATAGGACTGGCGGCGGAACGGCTCGCGCGCGTGCGGGTTGGACAGGTGCACCTCGATGAAGGGCAGGCGGGTGGCGGCCAGCGCATCGCGCAGGGCCACGCTGGTGTGGGTGAAGGCGGCCGGGTTCAG
>DASRZM010000044.1:0-2950 GCA_035686365.1 Lysobacteraceae bacterium | reverse complement strand
GGCGGTAACGCGGGCGCGTTCGCGCTGACTTCCGGCGACCTGAGCATCGCCGCCGGCGCCAGCGACACGATCGACATGACGTGCACGCGCGCGCTGACGGCGCAGTCCTCGACGCTGACCTGCACCGAGAACGACTCCGACAGCACCGACTCGCTGCGCTCCTGGCCGGTGAGTTGCCCGGTCGGCACCCCGGTTCCGACGCCCGAGTACAGCTCGGTCCCGTCGCCCGGTGGCACGATCGATTGCAGCGGCGCACCGGCCAGTACGACGACCGGCACGCTGACGATCACCAACACCGGCATCACGGGCACGGGTTCGGATCTGACCTACTCCTGCACCGAGCCGCCGACGGCGAACTTCACCATCATCTCGGGTGGTTCGGGCACGGTGACGGTCGGCAACACGGCGCAGGTGCAGATCCAGTGCCTGACTCCAGCGACCGCGGACGATCCGGACAACACGGATGTGCTGGCGTGTACCACCAACGACACCGGTGGCACCGACGGCATCGACGAGAGCGCGGTCAGCTACAACCTGGTCGCGGGCGTGCTGGTTGGTCTGCCGCCGGAGCGGGAGGCCAGCGTGATCCCGGTCAGCAGCCTGTGGTCGAAGCTGATGCTGATCGGCCTGCTGCTGGGCCTGGGTGGCGTGGCGCTGAGCCTGCGTCGCCACTGATCCTGATCGGCTACATGCGGTAACAGAAGGGCGCCTCCGGGCGCCCTTCTTCTTTCCGGACCCCGCCGCGCCGTCCGGCCTCCGCGTAGGAGCGGCCGTTGGCCGCGATCGGGAAGCTGTGATGCGACGAGCCCGGTCGATCGCGGGCAACGCCCGCTCCTACAATCGGGTTTGACCGAAACAATGTGGGAGCGGCCCATGGCCGCGATCGCCCCGCCGCGCCGTCCGGCCTCCCCGTAGGAGCGGCCGTTGGCCGCGATCACCGCGCCGCACCGTGCCGCTCCGCTCCGCCACTGCCCCCGCCACCGCCGCGGTCACGCCGCCAGCGTGCGCAGCTCGATGCTGCCGTCCGCCTCCACGCACAACACGCTGCCCTGCTCGTACCAATCCCCCAGCACGACGCGCTCGCGCTCGGAGCCTTCGACCTGGAGGCGATGGATCGCGGGCCGGTGGGTGTGGCCATGGATCATGCGCGGGACGCCGTACAGGGCGAACCACGCGCGCACGGTGGCATCGGCGACATCGCCGATCTCCGGGGCCAGACCTGCCTGGTGGGCACGGCTCGCGTCGCGGGCCTGGCCGGCGAACGCCCGCCGTTCGGCAAGCGGCTGTTCCAGGAAACGGGCCTGCCAGTCCGGATCGCGCACCTGCGCGCGCACCTTCTGGTACTCGAGATCGTCCGTGCACAGCTGGTCGCCGTGCAACAGCAGCGTGGGCACGCCGCCGAGCAGCAGAACCGAGGGGTCGGCGATCACCTGCACCCCGCTGCGGGCCGCAAAGGCCGCGCCGATCAGGAAATCACGGTTGCCGCGGATCAGGCGCACCGGGACGCCGTCCTCGACCAGCGACCGGAAAGCCTTGCAAACGGTCGCCGCCAGCGCGCTGTCCTCGTCGTCGCCGACCCAGCTCTCGAACAGGTCCCCGAGCACGAACAGGTCCGCGGCCCGGCGCGCCTCGCCGGCGAGGAAGTGTCCGAACAGTTCGGTGATCTGCGGCCGGGACTCGTCCAGGTGCAGGTCGGAGATCAGCAGCGTGGCCATGCAGCGCGTCGACCGGTAAGAGGCTCGCAGCTTCGGCGATCGACCCCGCTCGTGCAACCGCGGCTCCCCGCCCGCACCAGGCGCAGGAGGGCCGGGGACTGCTTTCCCGGGCCCTGGCGGAAACTATTCGGCGGCAGCGGCCGCCTCGATCACCTCGACCTTCTGGATCACCACCGGCTGCTTGGGCACGTCCTTGGCGAAGGGTCCCTGCGGGCCGGTTTCCACGGCGCGGATCTTGTCGAGCACGTCCATCCCTTCCACGACCTGCCCGAACACGGCGTAGCCCCAGGTGTAGCCGTTCTGTTCGCTGACAAAATCCAGCCGGGGGTTGTCCACGACGTTGAAGAAGAACTGCGAGCTGGCCGAGTCCGGGTTATTGGTGCGCGCCATCGCGACGGTGCCGCGCAGGTTCGACAGCCCGTTGTTGGCCTCGTTCCGGATCGGCGCGCGCACCGGCTTCTGCTGCAGGTCGGCCGTGTAGCCGCCCCCCTGGATCATGAAGTTCTCGATCACGCGGTGGAAGATGGTGCCGTCGTAGAAGCCGGCACGCACGTAGTTCAGGAAGTTGTCGACGCTGTCGGGTGCCTTGTCGGGCCGCAATTCCACGACGATGCGGCCCTGCGAGGTTTCCATCGCCACGCGCGGCAGCGGTGCGCTGGTCTGGGGAGGCGGCTGCGCGGCCTCCTCGGCTGGTGCGGCGGGGTCCTGGGCCAGGCCGGCGCCACTGAGCGCGAGGCCGGCAATCAGTACGAGTCGGGTCAGCATGGCGGCTCCTGTGCCATCCGGGACCCGGTCATTTTCCGGTGCCCGGTGGCAAATGTCGACGGTGGAGGGTGAACCGGCGACATCTGCCCCTCTCCGCGGGGGGCCGGGCGTGAGGTCCTGACGTTTCCCCGGTTTCCCGGGACCTGAGCCCCTCTCCCGAGGGGAGCGGGGCAGTGGCCGGGATCCGGCGTTGGCATGCCAGATCTGCGAGCGCGTTGCTCCCGGCGCGAAAACGGTGAACGACCGCGCGCGTCCCCCCGAAGCCGGGCCTGCGCCGCCGGCGACGGCCGCCTTGGTAGAATCGCGCGCCTTCCGCCACCGTGCCCGTCTCGATGGATTGCCGAACCCGTTTCGCCCCCAGCCCCACCGGATACCTGCACATCGGCGGCGCGCGCACGGCCCTGTACTGCCTGCTCGAGGCGCGGCGCCGGGGCGGGCAGTTCATCGTGCGCATCGAGGACACCGACCGC
>DASRZM010000043.1:0-13180 GCA_035686365.1 Lysobacteraceae bacterium | reverse complement strand
GACAACTGGCTGCGCCACATCGGCGATGTCGCCAACAAGCACGAGGCACGGCTGGCCGGGCTCGAGGATCCACAGCGCCGCCACGCGCGCCTGTGCGAGCTCAACGTGATCGAGCAGGTGCTCAACGTGTGCCAGTCCACCGTGGTCGAGGATGCCTGGGCGCGCGGCCAGCCGCTCACCGTGCACGGCTGGATCTACGGCCTCGACGACGGCCTCGTGCGCGAGCTGGGCATCGGCGTGACCGGGCACGGGCGGCTGCAGGAAGCCTACGAAGCGGCCCTGGGCACGGTCACCGACAACGGAGGCCTGCCGTGAGCGACACCATACGTACCCGGACCGCGCCGGCGCCCGTGGGCGCCTATCCGCACGCGCGCCGCGTCGGCGAGCTGCTGTTCGTGTCCGGGATCGGCCCGCGTCGGCCCGACAGCGACCAGATCCCCGGAAACGTGTACGCAGACGATGGCCGGCTGGTGTCCTACGACATCGAGGCGCAGTGCCGCTCCGTGTTCGAGAACGTCCGCGCCGTGCTCGAGGCCAGCGGCGCCCGCTTCGAGGACCTGGTCGACGTCACCGTCTACCTCACCGACATGGCGCGCGACTTCGCCGCCTACAATCGCGTCTACGCCGAATACTTCACCGACGCCCAGCCCTGCCGCACCACGCTGGGCATCACAGCACTGCCCACGCCGATCGCCATCGAGCTCAAGTGCGTGGCCGCGCCGGGCAGCGCAGGAGGCAAGCGAGCATGAGCACCCTGGCCCCGCCCATCGACCTGCAGCGCTGGATCGAGGAGCACCGTCATCTGCTGAAGCCTCCGGTGGGCAACAAGTGCATCGTCGACGGCGACTTCATCGTCATGATCGTGGGCGGCCCCAACCAGCGTACCGACTACCACTACGACGAAGGTCCGGAGTTCTTCTACCAGATCGAGGGCGAGATGGTGCTCAAGGTGCAGGAAGACGGCACCGCGCGCGACATCCCGATCCGCGCCGGCCAGATCTTCTACCTGCCGCCGCGGGTGCCGCACTCGCCGCAGCGCATGGCCGGCTCGGTGGGCCTGGTGATCGAGCGCCGGCGCCTGCCGCACGAACGCGACGGGCTGCTGTGGTTCTGCGAGCGCTGCAACCAAAAACTGTACGAGGAGTACTTCACGCTCGCCAACATCGAGACCGACTTTCCGCCGGTGTTCGACCGCTTCTACGGCGCCCGCGAGCGCCGCACCTGCGATGCCTGCGGCCACCTGAACCCCGCCCCGGCCCGCTACGACTGACCCCCTTGCCGATGCCGGCCGACGCCCTCGCCCTTGCCGGCCGACGCCCCTCCCCGTAGGAGCCGGCGTTGCCGGCGACCGGCGTGCCGGAACCATCCATCGCCGGCAACGCCGGCTTCTACAGCGCGCCCGTGCGCGCCACCCGGCTAGAATTGCCCGATGCTCAAGATCGACGTCCACGCCCACGTCCTGCCCGAGGACTGGCCCAACCTGGCCGAGAAGTACGGCGACGACCGCTTTCCGGTCCTGGTGCGTACCGGCGGCCGCAGCCGCATCTACAAGGACGGCAAGTTCTTCCGCGAGATCTGGTCCAGCGCCTGGGACGCGCGCGTACGCATCGACGATTACGCGCGCTTCGGCGTCCAGGTGCAGGTGATCTCCACCGTGCCGGTACTGTTCTCCTACTGGGCCAGGCCGCACCAGGCGCTGGAGCTGCACCAGCACCTGAACGACCACATGGCGCGGATCTGCCGCGAGCACCCGCGCCACTACGCCGGCATCGGCACGGTGCCGCTGCAGTCGCCCAACCTGGCCGTGCGCGAACTCGAGCGCTGCATGGACCAGCTCGGCCTGCAGGGCGTGCAGATCGGCTCGCACGTGGAAGACTGGAACCTGGACGCCCCGGAGCTGTTCCCGTTCTTCGAGGCCGCCGCCGACCTGGGCGCGGCGATCCTGGTGCATCCGTGGGACATGATGGGCAAGGAGTCCATGCCCAGGTACTGGCTGCCGTGGCTGGTCGGGATGCCGGCCGAGCAGTCGCGCGCGGCCTGCTCGCTGATCTTCGGCGGCGTACTCGAACGCCTGCCCGGGCTGCGGGTGATGCTCGCCCACGGCGGCGGCTCGTTCCCGTTCACCATCGGCCGCATCGAGCACGGCTTCCGGATGCGCCCGGACCTGGTGGCCACCGACAACGCGCGCAACCCGCGCGAGTACCTGCCGCGGCTGTTCTTCGACTCGTGCGTGCACGACCCGGCGGCGCTGCGCTACCTGATCGACGTGGTCGGCGTGGACCGCGTCATGCTCGGCACCGACTACCCCTTCCCGCTCGGCGAGCAGGAGCCGGGCAGCGGCATCCACGCGCTGGGGCTGGACCCCGATGCCCAGCGGCGCCTGTACCACGGCACCGCGCTGGAGTGGCTCGGGCTGCCGCTGTCCCGGTTCGAGCAGGCCCCGGCCGCGAGCGCGATGCAATGAACGACGCCCGTCACGACGCCGACTGCTACACCGAGGACTGGGCGCTGGCGCGCGACGCGGCCGACCCGCTGGCGCCGCTGCGCGGCCGCTTCCACATCCCGGTCCAGGACGGCCGCGAGCAGCTGTACTTCTGCGGCAATTCGCTGGGCCTGCAGCCGCGCGCCGCACGCGAGGCGGTGCTGGCCGAACTCGACGACTGGCAGCACTACGCGGTGGAGTCGCACTTCAAGGGCGCCCGCCCCTGGTTCAGCTACCACGAGCTGCTGCGCGAGCCGCTGGCCACCGTGGTCGGCGCCGAGCCGCTCGAGGTGGTGGCGATGAACTCGCTGACCGTCAACCTGCACCTGATGATGGTCAGCTTCTACCGGCCCAGCGCCGAGCGGCCGGCGATCCTGATCGAGAAGCACGCCTTCCCGTCCGACCGCCATGCCGTGGAATCGCAGATCCGCTTCCACGGCCGGGATCCGGCCCGCGACCTGATCGAGCTCGAGGGCGACGAACCCGGCGGCACAATCTCCGAGGCCGCGCTGGAGCGAGCGATCGCCGAGCACGGCGGGCGCTGCGCGCTGATCCTGATGCCCGGCGTGCAGTACCTGACCGGCCAGGCCTTCGACCTTGCATCGATCGTGCGCATGGGCCACGCCCAGGGTTGCGTGGTCGGGTTCGACCTGGCCCACGCCGCCGGCAACCTGCCGCTGGCGCTGCACGACAGCGGCGCCGACTTCGCCGTGTGGTGCAGCTACAAGTACCTCAATGCCGGCCCGGGGGCCGTCGCCGGCTGCTTCGTGCATGCGCGCCACGCCGCCAGCGACCGTCCCCGCTTCGCCGGGTGGTGGGGACACGAGCCGTCCACGCGGTTCCGGATGGAGCCGCAGTTCGTTCCCTCGCGTGGCGCCGACGGCTGGCAGCTGTCCAATCCGCCGATCGTGGCCATGGCGCCGCTGCGGGTGTCGCTGGACCTGTTCGTGGGCGCCGGCATGGACGCGCTGCGCGCAAAATCCGAGAGCCTGACCGGCTACCTGGACACGCTGATCGCCCGGCAGCTGGGCCACGTGCTCGAGCGCATCACCCCGGCGGCGCCCGCGCGCCGGGGCTGCCAGCTCAGCCTGCGCGTGCGCGGAGGCCGCGAGAGCGGCCGCGCCCTGTTCGAGCACCTGCAACGCTGCGGCGTGGTCTGCGACTGGCGCGAGCCCGACGTCCTGCGCTTCTCGCCGACCCCGTCCTACAACCGGCACACCGACGTGCTGCACCTGGTGCGCGCAATCCAGGACTGGGCCCGGTCGGACTGAGATGCGCCCGCACCAGACCGTGACGATCGCCGGCGCCGGCCTGGCCGGTGCACTGCTGGCAACGCTGCTGGCGCAGCGCGGCTGGCAGGTGCAGGTGCTGGAAAAACGCCCGGACCCGCGCCGCCGCGGCTACGCGGGCGGCCGCTCGATCAACCTGGCGCTCGCCGAGCGGGGGCTGCACTCGCTGCGCCGCGCCGGCCTTCAGGAAACGGTCATGGCGCAGGCGGTGATGATGCGCGGGCGCATGGTGCATTTCGCCGGCGGCGGCACCCAGCTGCAGCGCTACGGCCGCGATGACAGCGAGGTGATCTGGTCGGTGCATCGCGGTCGCCTGAACATGGCGCTGCTCGATGCCGCAGAGGCGGCCGGCGCCAGGCTGCACTTCGACGCCGCCGTCGCCGAAGTCGATTTCGACCGCCGCGTCCTGCGCTGCGAAGGTCGCAGCGGCGGCCGCGAGCATGGATACGACCGTCTCATCGGCGCCGACGGCGCCGGCTCCGCGGTGCGCCAGGCGATGATGCGACGGCGCGACCTGGGCGAGCGCTTCGAGCCTCTGGGCCACGGCTACAAGGAACTGGAGATCCCGCCGGCCGCCGACGGCGGCTTCCGGATCGAGCCGCATGCATTGCACATCTGGCCGCGAGGCGGCTACATGTGCATTGCCCTGCCCAACAGCGAGCGCAGCTTCACGGTGACGCTGTTCCTGCCGCAGACGGGCGCGCACCCAAGCCTGGAGACCGTGGGCGACGGGCGCGCCGTGCGCGAGCTGTTCGCCCGGGAGTTTCCCGACGCACTGCCGCTGATCCCGGAGCTGGAACAGGATTTCAGCACCAACCCGACCGGCCAGCTCGGCACCCTGTACCTGGAGCGCTGGCGCGCGGGGGCGCGCGCGGTGCTGCTGGGCGATGCCGCCCACGCCATGGTCCCGTTCCACGGCCAGGGCATGAACTGCGCCTTCGAGGACTGCCTGGAACTGGCCGAGCGCATCGACGAAGCCGCTGACTGGGACGAGGCCTTGGCCAGCTTCGAGGCCGTGCGCCGGCCCAATGCCGAGGCGATCCAGGCGATGGCGCTGGAAAACTACATCGAGATGCGCGACCGCGTCGATGATGCCGACTTCCTGCTCGAGCGCGAGATCGCGCGCGAGCTGCAGGCGCGCCACCCGGACCGGTTCGTGCCGCGTTACAGCCTGGTCAGCTTCCGGCGCGTGCCCTATGCCGTCGCCCGCGAGCGCGGCCGGGTGCAGGGGCAGCTGCTCGCGGAGATCGCGGCAGGCGCCGGGACCCTGGCCGAGGTCGACTTCGCACGAGCCGACGCGCTGGTGCAGTCGCGTCTGGACCCGCTGCCGGCGGAGTGACGCGCAGCGGGGCCAAGGGCGGAGTGCGCATCACGTCCCGCGCGCGGCTTCGCCGCGCGACCCCTCCCCGGCCCTCCCCTTCGCCTGCGGCGAAAGGGAGGGAGTTGCGCGCGCCGGTGCGCCCCGATCGATGCGGCGCCTGCACTTCTCCTCCCCTTCGCCTGCGGCGAAAGGGAGGGAGACACAGCTTCGCAGCGGCGACCTGCAAGAGCCGGGGAGAATGAAGTCCGCCTTCAGGGGGCCTGCGTACCGCAACTGGCTTCGCGCATCTCCAACGCCTGCGGCATCCAGCCTTCCAGGCCCTGGATGCGGCTGCCGTGGCTGGGGTGGGTGGACATGAACTCGGGCGGTTGCGCGCTGGCCGCCTCGGCCATGCGCTCCCACAGCCGCGGCGCCTCGCGCGGGTCGTAACAGGCCGCCGCGGCGATCATCAGACCGACGTAGTCGGCCTCCGATTCGTGGTCGCGCGAGTACGGCAGGAGGATCCCGTAGGCCGCGCCGGCGCCCAGAGCGGCCATGATCGCGCGCTGCTGCTGCGGCTCCATGTCGGAGATCGCCACGCCGGCGGCCAGCGCACCGATCTGCGCCAGCTTCTGGTGTGCCATGCGCTCGCCGCCGTGGCGCAGCAGGGCGTGCGCAATCTCATGCCCCATGATCGCGGCCAGGCCATCTTGATTGCGGGCAATCGGGATGATCCCGGTGTGCACTGCGATCTTGCCGCCCGGCAGCGCGAATGCATTGACGTCCGGGGAGTCGATCACCGCGACTTCCCATTCGAACGCCGCCAGCGGCGAGTCGACCTCGGTGCCGCTGGCCTGCGCCATCTGCTCCTCGACCCGCGGCACGGCCGCGATCAGTCGCGTGGCGATGTCCCTGACCTCCCCGGTCACTGCCGGGTCGTTCGTCACCCGCGACTGCGACAGGATCTGCCGGTAGGCCTGCAGCCCCAGCGCCGCCTCCTGCTCGACCGTGGTGTCCACCAGCTGGGTGCGGCCGGTGAACGAGGTCTCCTGCTGGTGCGAGAACCAGTAGTAGATCAGGTAGCCGCCGAACAGCAGGATCACCCACCACCGCACGCCGCCGCCACGCCGGGTACGCTGGGGTCCGTCGGAAGGAAGGCGACGAAGCCGGAGTGCCATCGTGGATTCCTCGATGCTGAGCCCGCCAAGCCTCTGTGCAGCCGCGTGGCGGCGCCGTGATCGGCGGCGGAACGGATGCCTCGTCGTCCGGCGCTGGGGTCCGACGCTTACAGGTCGCGGGCGATGCGGAAGCCCAGGCGCGCGTTCAGGGTCGAGGGGGTGGCCGGAATCCGGAATGCCGAGCGCGTCTGGTCCGGCGCGCTGGCCCAGGAACCACCGCGCACCACCCGCTGCGGGCAACCGGGGTTGACCCAGGCACTGCCGTCGCCCGGCGCCCGCCGGTAGCTGTCGTGCCAGCAGTCCTCGATCCATTCGGACACGTTTCCTGCCATGTCATGCAGTCCGAAGCGGTTGGCCGGAAAACTGCCGACCGGCGCCGGGCCCCAGTGGCCGTCGCCGTAGCCGCTGAAGGCGTTGACCCAGTGTCTGCCGCTCGCGGAACGGTCCACCGAACCGGTCAGGTTGCCCACCACACGCATGGGCTCGTCCGCGCCCCATGGGAAGCGGGTATCGCCCCCGGCGCGCAGCGCGTACTCGAACTCGACCTCGCTGGGCAACCGGTAGCGCTTGCCCGACTCGCGCGCGAGCCAGTCGGCGTAGGCGCGCGCGTCGGTCCAGGAGACGTGGATCACCGGCATGCTGGCATCGGCGCGCCGGCCGGCGTGGTCGTCCTGCCAGTTGACGCCGCGACGCTCGGTCATCGTGCCGGTGCGCTCGTCGTAGATGGTCGAGGCGCCACTCTGCACCGAGGTGGGCCGGTAACCGGTGGCGACCACGAAGGCCCGGAATTCGCCGACGGTCACCTCGTAGCGACCCAGCGCAAAGCCGCGCGCGAATGCGACCTCGTGCTGCGGCCCCTCGTTGGTGTTGCGGTCCTTCTCCCCGCGCGGAGATCCCATCTGGAAACTTCCGCGCGGCACGACCACCAGTTCCGGCCCGGTATTGCCGTTTCGCAGCAGGTCCTGGAACACATGGCCCGGGCTGTGGCCGCCGTAGTAACGCGCGTTGTCCACGCGCTGGCGCATCTCCTCCAGCCCTTCGGCCTGCGCGGACACCTGCGAGAGCTGCGCAAGCAACTGCTCGGCATGGTCGATCCGGCCCTGCTCCAGCGCGGCGGAGAACTCGGCTTCCAGTTCGGCGGCCCGGCGCTGGCGCAGCTCCACGATGCGCGTGCCCGCGTTCTGGACCGCTTCGGATCCGGGACGCACCTGGCCGGCGTGGGCCAGCAGGCGGTCGCTTTCAACGTAGTCGCCGGCCGTTGCGGCGGCCGCGGCCGCGGTGAGCAGTTCGGACTCGGCCGCGACCAGTCCGGCCAGGGCCGCCGGCTCGCCCGGATTCTCCTGCAGGATCTCCCGGTACAGCGCGACCGCGTTCTCGCCGGCAGGCTCCAGGTGCCTGCCCAGGCGCGCGAGTTCGCGCGCGCGCTCCAGGCGCGCGGACAGTGCGCGGGCCGCGTCGATCCCGGCCTGCAGCTCGGCGATCGCAGGGTCCTGGGGGCGCAGCTGCGCAAGCGTCTCGAAGCTGTCCACGGCCGGTCCGTACTCGCCGGCCGCAAGCTGCTGCCGGACCCGCGCCACCAACGCGTCGGCGGCGCGATCCAGGCCGGCGCGTGCGGACGCGTTGTCCTCGTCTTCGGCCAGCACGGCCCGATACAGTTCGATCGCACCGGACTCGCCCTGCTGCGTCGTCAGCTGCCCCGCTTCGAGCGCGGCGGCGGCGCGGGCAAGGGTCTGGTCCAGGTCGAAGGGCGCTGCGGGCTGCGGCGGCTCGACCGGCTCCGGCGGCTCGATCGTCGGCGGCGCCGGTGCAGGCTCGGCCGGACGATCGGCGGCTTCTTGCCCAGATTCGGCCCGGGGTGTGTGCCCGGGCGGCGCCGGTTCGGCCGCCGGCGTCTGCGCGCCCGTACCGGTCGTGGGCGGCGAATCCGGTTCGGCACCCTCGCGCCCGCATCCACTCGCCACCGCGATCGCAGCGAACAGGACGGATGTCGCAAGGACTTGTCGCCGCACGCAGCCTCCGTCTCCCCGTTTCCTGCGCCGTCCGGTGTCGGCCGCACGGCGCTGGCACGTTAGGCTATTGTCGCGACCTCCGCAAGAAACCCCAGCTCGATACGGACCTCACAGGCAGTGGCAGACTGGATCCAGAGCGCGGCATCGCTCCAGCAGTGGCTTCAGGGACGCCCGGCGCCCGCGTGGGTGGGGCTGGATACCGAGTTCGTGCGCGAGCGCACCTACTTTCCGAAGCTGGCCCTGGTGCAGCTCGCAGTCGATGCCACGCAACTGGCCATCTACGATCCACTGGTCGGCGACGACGGGCGTGCGCAGATGCAGGCGCTGATTGCACGGCCGGTGATCATGCACAGCGCCGGCGAGGACCTGCAGTCACTCAAGCACCGCTACGAGCTGCTGCCCACGCAGCTGTTCGACACCCAGATCGCCGCGGCACTGTGCGGCGTGGGCAGCGGCCTGGGTTACCAGCGGCTGGTGTCCACGCTGCTGGATGTCGAACTGGAAAAGACCCAGACCCGTTCGGACTGGACCCGCAGACCGCTCAGCGCCGACCAGCTGCACTACGCCGCCGAGGACGTGCGTCACCTGCCGGCCCTGCACGCGCTGCTGCACGAGCGCCTGGAGCGGCAGCAGCGCCTGCACTGGCTCGAGCAGGACTGCGCCCGGCTGCTCGCGCTGGCGGCCTCCGAGGCGGTCGATGCCAACCCGCAGGCATCGCTGCGCGGAGTCGAGAAGCTCGACGAGCCGGCGCAGCGCCGGCTGCGGCGGCTGCTGCGCTGGCGCGACCGGCGCGCGCTGGAAGCGGACCGGCCCAAGGGCTGGATCCTGGACAATTCGCTCGCCTGGCTGCTGGCGGTCCAGCCCCCGGCCAGCCGCTCCCAGCTCGAGGACCTGCTCGATGAGCGCCCCAAGGCGCCCCGGCGCGGGCGCGCGGAACTGTTCGAACTGCTGCGGGCCGAGGACGAGCCCGGCTTCGAGCTGGTACGGCCGCCGGATCCGCGCTTGCGGGAGTCCGCGCGGGTCCTGAACGAGCGCGTCGGCGCACGCGCGGCCGAGCTGGGTCTGGACGAGGGCGTCCTGTGCCCGCGCCGGCATGTGGAGGCACGCGTGCGCGGGGACGACTGGCCCGACGCGGTCACGCCGTGGCGCCGCCAACTGCTCGATCCGCTGCTGTGAACGGCACCCGATCGGCGCGCGCGCCGGCGCACCGGCGGGGCTGGCGCGGGTCCGGGGCAGGCGGTAAGATGCCGCTCTTTCGCGTGGGGCGGTAGCTCAGCTGGGAGAGCGTCGCGTTCGCAATGCGAAGGTCGGGAGTTCGATCCTCCTCCGCTCCACCAGGTTCCAGCGAAAACCCGGCTCCGGCCGGGTTTTCGGTTTCAGGTCTGCAATGGTCTGCAATAATTGCGGCACGCCCCCGTAGCTCAGCTGGATAGAGCGTCCCCCTCCTAAGGGGAAGGTCGTGCGTTCGAATCGCGCCGGGGGCGCCATGACCCAGGTCCGGGCCTGCGCCGGACCGACGCAAACGCCGGTTCACTGCAGGTCGGCACTACCGTGCCGACGCGGACTGCCCCAGGCGCGATGTCGGCACAGTAGTGCCGACCTACTCGGGGCCGAAGCCGCGCAGGCGATTTCCGGCGACACGACGCCAGGCCAGCGTTCGCCAGGGCACTCTCGGGTTCGGGTGAAAACCGGCATTCGGCTACAATTGTGCGCTTTTCCGCCATCTTGCCCAGTCATTCGGAGAATTCATGTCCGCGAAGATCCTGTCCGCGCTCGGCCTGGGCCAGACCCAGTCCGGCAGCTACCTTGGAAACGGCGAGTGGTCGCGGACCACCGACGCCGGCACCATCGAATCGGTCAATCCGGCCACCGGCGAGACCATCGCCACGGTCCATTCGGCCAGCCAGGGCGACTACGAAACGATCGTGCAGCGCGCGCAGGCCGCGTTCGAAACCTGGCGCACCGTACCGGCGCCGCAGCGTGGCGAGGCCGTGCGCATCTGCGCCGATGCGCTGCGGCGGCACAAGGACGCGCTCGGCTCGCTGGTCTCGCTGGAGATGGGCAAGATCAAGGTCGAGGGCGACGGCGAAGTCCAGGAGATGATCGACATCGGCGACTTCGCGGTCGGCCAGAGCCGCATGCTCTACGGCTACACCATGCACTCGGAGCGCCCGGGCCACCGCATGTACGAGCAGTGGCACCCGCTGGGCGTGGTCGGGATCATCTCGGCGTTCAACTTCCCGGTCGCAGTGTGGGCCTGGAACGCGTTCCTGGCGGCCGTGTGCGGCGACGTGTGCATCTGGAAGCCCTCACCCAAGACGCCGCTGTCGGCGATCGCCGCCACGCGCATCTGCAACGACGCGCTGCGCGAGGCCGGCTTCCAGGACATCTTTTTCCTGTTCAACGACGGCGGCAACGAGCTGGCGCAGAAGTTCGTGGACGACCACCGCATCGGGCTGGTCAGCTTCACCGGCTCGTGCGCGGTCGGGCGCCGGGTCGGCGAGCGCGTGTCCGCGCGCATGGGCCGCTCGCTGCTGGAGCTGGGCGGCAACAACGCCATCATCGTGGACGAGACCGCGGACCTGAAGCTGGCAGTCCCGGCGATCGTGTTCGGCGCGGTCGGCACCGCCGGCCAGCGCTGCACCAGCACGCGCCGGCTGTTCGTGCACCGCTCCATCCACGACACCGTGGTCGAGACCCTGGCCAGGGCCTATGCCCAGCTCCAGTCGCGCATCGGCAACCCGCTGGACCCGAACACGCTGATGGGCCCACTGATCGACGCACCCTCGGTCGAGCGCTACCTGGAGGCCGTCGGCAACGCCAGGGCCGCTGGCGGCACGATCGTGGCCGGTGGCGCCCGCGCCCCGCGTGGCGGAAACTTCGTGCTGCCCACGCTCGTCACCGGCCTGGCCAACGACCACCCGATCGTGCAGACCGAAACCTTCGCGCCGATCCTGTACGTGATCCCCTTCGAGACCATCGAGAAGGCCATCGCCATGCAGAACGGGGTCCCGCAGGGCCTGTCCTCGGCGATCTTCACGCTGAACCTGCGTCATGCCGAACGGTTCCTGTCGGCAGCGGGCTCCGACTGCGGCATCGCCAACGTCAACATCGGCACCTCCGGCGCCGAGATCGGCGGCGCCTTCGGCGGCGAGAAGGAAACCGGTGGCGGCCGCGAGTCGGGCTCCGATTCCTGGAAGGCCTACATGCGCCGGCAGACCAACACCATCAACTGGTCGACCGAGCTGCCGCTGGCGCAGGGCATCAAGTTCGAGCTTTGATCCACGTACCCGATCGCCTCCCCTCCACTCCTCCCGAACGACTCGGAGCCGCAGCATGAATGCACCCGCCCCCGCCAACAGCAATGCCGCGATCGTCAGCCTGGTGTTCGGCATCCTTTCCTGGGTCCTGCTGCCGGTCATCGGCGCCATCGTGGCCATCATCGCCGGCCACATGGCGCGCGGCGAAATCCGGCGAACGCCGGGCCTGGGCGGCGACACCATGGCCCTGATCGGCCTGCTGCTGGGTTACGCGCACCTGGCCGTGATCTTCATCGGCATCGCGCTGTTGGTGCTGTTCTTCGGCGGCCTGGCCGCGCTTGCGGTCCTGGGCGGCGGCTGAGGCGTGTACACACTGGCGCGACCGCTGTTCTTCGCGCTGGATGCCGAACGCGCCCATGACCTGGCGCTTTCGGCGATCGAGGCGGCCTACCGGACCGGGCTGAATCCGCTGCTGGCGCGCGCGGCCGAGCCGCTGGCGGTGGAGGCCTTCGGCCTGCAGTTCCGCAATCCGGTGGGCCTGGCCGCCGGCCTGGACAAGAACGGCGCCCACGTCGATGCGCTGGCGGCGCTGGGCTTCGGCTTCATCGAGGTCGGCACGGTGACGCCGCGGCCGCAGCCGGGCAATCCGCGCCCGCGCATGTTCCGGCTGCCCGAGCACCAGGCCGTGATCAACCGCCTGGGGTTCAACAGCGCCGGCGTGGACGCGCTGGTGCGCAACCTCGAACACGCCCGCCGTCCGTGCGTGCTGGGCATCAACATCGGCAAGAACACCGACACCGACCTCGGGAACGCGGCCGACGATTACCTGCTGTGCCTGGAGCGCGTCTATGCGCTGGCCGACTACGTCACTGTCAACGTGTCCTCGCCCAATACCCGGGGCCTGCGCGAGCTGCAGGCGGGCGATGCGCTGGCGGCGCTGGTGGGCGCACTGCGCGAGGCGCAGGAGCGACTGGCCGGCGTCCACGGAAAGTGCACGCCGATGCTGCTGAAGATCGCCCCGGACCTGGACGAGCGCGAACTCGACGCGATCGCCACCGTGGTCGCCGGGCACGGCGTGGACGGGCTGATCTGCACCAACACCACGGTGGAGCGCAGTGCGGTGGCCGGTGACCGTCACGCCGGCCAGGCCGGCGGGCTGTCCGGGCAGCCGCTGTTCGCACCGTCCACACGGGTGCTGCGCTCGATGGCCGCGCGCCTGGGTCCGGACTTCCCGATCATCGGCGTGGGCGGCATCTGCGAGGGCGCGCAGGCGGCGGAGAAGATCCGCGCCGGCGCACGCCTGGTGCAGTTCTACACGGGCATGGTCTACCGCGGTCCGGCGCTGATCCGCGAATCGGTCGAGGCCATCCGTGCACTCTGAGCCCCCTGCCCGCCCACGGCCCTATGCGACGCTGCGGGAGCGGCCCATGGCCGCGATCGGGACACCGCAGCGCCCGGGCTTCGTTGATCGCGGCCATGGGCCGCTCCCACGCGCTTTGGCGGGTGTTGTCGCAGTTCGACTCGCCGGCAACGCCGGCTCCTACGAAGAACGGGCGCCATGAAACGGAAGCGGGAGGACCGCGGGGCGGGGACGGTTTCCGGGGGCGTACGCGCCAGGGATGGCGCGTCCGCAGCCTACAGGGACGTACTTGCGGCGGCCCC
>DASRZM010000042.1:0-2609 GCA_035686365.1 Lysobacteraceae bacterium | reverse complement strand
GCGGGGCGGGGACGGAGTCCGGGGGCGTACGCGCCAGGGATGGCGCGTCCGCAGCCTACCGGGATGTCCTCGCGGCGGCCCCGGAAACCGTCACCGGCTCGCGGGCCGGCCTACGGAGCGGCTGGGGCATCGATGCGATGGCGCGGAGTGGCAATCGCGGCCATGGGCCGCTCCCACAGCGCGTGATCGGTGGGGCTCCGCGGATCGATCGCGGCCATGGGCCGATCCCAAGCGTTTTGGCGGGTGTCGTCGCAGTGCACATCGCCGGCAACGCCGGCTCCTACAGGGCGACGACGATACCGCACGCGCACAGGTACGCCGCGCTGGCGGGCGTACCATCGGCAGCATGCGCAATCGACTCGGCGACGCGTCCAGCCTTTACCTGCGCCAGCATGCCGGCAATCCCGTGGCCTGGCAGCCGTGGGACGCGAAGGCGCTGGCGCTGGCGCGCGAGCGCGGCGTGCCGGTGCTGCTCTCGATCGGATATTCGGCCTGCCACTGGTGTCACGTGATGGCGCACGAGAGCTTCGAGGACGAGGCCATCGGCGCACTGATCAACGAACTGTACGTACCGGTCAAGGTCGACCGGGAAGAGCGGCCGGACCTGGACCATCTGTATCAGCTCGCGCACCAGGCCCTGGCCCGACGTTCCGGCGGGTGGCCGCTGACCGTCTTCATCGATCCGCACACGCTGCTGCCGTTCTTCGCCGGTACCTACTTCCCAACGACGCCGCGCCACGGCCTGCCCGGCTTTTCCGAAGTGCTGCGTTCGGTGCGCCGGTGGTGGGACGAGGAGCCCGACCAGGTGCAGCGGCAGAATCAGGCCATGCGCGAATTTCTCGCCTCCAGCACAACCGGCGAAGCCCATGCCGGTGAGCTGGACGACACGCCGGTGCGCCTGGCCCGCCAGCGGCTCGAGTCGATGTTCGACGCCGAGCACGGCGGAAACCGCGGCGCTCCGAAGTTTCCCGACGCCGGCGCGCTCGAACTGCTGTCCGGCCTCGCCCGCGGCGGCGACGCCGGCGCTGCGGCCATGCTCGAGGCCACACTGGCGGGCATGGGCGAAGGCGGCCTGCATGACCACCTGGGCGGCGGCTTCTTCCGCTACTGCGTGGACGCGGCCTGGACCATCCCGCACTTCGAGAAGATGCTCTACGACACCGCACTGCTGCTGCCGCTATATGCCGATTTCGCCGCGACGGATCCGCGCCGCGAGCGCGCCCGCGCCGTCGCCGATCGGACCGTGGCCTGGCTGCGCGAGGAAATGCTTGCCCCTGACGGTGGCCTGTGCAGTGCGCTGGACGCCGACTCCGAGGGCGGCGAAGGCGCCTACTACGTGTGGACCCGCGAGCAGGTCAGCCGGGCGCTGGATCCAGACGAGGAGCCAGCCGTTGCGCTGCGCTTCGGGCTCGACGGCCCGCCGAACTTCGAGCAGCACCGGTGGCACCTGGTGGCCGCGCGCACGCCGCTGCAGGTGGCGCAGGCGCTCGACCGCGACTTGGGCGAGGTATCCACTGCGCTCGAACGCGCGCGCCAGGTGCTGCTGCAGCATCGCCGCACGCGACCGCCACCGGCGCGCGACGACAAGCGACTGACCGCATGGAACGCCCTGGCCATGGCCGCGCTGGCGCGCGCCGGGCGCGTCCTGGAAGACCGTGCATGCGTGGAGCTCGCGTTCGAAATCGGCGCCTTCCTGCGCAGCCATGCGTTCGTGGACGGGGCCCTGCATGCCAGCCATGCCGGCGGCCGGACGCACTTCCCGGGCTACCTGGACGACCACGCCTTCCTGCTCGATGCCGCCATCGAGCTGCTTGCCGCGCGCTGGGACGCCGGCTGGCTCGCGCTGGCAAGCGAGCTGGCCGCGACGCTGACGGAGCGTTTCCAGGATCGCGAGCACGGCGGCTTCTGGTTCACGGCACACGACCACGAGAAGCTGCCGCAACGTGCCATGCACTGGTACGACCGGTCCACGCCGTCGGGCAACGCGGTGGCGGTGCGCGCGCTGCAGCGGCTGGGCTGGCTGCTGGCCGAGCCGCGCTGGATCGAGGCTGCCGAGCGCGCGCTGCGCGCCGGCTGGGAACCGCTGGTGCAGACGCCGGAGGCCTGCCCGACGCTGGTGCGGGCGCTGGCAGAGCACCTGGCACCACCGCCGTTGATCGTGCTGCGCACGCGCCCGCACGAACACGCACCGTGGCGGCAGCTGATGCGCGGCGAAGCGCTGCACGGCGCACTGTGCTTCGGGATCCCGCATGACGCGGCGCACCTGCCGGCCGCGCTGGCCGGGAAACGGCACCTGCCGGGCGGGGTGGCCTATCTGTGCCGGGGCACCCGGTGCCTGCCGCCGGCGCGTACGCCCGAGGCGCTGGTCGCGTTGCTGGAAACGGGCTGACGCGCCCGTCGTCGGGGCAGCGCCGATCGCGGCCATGGGCCGCTCCCACGCGCTTTGGCGGGTGTTGTCGCGGTGCCGATCGCCGGCAACGCCGGCTCCTACGAAGAACGGGCGCCATGAAACGGAAGCGGGAGGACCGCGGGGCGGGGACGGTTTCCGGGGGCGTACGCGCCAGGGATGGCGCGTCCGCAGCCTACAGGGACGTACTTGCGGCGGCCCC
>DASRZM010000041.1:0-5065 GCA_035686365.1 Lysobacteraceae bacterium | reverse complement strand
CAGGTCCGAGAAATAGGACTGGCGGCGGAACGGCTCGCGCGCGTGCGGGTTGGACAGGTGCACCTCGATGAAGGGCAGGCGGGTGGCGGCCAGCGCATCGCGCAGGGCCACGCTGGTGTGGGTGAAGGCGGCCGGGTTCAGTAGCACGAAGGCGGTGCCGTCGCCGGCGGCCGCCTGCACGCGCTCGACCAGGGCGTGCTCGGCATTGCTCTGGAAGCACTCCAGCTCGTGCCCGGCCTGGCGAGCCTGCGCGCGCAGCTCGGCATCGATGTCGGCCAGGGTGTCGCGGCCGTACAGCTCCGGCTCGCGGCTGCCCAGCAGATTCAGATTGGGACCGTGCAGGACCAGCAGGCGTGCCACGTCCAAAGCTCCCCCGATGCCGGGCGCGTAGTGTCCGCGATCGGTCGTTTGCTGTCCAGATCGGCGACGTTCGCAGCCATTCAGGGAAGGTCTGGGGCCAGTCCACCCCGGGCTCGTCCGGAATTACCGGGTCCGCGGGCGAACCTCTGAACTGGTTCAGAGGTTCCCTTGGCATGACCGGGCGTCTCAGCGAGCCTGCCCGGCGAAGTCCGCGAGCGCGCGCGCGTCGAACGGGCCCAGGTGGGTATCCACGACCCGGCCGTCGGCGTGGATCAGCACGCTGTAGGGCAGCACCCCACGCGCGTTGCCCAGCCGCACCGAGGCGTCGTCGGCGGCCGGACGATCGAGCAGGATCGGGTAGGACACCGGGGTGGCGGCGAGAAAGGCGTTCACGGCCCCGGGCTCGTCCAGCGCGATGCCCACCACCTGCACCTTGCCGCCACGGGCCAGGGCATCGAGCAGCGGCATCTCCTCGATGCACGGCGCACACCAGCTCGCCCAGAAATTGACCAGCAGCGGACGGCCGCGCCACTGGTCCAGCGCCTGCATCTCGCCATCGAGGTCCGGCAGCTCGATGGCTGGCGCCCGATCGCCCGGCTGCAGCGTCGGCGGCGGTCCGCCCGAGGGCAGCGGCGCCGGAGCGCGCGCCAGCCATCCGGCCGCCAGCCCCAGCACGGCCGCGGCCAGCGCCACGACCAGGATCAGGACGAACTCGCGCTTCATGGTTGCGCCCGCGACTGCCGTGCGCGGGCGGCGAACCCGGTCGCCGGCTCGAAGCCGATCAGGCGCAGCCGGCGGATCTCCTCGCCGTCCAGACCGAAGAACACGGTGGCCGGCGGGCCGACGATGCCGAAGCGCCGCATCAGCGCCTGGTCGAGTGCGTCGTTGGCGGTGACGTCGGCCTTGAGCAGGACGTGCTGCTCGAGCGCGGCGTGGACGTCCGGGTCCGGGAAGGTGTACTTGTCCATCTCCTTGCAGGCCACGCACCAGTCGGCATAGAAGTCCAGCAGCACCGGCTGGCCGGCGGCATTGGCCGCTGCGATCGCCGCATCCAGGTCGGCCGTGGACTTGACGGTACGGAACGGCAGCTCCTGCTCGTGTGCACCGGGTCCGCCGAACACGCCCTTGAGCGGCGCCAGGTAGTCGCGGCCGCCGCCGAGCGCGCCGACCAGTTCGATCATGCCCACCAGCAGCAGCATCACGCCCAGGGCTTTCCACAGTCGGCGCCAGCCCGAGGCGGACTCGGGCAGGCGGTCCAGTGCACCCAGGTAGACCGCGCAGCCGATCGCCAGCGCGCCGGCCATCAGCATGATCCAGACCGGAGCCAGGAAGCGCTCGAGCATCCACACCGCCAGCCCCAGGAAGATGACGCCGAACACCCGCTTGGTCGCGTCCATCCAGGCGCCGGCGCGCGGCAGCAGCTTGCCGGCCGCGGTGCCGAAGGCCACCAGCGGCGCGCCCATGCCCAGCGCCAGTGCGAACAGCGCCAGGCCGCCCAGCACCGGATCGCGCGATTGCGCGATGTAGAGCACGGCCGCGGCCAGCGGTGGCGCCACGCAGGGCCCCACGATCAGTGCCGAGAGCACGCCCATCACCGCCACGCCCAGCAGCGAACCGGCGCGCTGGCGATTGGCCCACTGGTTCAGCCGCGTCTGCAGCCCGGTCGGCAGCTGCAGTTCGTAGAAGCCGAACATCGAGAACGCCAGCGCCACGAACACCAGGGCGAACGCGGTGAGGATCCACGGCTGCTGGAACAGCGCCTGCAGGTTCTGGCCGGCCAGCCCGGCCACCACGCCGGCGATGGTGAACACCACCGCCGCGGACAGCACGTACACCACCGACAGGACGAACGCACGTCGCGGCGAGGTCACGTGCGCGCCGGCGATGATGCCCGACAGGATCGGGATCATCGGGAACACGCACGGGGTGAAGGCCAGCAGCAGGCCGAACCCGAAGAAGGTCAGCAGCGTCCACAGCCGGTTGGGTCCGGCCAGGGCCGCGGCCAGTCGCGAGTCCTCGGCCAGCGCCGCGCCCAGGTCTCCGGGCGGCGCGGCTGCACTCTGCTGCGATTGGGCCAGCTGTTCGGGCGTTGCCGCCGGCAGCGCCAGCCGCAGCGAGCGGGTCATGGGCGGGTAGCAGATGCCCTCGTCCTGGCAACCCTGGAAGGTGACCTCTAGCAGCAGCTCGCGCGGCTGGCCGGCGTCCTCGCGGATCAGCGGCAGCGGCAGCTCGACCTGGTCGAAGTAGACGATGACCTCGCCAAAGTGCTCGTCCACGTGCTCCACGCCCGCCGGCCACTGCGGCTGGGCCAGCGCGATCCCGTCGCCGCCCTCGACCACCGCGAAGCTGGAGCGGTCGCGATACAGGTAGTAGCCCGGCGCCGGCGTGAAACGCAGCAGCAGCTCGATCGGCGAGGCGGCGATGGCTTCCAGGCCGAAGGCTTCCTCCGGGGGCAGCGGCAGGGCCTCCACCAGCGGGCCGGGGCCAGCCGAGACCGGGGCCGGCTTGCCGCCAACCAACTGCGTGAAGTCCGGCGCCACCACCACCGTCGCTACGTCCGCGCGCGCCGGCAATGCCACCTCGATGCGCTGGGTATGCGGCGGGTAGCACACGCCCACATCGGCGCAGCCCTGATACTTGACCGCCAGGGTCAGGGTGTCGGCATCGTCGGCCGCGGCGCCGGTCTGCACGGCGGTGACGCGGCCGCGGTAGGTTTCCACGTCGCCGAAGAACTCGTCGTGCTTGGCCAGGCCGGGCGGCAGCTCCAGCGCGTGGGTCTTGAATCCGCCCGCGACGACGGCCGCCGAGATCCGGTGCCGGTACAGGTAGTAGCCTTCGGCGACCTGCCAGGTCAGCTCGATGCGCTCGCGCGTGACCGCTTCGGCGCGCAGTGCGAAGGCCTCCTCCACCGGGAGCAGGTCGGCTTCGTCGATCGCCGGTGCGGGGCTCGGCGCCAGGAGGGTCAGCAGCGCAAGCAGCGCCGGCAGGGATCGGAGCATCGGCGGATCAGTCCTCGGCGGGGTCGGTTTCGGCGCGCAGCCACGCCAGGTAGCCCGGCAGCCCGCCGGCCACTTCGACCGCAACCACCTCCGGGAGTTCGTACGGGTGTGCGGCCACGAGCGCCTCCTGCACGGCCGGCAGGCGCGCGCGCGTGGTCTTGACCAGCAGCAGCACCTCCCCGGCGCGCTCGACCGACCCCTTCCAGCGGTAGATCGAAGTCAGACCGGGCACCAGGTTGACGCAGGCCGCCAGCCGCTGCCCGACCAGCGCCAGGGCGATGCGCTCGGCGCTCTCGCGGTCGGGACAGGTGCTCAGGACCAGCAGTTCGGACATGGCACGGCGCAGGTGGCCAGGACAGGAAGCCGGGCAGCCTAGCCCGCCACGCCGCCCCTGTCATCCGGGGTCGCGGCTGCCGCGCCCTCCCGGGACCGAGGCAGGAGCAGTCCGCGGTCCAGCCCCTCTCCCCCCGGCAGAGGGGTCGGGGTGGGGAGCCACGGAAACCCCTTGAATCCCCCGTGGACGCCCCCACTTGGGAGACACCCGCGACGCCATGCCCTGTTCACACCGGGGCCGGCTGCGCGCTATCATTTGGCACTCACCTACCGTGAGTGCTGACAAGGCACTCGAACATCCACCCAATCAACGACTTGTGAGGGAACGTAACATGAGTCTGAACCTGAAGCCGCTCCACGATCGCGTGGTCATCAAGCGGATGGAAGAAGAGCGTCTGTCCGCAGGCGGCATCGTCATTCCTGACACCGCGGCCGAGAAGCCGATCAAGGGCGAGGTCGTGGCCATCGGCGAGGGCAAGCTGCTCGACAGCGGCGAGGTCCGTGCGCTGAAGGTCAAGCCCGGCGACAAGGTGCTGTTCGGCAAGTACAGCGGCACCGAAGTCAAGCTCAATGGCACCGAGTACCTGGTGGTCCGCGAAGACGACATCTTCGCGATCTTCGAATAAGGGCCGCACCCACATCCGCAGATCCCGGCCGCCGCCCGCGGCCGGGAATGTCCCGAACACGCATCGAGAAAAGGTAACGAACCATGGCTGCCAAAGAAGTCCGTTTCAGCGAGGACGCCCGCAACCGCATGCTCAAGGGCGTCAATGTCCTGGCCAATGCGGTCAAGGTGACCCTGGGCCCGAAGGGCCGCAACGTCGTGCTCGAGAAGAGCTACGGCGCGCCGACGATCACCAAGGACGGCGTGTCCGTCGCCAAGGAGATCGAGCTGGCCGACAAGTTCGAGAACATGGGCGCGCAGATGGTCAAGGAAGTCGCTTCCAGGACCTCCGACGACGCCGGTGACGGCACCACCACCGCCACCGTGCTGGCGCAGACGATGATCCGCGAGGGCATGAAGGCGGTCGCCGCCGGCATGAACCCGATGGATCTCAAGCGCGGCCTCGACAAGGCCGTGGCCGCGGCCGTGGAGGAGCTCAAGAAGCTGTCCAAGCCCACCGCCGACGACAAGGCCATCGCCCAGGTCGGCACCATCTCGGCCAACTCCGACGAGTCGATCGGCAACATCATCGCCGACGCCATGAAGAAGGTCGGCAAGGAAGGCGTGATCACCGTCGAGGAAGGCTCGGGCCTGGACAACGAGCTCGACGTGGTCGAGGGCATGCAGTTCGACCGCGGCTACCTGTCGCCGTACTTCATCAACAACCAGCAGTCGATGTCGGCCGAGCTGGAGGAACCCTACATCCTGC
>DASRZM010000040.1:0-16066 GCA_035686365.1 Lysobacteraceae bacterium | reverse complement strand
GTCGCGCACCAGCAGCCACCCTGCGAGGGCGGCCAGCGCCAGCGCCAGCGCCGCAGCCGCGGCCCACAGCGGCCAGCGCGGCGGCGGCGCCGGCGAACGGCGCTGGATGCGCAGTTCGTTGAGCAGGTCCGGCGAGTTCATGTTTCCCATGGACGATCAGGACGGCGCAACAGTGTACGCGTGACGGCAGACCGGCTCCCATCGGCCTGCCGTCCTGCTCGTGTGCGCCGGTGCGCGCGCACAGTGCCGGCGGGCACCGCCGGCAGCTGCGGCCTGTCAGGTCCGGTACCGTCGCGCCAGGTAGCGCCAGGTGCCGCGCAGTCCCTGGGCTTCGCCGCCGCAGGGACGGCCCGGACGGTCGCTTTCGTTCCAGGCGTACAGGTCGTAGTGCACCCACGGTTGCGCGTCGGGTACGAACGACTGCAGGAACAGCGCCGCGGTCACCGAGCCGGCCATACGCGAGGCGCCGGCGTTGGTGAAGTCGGCGACCGAGCTCTTCAGGTAGCTGCGGTAGGGCTGCCACAGCGGCATTGGCCAGACCGGATCGCGCTCCTCGCGCGCGGCGGCGAGCACGCCCTCGCGCAGCTCGTCGTGGTTGCTGTACAGCGCCGGCAGGTCCGGACCCAGCGCCACGCGCGCGGCGCCGGTAAGGGTTGCGAAGTCGACGATCAGGTCGGGCCCGGACTCGACCGCGTAGGCCAGTGCATCGCACAGCACCAGTCGCCCTTCGGCATCGGTGTTGTCGACCTCCACCAGATGGCCGCCGCGGGTGCGCAGCACCTCGCCCGGACGGTAGGCGTCGGCGGCCACGGCGTTCTCCACCGCCGGCACCAGCAGCGTCAGCCGCACCGGGAGCCGGTTGGCCATGATCACCTGCGCCAGTGCGAGCGCGTGCGCGGCGCCGCCCATGTCCTTCTTCATCAGGCGCATGCCGTCGCCGGTCTTCAGGTTCAGCCCGCCGGTGTCGAAGCACACGCCCTTGCCGACCACCACCAGGTGCGGGTGCGCCGGATCGCCCCAGCCCAACTCGACCAGGCGCGGCGCGCGGTGGCTGGCACGACCGACCGCGTGGATCGCAGGGAAGTTCTCGCGCAGCAGGGCCTCGCCGACGATCGAACGCAGCTGCCCGCCATGGGCGTCGGCCAGCCGCACCGCGACCGCCTCGAGCTGATCCGGACCCATGTCCTGGGTCGGCGTATTCACCAGGTCGCGCACCAGGATGCTGGCCTTGAGCAGCGAATACGCTTCGGCGATCGGGCTGGCGCCCTCGAGCACCAGCCGCGCCGGCTCGCGATCGGCCGTGCGGTAGCGGTCGAAGCGATAGGCACCCAGCCCCCAGCCCAGGATCGCCTTGGCCATCGGCACGCGGCGGCCGCGCTGCGGGTCGAGGTAGTAGATGCCCGGCGGCAGCGACAGCGGCAGGTGCGCGAGCGCGAGCGGATCACCCTCGTCCTCGATCCCGGCCAGCACCAGTCGTGGCGCTCCGTCGGCATCGGGCAGGACCAGGCTGGTCTGCGTATGGGCCTGGAAGTCCATGGTCTGGATCCAGCGCTGCGCCGGCGCCGTCTCGCCGGCGGCAAAAGCAGCCAGCTCGGCGGGGCCCAGCGCCACGATCGGAATCGCCTGCGGGGTGTCTTCGGCGGCAGAGAAACAGTTCAAGCGGGGTGTCTCCTCACTGGGACGTGGCCAACGGATCCATCGTGCACCTGTCCAGAGGGCTCCTGGACTGCGGCTACGGTTGCAGTTGGCCAGCCGCGGCGCCGCTGCGGAATTCTGCCACCGGGGCGGGGCGCACGGCGTGTGTCTCGACCCAGTCGGCCAACGCATCCAGGCCGGTGAAACTCAGTTCCGGCGCCGCCAGGTCCGGCCACGGTGCGCCGTGACGATCGATCCAGGCCGCGCGCAGTCCGGCGGCGCGCGCGCCGGCCACGTCCAGGTGCGGATCGTCGCCCACGTGCAGCACCTGCGAGGGATGGCAACCCACGCGCTCGCAGGCGACGTGGAAGATGCGCGGATCGGGCTTGGCGACACCGACCGCGCGGGCGCTGACCTGGTCGTGGAACCACGGGTGCAGGCCGATCCGCCGCAGGTCGGCGTTGCCGTTGCTCACCGAAACGATCGGCACGCGCGCGGCGATGCGGCGCAACGCGGCGGCCACGTCCGCGTAGATCTCGACCTGGTTGCGCGCCGTGTAGAACGCCTCGAAGGCGGCATCCACCAGCGCATCGTCCTGCCCGCAGGCGGCGAACGCGGCCGCAATCGACAGCCGGCGCTGGCCGGTGTAGTCGTGCGCCAGGTCCGGGCGCTCGGCGGCGAGGCGTTCGCGCAGGGCGCGCATGGTGGCCACCGGAAAGCGCTCGGCCACCGCCGGGCAATGGTCGTGCAGCCACTGCTCGAGCGCGAGCTCGGCGCGCGCCAGTGCCGGGGCGACCGCCCACAAGGTGTCGTCGAGGTCGAGCGTGAGTGCGCGGATCACGGGTGTGTGCAGTCCGGAGACGGACGTTCGGGCACGCAACTCTACTACGCGCCGTGGCCGCGAGCGATCCCGGGTATCGGTGCGCCGGCGTCGATGTCCGTCGCATGTCCCGGGTTCATCACGCATCGCGCACGAACGGATGCGCACGATAGAACGTGGATCGGTACGTAAAGGAACCTCTGAACTTGTTCAGAGGTTCGCGCGCCATGGATGGTGCCCGCGGATCAAGCACACCAGTGCTTGATCCGGGGGAGCCGAGCCCGGACATGTGCCGGACTCGGCGAGTCAGATCCAGTCCAGGATGGACTCGATCAGACCTTCCTGAACGGGCCGTGCACGTCCATAAGCCACCGTCATCGAGAGGAGACCCAGTCATGGCCAAACAGACCGGCGTCGGCGGGCCGCTGACGAAAGCGGCCCAAAACATCAAGCAGGCTGCACAGGACGTGGGCAGCGTGATCGTCCACAAGGCCGAGGAGATGGCCGCCGGCGCGCACGAAGCCACCACGCGCGTGAAGAAACGCGCCAAGGGCCGCGCCATCGCCGCCGACCGCTCGCTGCGCCAGGCCGCCGGCACCGCGGCGGGAAGGTCCACGGCCCGAAAGAAGGCCGCGAAGAAAGCCAGGAAGAAGGCCACGAAGAAAGCTGCCCTGAAGAGGGCGGCGACGAAGAAGACGGCGACGCGCAGGAAGGCGGCCGCGAAGAAGACGGCGACGCGCAGGAAGGCGGCCACGAAGAAGACGGCGACGCGCAGGAAGGCGGCCACGAAGAAGACCGCTGCCAGGAAAGCCGCCGGCAAGAGCCCGCGCAAGTCGGCCGCGACCCGGCGCCGGGCCGGCGCCGCCAAGGGCCGCGCCACCCAGGCCGCCAAGCGGGCCAAGAAGGCCACCGCCGGCGCCAAGCGCAGCACCGCCCGCGCCAAGACCGCCGCCCGGAAGAAGGCAACCACGGCCCGGCGCCGCGCCACCCGCAAGTCGCGCTGACCCACCTGGGTCCGCCGCCGCCGGGCCCGCGCGCAGCAGGGTCCGGCGAGTGCGCCGTGGCCATCGGAGCTGCCCATGCGAATACGCCGACACTCGACGTGGATCCTCGCCGTGGTCGCGGTCGTTACCGTCATCGGCACACTGCTGGCAATGAACTTCGCCAAGCCCGAAAAACAGCTCGAGCGCAACGTCCACATCGAGGGCAGGGTGGACGGGCGCCAGTTCATGCACGAGATGGGGGTGCTGCTGGGTCCCCCGCTGGTGGCCGGCAACGCGGTTGTCGAGCTCAACAACGGCCGCGAGATCTTTCCCGCCATGCTCGAGGCGATCGCCGGCGCCCGGCGCACGATCGTGCTGGAAACCTACATCTACTGGTCGGGCGAGATCGGCCAGGCGTTCGCCGACGCCCTGTCCGAGCGCGCCCGCGCCGGCGTCCGGGTGCACGTGCTGGTGGACTGGGTCGGAAGCGAGAAACTGGACCAGACCCAGCTTCGGAAGATGAAGGCGGTCGGCGTCGAGATCGAGCAGTTCCACCCGTTGGCCTGGTACACCCTGTCGCGGATGAACAACCGCACCCACCGCAAGGTGCTGGTGGTGGACGGGCGCGTGGGCTTCACCGGCGGGGTCGGGATCGCCGACCCGTGGATGGGCGATGGCGACGACCCCGGGCACTGGCGCGACATCCACTTCCGCGTGGAGGGTCCGGTGGTCGCGCAGATGCAGGCGGTATTCAACGACAACTGGATGAAGGCCACCGGCGAGGTCCTGCAGGGCGAGGCCTACTTCCCGCAGTTGCAGCCGGCTGGCGAGGCCACCGCGCAGATGTTCTCCAGCTCGCCCACGGGCGGCAGCGAGAGCATGCACCTGATGTACCTGATGGCGATCGCTGCGGCCCGGGAGAGCATCGACCTGCAGGCCGCCTACTTCGTGCCCGACGCGCTGACCAGGCACGCCCTGGAGCAGGCGCTGGCGAGTGGCGTGCGCCTGCGCATCATCCTGCCGGGCGAGCAGACCGACTCGGAACTGGTCAGCAACGCCTCGCGCAGACTCTGGGGCGACCTGCTGGCCGCCGGCGGCGAGATCCACACCTTCGAGCCGGCGATGTTCCACAACAAGATGATGATCGTGGACCGCTACCTGGTGTCGGTGGGCTCAACCAACATCGACGCCCGGTCGTTCGCCCTCAACGACGAGGCCAACCTCAACATCTACGACCGTGCCACGGCCGAGCGCCTGACCGCGGTCTTCGAGCAGGACCTGGCGCGCAGCCGTCCGGTGACCCTGGCGCAGTGGCAGCGGCGCCCGTGGCACGAGAAGCTCGCCGAGCACTGGTCCGGCCTGTTCGAGTCCCAGCTGTAAGTAGCCGCCGGACGGGCCGGCGGCTTTGCAGGTCCGGGGAGCGCGCGGGTCAGCGCACGCGGCCGCGACGGAACAGGTTGACGATCGCCAGCAGGACGATCGCGCCGCCCAGCGAGACCAGGATGCTGCCGATGCTCACGCCCTGGTTGATGGTGGCCACGCCGACCAGCGGGGAGATCAGCCAGCCGGCCAGTACCGCGCCGACGATGCCGACCACCACGTTGAGCAAGATGCCCTGCTGGGCGTCGGTCTTCATGATCAGGCTGGCGAGCCAGCCCACGATGCCGCCGATCACCAGCCAGATGATGATGCTCATGATGCTCATATTCAGACCCTCTCTTGGGTAGGTTGTCGTTGGTGCAGGCGGGGAGCAACTTCGGAACCTGCGGAGACCAGCGTGGGGGCGCGCTGGTGAAATCGCCGTCGTCCCGGGGGTGGAGGGCCCATGTACGGGGCACCGGGCGGGTGGGCGCCGGTCAGGGCCCCGGACATGAACACGAGTCCCTCACGAGCCCGATGCGAGCATTTTCGCGTATGTGAGGGAGCGGCCGCCCGGACGGGGCCGTGCATCGAACAACCGACGAAGAGGGATCCACCCCATGAACATGAAACCGCTGATCGCCGCCATTGCCCTGTCGTTTGCGCTCGCCGCCTGCGACTCGCCGCAGCGGGATGCCGACCAGGCCGCAGCCGCGCGTGCCAAGGCCGAAGCCGAAGACGCGCGTGCCGACGCCCTGGAGGCGAAGGCCGACACGGCGCAGGACCGCGCGCAGTCGGCCATCGGCGAGGCCGCCAGCGCCACCGGCGAGGCGATCGGGCAGACCGCCGAGGCCGCCGCCGCCGAGGCCGACCAGGCCGCCGAGCGCGTCCAGGCCGGGGCCCACCAGGCCAGCGCCGAGATCAAGGAAGAGGTGCAGCAGGCCGGCGACGCCGCCGCGGCCGCGGCCGATGCCTTCGACGACGAAACCAATCCCAAGAAGACCGACGACACCGACGAGTGAGGTCGCGGCCGCGCCCGGACGCGCGGCGCAAGGGACTCGAAGGGCGCGTCCGCGTGGCGCGCCCTCTTTTTTGTGCGCCGGCGGAGCCGGCATATCCGCCGGCCCTGCCGCTCAGCGCTCCAGCATCACCGACCAGGCGCGCAGCGAGTCCACGCGCGCGGCCACGATCTTGAAGCACACCAGCATCGGCATCGCCAGCAGCAGGCCGACGATGCCCCAGATCCAGCCCCAGACGAACAGCCACAGCAGGATGATCAGCGGGTTCAGCGCCAGCGAGCGCCCCAGCGCCAGCGGCGTGACCAGCTGGGATTCGAGCAGGTTCAACACCACGAAGCCGCCCACCGGCAGCAGCGCCTGGGTCAGCTGCGGGAACTGCACCATCCCCACCAGCGCCAGCATCACCATCACCAGCGCCGGGCCGAGGTAGGGGGCGAAGTTCAGCAGGCCGGCGACGGTGCCCCAGAACACCGCGTCGTCGGCTTCGAAGCCCACCAGCAGCAGCATCCCCCAGGTCGCCACGCCCAGGCCCACGTTGATCAGGGAGATCGTCAGCATGTAGCGCGACATCTCGCTCTGGATCGAGCGCACGATGTCGACCGTGGTCTTCTTCTCCGACAGCGTGGGTACCAGCGTCACCAGCCGTCGCAGGAACAGCTCACCGAAGACGAGCGAGAAGTAGGTCAGGATCGCCACGGTCAGCGCCGCCATCGCCTGTCGCGGAAGCCCGGCGAGCAGCCCGCGCACGCTGGAGTCCGATTCCACCACGCGCACCTTCTGAGGCCGCGTGGACGGCGCTTCGGCATCCATCGCATCGAGCGCGTCGCCGACCTTGTTGGCCTCCCTCAATGGCCGGGTCAGCTCCGCCAGCCGCGGTTCGAGCTCCAGCATGGCCCGGGGCGCGGCCTGCACTGCCTCCACCGCCGGTTCCCATGCGACGTGGATCAGCGCCGCGACCCCGGTCGCGAAGCCTCCGAGCACGATCGCGGCGGCCAGGAAGCGCGGCACGTGCACGGCCGTCAATAGTTTCACGATCGGGTTGAAGATGATCGCCGTGACTGCGGCGATCAGCACCGGCAGGATCAGTCCGGCTGCAGCCACGCAGGTGTACAGCGCCGCGCCGATCGCCAGTGCGATCAGCAGCGCCCGGATGTGGACCTCCGGCGGGGTCGGCGGCCGGTCGTTGCCGTTGCCATTGCCGGCCGAAGTGCCGTTACCCTCGCCGTGGCCGCCCTCGTGCCCGTGTGCCGCTGCGCTCATCCCGAACCCCTGTCGTGTCGAGGTTGCGTGCGGTCAGTCGGCGAGGTCGGATTCGCCGGCAGCAAGCTCGGCTACCTCGGCGGCCTCGTGGGCCTGGCGGCTGGCCGCGAAGTTCAGCATCGCCACGCTCGCGCCCAGGATACGGCCCAGGCCGCCTGCATCCTCGATCGTTCCGGCCCGCCCCAGGACGAAGCCGGTGGCCAGGCCGACGCCGACCACGCGGCCCGGCGTCATCGCCTCGCGGGCGCTGCGCTTGAGCATCCGCCAGTCGGCTTCGAGCTCGCGCAGCCGTGCCATCGCAGCCTGCTCGGCAGCTTCGACGCGGTGGCCGCTCCTGATGTAGTTCATGGCATGTGCTCCGGTTCGCGCTCGATCCCGTCGGGATCCTCGCCCAGTCCCAGCCGCGCCAGTTGCCGGCGCGTGGCGTCCAGCTGGGTGTGGCCGTAGGCGTCCACGGCGCGCCAGGTGAACCAGGCCGCCGGCAATGCCGCGGCCACCATGATCAGCGCCAGCGCGGCGACCCAGCTCAGGCCCAGGTTGCTCAGCAACACCACCAGCAGCGTCACCAGCAGCAGGCAGGCCGAGGTTCCGATCGCCACCGCCAGCCCGGTGTAGGCCAACGCGCGCCCGAACGCCGCGCGCGATTGTGCGATGTCGGCCGCGACCAGGCGGCGGAACGAGGAAAGCACGGCGAGCGCCGCCGCCACCGTGGAACCGGCGACCTCACCGATCTGCCCGGCCGCGTCCTCGAGCCCGGGCGGCGCGTCCGCAGGCGGCCGCTCCGGATCGCTCATTCGTCGCGTCGCGGGGAGGACAGGATCTTGGCGATCAGCCAGCCGGCGGCCAAGGCCACGCCGAAGGCGGCCAGCGGGCGCTCCCGGATCAGCTGCCCGGTGCTGTCCATCAGCTCGCGGCTCTTGTTCGCGACCGCTTCCAGCGAGTCGGTGGCGGCCGTCTTGGCGCGCAGGGCGCCGGCCTTGGCGCTGTCGCGCATGGCCGCACCGGTCATGGTGGCGGCGTCCTTCAGGTCGCTGGCGGCAGCACCCACGTGCTTGCCGATCGAGTTGGACGGGGTTGTCTGGGTAGCCATGGTCGATCTCCTTGCAGGGAATGTCTGCGCGCAGAGCCTAGGTCAGCGAAGGTTGAGTCCGTGCGAAGAAGCCCCGATCGGTCGGGCACCGGAGCCTTGCCGCCCGTCGACCCTGTTCCGCTGCGCTCAGGACAGGCCTTTCGACTCCGCTTCGCTACGCCAAAGATGAACGGAGAGACGGACACCGTTCATCCTGAGCGCAGACGCGCAGCACCGGAGTCGAAGGACGCAGCGACCGCCACCGCTGTCACTGCACCAGCACGAGCCGCGCGCTGCGCCCGCGCACCACGGTCGGCAGCAGCTGCAGCGGCGTAGCCTCCACACGCGCGCGCAGCGAGCGCGGCCGCGCCAGCGGCACCTGCTCCAGGCGCCGGGCCGGGATCCGGATCACGGCCACGTCGGTGTCCACGTCCTAGCCGACCCGTTCGCCGTTGAGCGTGCGTCCGTCGGCGAGCGTGACCAGGATGTCGGCCGCGCCCTCGATGACGTGGTTGTTGGTCAGCACCAGGCCGCGGCCGGCATCGACGATGACACCCGAGCCCAGCGACTCCGTTCGGATGCGGTCCAATTCAGGTAGGGATGCCCGGGGCCGGGCGCAAGTCGCAGGGCCCCCTGACAGGGCCGCGCGCGATGGCCCCCGGCCGCTGGAGTGGCCCGGAAAAACGCGCAGCAAGTCACGCTTTCCACCGCCCGCGAGCCCCTGGCGCTACTCCATTGATTCCTAAGCATTATCATCCAAGCCATTGATTTATCGTGGGTTGACAGCCCTGAAACCTGAGCGTAACGTGACCCTCACCGGCAGCCACAACATGTTGTGGCCAGCCCGGCGGGCAATCCCCAATAGCGGGGGTTTGGGCGACGCGAACGCTTCGGCGCCGGGGGAGGTGCCCACAGCGATGACTCACGCCAGAAACTCAGCCTGACCGACCGTGTGCACGGCGCGAGCCGCCCGCACGGGGCGCGCAGGCGGGGTCGGCTTTCCCCGCGCGGAGCGGGTCGGGCCTGAAGCCAAGGCCGCGGGCATGGAACAGTCCGCGGCAGGGACGGACACCAGAACACGCAACGACAGAAAAAAAGGGAGTGGAACCGGAAATGAGCACCCTGCGCCTGGAAGCGGTCAAGCCGGACAGCGCCACACAGATCGAACTGCAGCCGGCGTCCTTCGACATCTGGGACAAGAAGTACCGCCTCAAGAGCAAGCGCGGCGAGCCGGTGGACGCGAATATCGACGAAACCTACCAGCGCATCGCCCGCGCGCTGTCGGACGCCGAACCGGGCAAGGACAAGCGCGGCTACTGGTACGAACGGTTCCTGTGGGCGCTGCGTCGCGGTGCCATCCCGGCCGGGCGCATCACCTCCAACGCCGGCGCGCTCGAGCACAAGCCGGCCACCAGCACCATCAACTGCACCGTCTCGGGCACCATCACCGATTCCATGGACGGCATCCTGGAGCGCGTGCACGAGGCCGGCCTGACGCTCAAGGCCGGCTGCGGCATCGGCTACGAATTCAGCACGCTGCGGCCGCGCGGCGCCTACGTGTCCGGCGCCGGCGCCTACACGTCCGGCCCGCTGTCGTTCATGGACATCTACGACAAGATGTGTTTCACCGTCAGCTCCGCAGGCGGGCGCCGTGGCGCGCAGATGGGCACCTTCGACGTCAGCCATCCCGACGTGCGCGAGTTCATCCGTGCCAAGCGCGAGGACGGCCGCCTGCGCCAGTTCAACCTCTCGCTGCTGATCACCGACGATTTCATGCAGGCCGTGGAGGCCGACGCCGACTGGCCGCTGCTGTTCCCGGTCAACATCAAGGAGAAGGACGAGGTCGACCTGGCCGACGCCGAGGTCGTGGTCTGGCGCGAGTGGCCCACCACCAAGACCTACGTGGTGCGCGAGGACGGCCTGGTGGCCTGCAAGGTGTATGGCCGCGTCAAGGCCCGGCACCTGTGGGACATGATCATGGTCTCCACCTACGACTACGCCGAGCCGGGCTTCATCCTGATCGACCGCGTCAACGAAATGAACAACAACTGGTGGTGCGAGAACATCCGCGCGACCAACCCGTGCGTCACCGCCGACACCCGCCTGGCCACGCAGTACGGCATGGTGCCGATCGGCGAGCTGCACGCGGCCGGCGTGGCGTTGAAGGCCACCGTGGATCGGCGGGCGCTTGACCAGCGTGAGCGCGGTTGCGAAGTGCGGGATGCGGTGCCGGCCTTCATGACCGCTCACCGTGCACCGGTGTATCGCGTCGCCACCGAGGATGGCTACGAGATCAAGGCGACCGCGTGGCACGACTTCTACACCGAGCGCGGCAAGATCAAGCTCGAGGACCTGCAGGTCGGCGATCGCTTGCTGGTGCAGTCCGGCAAGGGCCAGTTCGGCACCGAGGGCAATGAGGACCTCGGTCTGCTACTGGGCCTGATCACCGGCGACGGCCACTTCACCAATCGCGGCAAGGACCAGCAGGCCGCGGTCGTCACGCTGTGGGGCGAAGAGCGCGCATTGGCCGGACGCGTCGTGGTCTATGTGAATTCGCTCATTACCCACGCCGCGCTGCGCACGGACCGCGAGTACACCGTTTCGGCCGTGGCGGTGCCCGATCGCAACCAGGTGTTCATCAGGTCGGTGATGCTGGCGCGCCTGCTCGCGCACTATGGCTTCAGCGCCGAGACCAAGCTCAAGGTACCCGAGGTCGTATGGCGCGGCAGTGAGGCCTGCGCGCGCGCCTACCTGCGGGCGCTGTTCCAGTGCGACGGTACCGTGAACATCTCCGGTCGCAGCATGAGCTGCTCCGTGAGGCTGGCATCCAGCGAGCGCCCGCTACTGCAGGACGTGCAGATGCTGCTGGCCAACTTCGGCGTGTTCTGCCGAATCCGCGCACGCCGCAAGGCTGGCAGCCGCATGCTTCCCGACGGGCATGGCGGGCACAAGAGCTATCGCTGCCGAGCCAACTACGAGCTGATCATCGACGGCGAGTCGCGCGAGCAGTTCATGCGGGAGGTTGGCTTCCTGCTGCCGACGAAGGAATCGAAGTATCGCGAGTGGGTGAAGGACAAGGTTCTTCGCAACAAACAGCGTTTCGCATCGCGCATCGAATCCGTCGAGTACGTCGGCGATGAAGCCGTGTACGACACGACGCAAGGTGACAAAAACACCGTAATCTTCAATGGGTTGGTGACAGGACAGTGCGGTGAGCAGCCGCTTCCGGAATTCGGAGCTTGCTTACTGGGGTCTGTGAACCTCACCAAGTTCGTCCGCGACGCCTTCACCGACAAGGCGCACTTCGACTGGGAGGAATACAGGGAAGTGGTACGCGTGTTCACGCGCATGCTCGACAACGTGGTGGAGGTCAACGGCCTGCCGCTGGAGCAGCAGCGCGCCGAGATCCTGCGCAAGCGCCGCCACGGCATGGGGTTCCTGGGCCTGGGCTCGACGCTGACCATGCTGAAGATGGCCTACGGCGGCGAGCCGAGCCTGGAGTTCACCGAAGCCGTCGCGCGCGAGATGGCCGTGGCCGGCTGGGAAGTGGCGCTGTCACTGGCCGAGGAAAAGGGCGCCGCGCCGATCATGGAAGAGGACTTCGAGGTCACCGCCGAGATGCTGCGCAAGCGCCCGGAGATGAAGGCCGACGGCTACAGGCCCGGCGACCGGATCAAGGGCCGCACCCTCCACGCCAAGTACAGCCGCTACATGCAGCGCATGGCCGAAGTGGCGCCCGATCTGGTGGACAAGCTGGCCGAGACCGGCGCGCGCTTCACCCACCACAGCTCGATCGCACCCACCGGTACCATCTCGCTGTCGCTGGCCAACAACGCCTCCAACGGCATCGAGCCCAGCTTCGCCCACCACTACTCGCGCAACGTCATCCGCGAGGGCCGCAAGACCAAGGAGAAGGTCGAGGTCTTCAGCTACGAGCTGCTGGCCTACCGCACCCTGGTCAACCCCGACGCCATGCCGTTGGCAACCAACGGGAAGGCGAAGCTGCCCGACTACTTCGTCTCGGCCGACGACATCACGCCCAAGGCGCACGTGGACATCCAGGCCGCGGCGCAGAAGTGGGTGGACTCCTCCATCTCCAAGACCGCCAACGTCCCCACCGACTACCCCTACGAGGACTTCAAGGACATCTACTTCTACGCCTACCAGCAGGGCCTGAAGGGCTGTACCACCTTCCGCTTCAACCCGGCCGCGTTCCAGGGCGTGCTGGTGAAGGAAAGCGACCTGGAGAACACCACCTACCGTTTCGAGCTCGAGGACGGCACCGTGGTGGAGGCGCGTGGCAACGAGCAGATCGAGTACGACGGCGAGGTGCACACCGCCGCCAACCTGTTCGACGCGCTCAAGGAAGGCTATTACGGCAAGTTCTGAGCGGGCCGGCAGCGGCGCGCCGGTCACGCGTCGGAATTGATCTACGTCATGACAGGGCACGGCCGCGGGTGCACAATTGCAGTGGCCGTCAACCCCGTCACCGGAGACACACCATGAGCAAGGACAAGGACCTCAAAGCGAAGCTTTCGCGCGTGGTCGACAACCTCGACGCCATCGCCCAGAACATGGGCACGGTGTTCCGCGCCAAGGCCGAGCAGTACGCCGCCGAAGCCCGCAGCTTCGCCGCCCGTGCCCCGACCGTGGCCGACGAACGCCTGGCCGAGCTGCGCAAGACCGTGGAAAGGCGCGCCAAGGAAGCCAAGAAGGAGCTGGAGGAGCGCAGCGAAGAAGGCCGCAAGCTGTTCGACCAGGCCCTGAAGATCGCCAAGAAGCGCATCGACGAGGCCCGCAACGCCGCCGCCGCACAACTGGCCACCGACTACGAAGCCGTGGCCCGCGCCGCCCGCGCCAAGCCCAAGGACAAGGCGACCGAGCGCGCCGCCGAAGCCGCCACCCGCGCCACCGCCGAAGCCAAGCGCAAGACCGGCGCGGCCGCGATCGAGGCCAGGAAGGAGGCTGCCAGCGCCAAGCGCAGCGCCACCCTGGCCGAACGCCACGCCCAGAAAGTCGCCGCCGGCAAGAAGGGCGGCAAAGCCACCGCCAGGAAGGCCGCCAAGAAAGCCGCCAAGAAGCCCGCCAAGAAGCCCGCCAAGAAGCCCGCCAAGTAGGCCGCATCGAAGCCCAAATCCCCCAAACCCTGACCCGGAGCCGCGTAGGAGCGGCGCGTCGCAACGAAGTTCGATGAGCCAGTACCACCCCTGACCCGAAGCCGCGTGGGAGCGGCCCATGGCCGCGATAAAATCGCCGCGCCGCTCCCCACCGCCCCCACCCCCGTAGGAGCCGGCGTCGCCGGCGAAAACCACACCAGGCACCCGCACCACCAGGACACCCGCGATGACCATCAAGATCACCAGGAAGATCAAGGGCTACAACGTCGTCAAGCCCGAGGACAAGGCCAAGCCCGCGCAGCCGCCCGAGCCCAAAACCGAGCCCGCCAGCGACCGCGCCCAGGTCATCCAGATGCACGAGAAGGTCGAGCGCCCCGACGTGCTGATCGGCTCCACCTACAAGGTCAAGTCGCCGCTGTTCGAGCACGCGCTGTACGTGACCCTCAACGACATCGTGCTCAACGCCGGCACCCCGCACGAACTGCGCCGTCCCTTCGAGATCTTCATCAACTCGAAGAACATGGACCACTTCCAGTGGATCGTGGCGCTGACCCGCATCATGTCCGCGGTGTTCCGCAAGGGCGGCGACGTCACCTTCCTGGTGGAGGAGATGAAGGCCGTGTTCGACCCGCGCGGCGGCTACTTCAAGGCCGGCGGCGTGTACATGCCCTCGATCGTGGCCGAGATCGGCGCGGTGGTGGAAGAGCACATGCGCATGATCGGCCTGATCGTGGACGAGGAGCTCACCGACGCCCAGAAGGCCCTGATCGCCGAGAAGCGCGCCGTCTACGAGGAGCGCGTCTCAAAAAAAAACTCCGCGATAAGCGCTGACCTCGCCGGCGCCGGCGCCGAAAGCGCCCGCAAGGACCCCGACCTCGACACCAACGGCTACCCGCCCGGCGCCACCCTGTGCGGCAAGTGCAGCACGCAGGCGGTGGTGATGCTCGATGGGTGCGCGACGTGCCTGTCGTGTGGGTACAGCAAGTGCGGATGATCGATCAGAATTCGCAGCACTGGTTGCGATCCTGATTGGAGTCGGCACCCAACTCCGGGTCGGGTTCTCGGGGTGGCTCACGGCAGGAATCCTCGGCGTGCTGCTCTTAGGCGGCATGCGGAGGTTTGCAACGGACGCGATGGTCAAGGATACCGAGAGGGTCGACACGCATCGGCGTACGTCCTTGCTCATCTCGCTCATCCGCTTTGCCTTGACAATTGCTGTCATCGCCCATGCGATCAATCTCCTGCTAAGGTAGTCGGAAAAAGGGGACGGCGAAAAAGCGGCGAAATCGGAGGAGTTTTTTTACAGCCTCAGGAAACAGGGGTCAGACTACCTTTTCCGCCTGGTATGCCAGATTGACAGTCTGCGCAAACCTACTGGCGACCCTGACGAGGACGCGCGGACATCCATACTCGCCGTGCTACTGCCGAAAACGTACGCTGACGGCTGTTCTCGCACCTTTCACCGGTGCCCATCAGGACAACGGCGCCAGCGGAACGATTGGGATTTCGAGCCATTGGTGAGGGCGATCTCGGCGGTCAGTGTGTCGCGATCGCGGCGGTAGCTGATGCGCTGGGGATAGTCGTGTTCCGGGTTGGTGAACACGGCGCTGCCGGCGTCGATCTCGGTGGCCGTGAAAACGGTGGGCGGGATGCCTGCGGGCGAGGCCACGTAGCGGGTGCCGGTTTCGTCAGTCTCGATGCGCAGCTGCTCGAAGAACACCAACTCGCCCTCGGCCAACGTCGCGCCATAGCCGAAGTGGTGTCCGTCGTATGGGGGCGACCAGACTTCCGTGGCGTTCCCGTCTTCGCTGCGCCAGCAACCGGTGAGCCAGGACAGGTCGGGCGCTGTAGAAAGTGAGGTCGAGGCCAGCAGGAGGCTGGCGGCCGCAAACGTCGATGTCATGCCGTGCTCCTGATCAAGGGTGCTGGCGCTATGATGCCGCAATGAATCCGTGCGTATTGAACGTTCTGGCCAGGGACCGCCATGGTGTTTGAGGCCTTCGAGCCAGCGCCGGCACTGCGCTGCGACGTCGAGTGCTACTGGCGCTGGGAGCAGGACTGCGCCGACGGTCCGTTCGAGCCCATCTACCCGGACGCCTGCCCCGAGCTCATCGTGCACCTCGGACAGCGTCCATCCCGCCTGCACCCGGATGGGATGCTGCTGCCTCAGCCGGAGGGGTTCCTGTACTCGGCGGCTGCGCGGCCGGTCCACCTGCTGGCGACCGCCAGGCTCTCGCTGTTCTCGATCCGCTTTCATCCCTGGGGTGTGGGTAGCTTTTCGCGGGCGCCGATGGCGCAACGCACCGACCGCGAAGTCGAACCCGGGGATGTCTTTGGGTTGCCCGGAGAGCGGTATGTCCAGGCCATCGCCAGTGCCGAATCGAATCGCGAGCGCTGCCGGATTGCAGATCAGTTCCTGCTGGGCGCGCTGGCAGGGCGAGTCGTTCGAAAGCGCGAGCGGATGGGTGCGCTGGCGCGCTGGATCGGCTCCGGTGCGCTGACTGCGGCGCCGGCGGACAGCAGCGATCGGACCCTGCGCCGCCTGTGGCACGAGCGGGTGGGCATCGAGCCGCGCAAGTACCGCCGCCTGCTTCGTTTTCGCCACGCGTTGCGGGCGCTGGGCGGGCCGGGTTCACTGGCGGTAATCGCGGTCGAAGCGGGTTATGCCGACCAGGCACACATGACCCGGGAGTTCGGTCGGCTCGCCGGTGCGACACCTGCCTGCGTGCGGCGCGGCGGCTGCAATCCCGTGTTTGAGCGTTTCGTGCTGGAACGGGGAGCGGCTGTGGTCTGACTCAGCGTTC
>DASRZM010000039.1:0-26271 GCA_035686365.1 Lysobacteraceae bacterium | reverse complement strand
CTCCGGGCCCGTGCCGGATGGCCGGGCTTTGCTACGCGACATCCTGTCGCGGCGCAAAGGCGCGCACATCCCTGTGCGCGCCCCCTGCGGGGCCTGATCGTCCATCCGGCACCGCTGCGGAGGCGACACCAGTACGCCCCGGCCACCGCTTCGCCGCATCGGGAGGGTGTCGCGATCCAAAACCCTCCACCGCTCGTGCGGAGGAATCGAAGCACGAACTGATGCGGCTCCACGTAGAGCTTGCTTCGATCAGCACCCGGTTCGTTCGTGCTTCCATGCCTCAGCACGAACGGTTACGGCTGGCGCGACTGTCAGAGCGTGTTTAGGAAAGTGATTCGCGGGAACGCCCCGCCCGCCGCTCCGCCGCCTGCCTCGAGATCACATCCTCGCAGAGCGACGCGCCGGGCGCGCGCCCGCTACATCGTGTGCGTGAGCTTGTCCGCGCCGAGCATGCCGGCCAGCAGCGTCTCGATCTTGGTCTTGACGGTCTCGGCTTCGGGCGAATCGTTGAACTGCACGCCGATGCCGGCGGTGCGGTTGCCCTGGGCACCCGGCGGGGTGATCCACACGACCTTGCCGGCGACCGGCATGCGTTCCTTGTCGTCCATCAGCGTGAGCAGGATGAATACCTCGTCGCCCAGACCGTAGCGCTTGGTGGTCGGCACGAAGATGCCGCCGCCCTTCACGAAGGGCATGTAGGCGTTGTAGAGCGCGCCCTTGTCCTTGATTGCCAGCGACAGGATGCCCTGTCGCATCATCGTTGCCGGACCTGCCATGTCTTGATCTCCCCTGGGGACCGGTCCCGGCTCACCGCGCCGTCGCGATCTCGTTCCAGCCTACCAGCAATTGCCCCAGCAGCAGTTCGGCGCGTACCGGAGTGGCCAGCAGATCGCGACACCGGTTGGCGGCATCGAACCACGCCGCCAGCTTGGGAAAATCGACGTGGGCGGTCAAGTCCGCGAGTGCGCCGACCTCCGGGATCGCCGATGTCGCGGCCCGATCCTGCCGGCTGCGCCCGATCTCGCGCACCAGCATGGCCGCCAGCGCAACTCGGCGCGATACGTCGCCCTCGAGCCAGGCCCGGGCCACCCGCGCCGGATTCTCGCTGCCGCGTGCCAGTGCCGCCAGGTCCTGGGCGGTCGATCGGGCCAGCTCCAGGGCGCCCGATTCCATCAACTGCACCGCCACGCCCGGACTGCCTTCGGCCAGCGCCAGCGCCTGCCGCGCAGTGGCCTCCTCGCAACCGCGTTCGCACAGCCACGACAGCGCCTGCCCAGGCGGCACAGCGCGCAGTTCGATGCGATGGCAGCGGCTGCGCACCGTGGCCGGAAGCCGGCCCGGGCGATCGGCCAGCAGCAGCAGGTAGCGCCCGGCGATCGGCTCCTCCAGGGTCTTGAGCAGGGCATTGGCAGTCGCGGGGTTCATGGCATCGGCCGGATCGATGACGGCCACGCAGGCGCCGCCCAGCTGTGGCGTCATCGACAGCTTCTCGGCCAGGCGCCGGACCTGCTCGACGATGATCTCGGTGCGCAGCCGGCCATCGTCCCGGGTCTCGAACTCGACGCGGTGCAGATCCGCGTGCGTGCCGGCGGCGAACAGCTGGCAGGCCCGGCAGCGGCCGCAGGCGCCCTGCGCAGTCGGCTCCCGGCACAACAGCGCTCCGGCCAGCGCCCACGCCAGCCCGCGCTTGCCGGTGCCGGGAGGCCCGCACACGAGCAGTGCGTGTCCCAGGCGACCGTGGGCATGCGCCGCGATCGCGCGCTCGAAGGCCTCTGCCTGCCAAGGCGCAAGCTTCATGCCGCGTGCGCTTCGAGCAGCGCATCGATCGCCGCGCGCACGGCCGCCGCGACCGCCTCCGGCGGCCGGCTCGCATCGATGACGTGAAAGCGGCGCGGCTCGGCGTCGGCGCGCGCCAGGTAGGCTGCGCGCACGCGCTCGAAGAACGCATCGGGCTCCGCTTCGATGCGGTCGGCCGGGCTGCGGCCGCGCGCGCGCCCGAGGCCGACCGCGACCGGTACGTCGAGCAGCAGCGTCAGGTCGGGGCGGATCCCGACCGTCCATCGCTCCAGCTCGGCGATGCGCACCGCCGGCAGTCCGCGGCCGCCGCCCTGGTAGGCGAAGCTGGCGTCGGCGAAGCGGTCGGCCAGGACCCAGGCGCCGCGCTCCAGGGCCGGGACGATCACCTCGCGGACCAGCTGCGCGCGCGAGGCGAACATCAGCAGCAGCTCGGTTTCGGCGCACAGTCCCGCGTTGACCGGGTCCAGGAGCACGCTGCGGATGGCCTCTCCGATCCGCGTTCCTCCCGGCTCGCGGGTGAGCACGACCTCGATGCCGTGCCGGTCCAGCCGCTCCTGCGCGGCCTGGATGGCCGTGGACTTGCCGGCGCCCTCTCCACCTTCGAAGCTGATCAGTCGACCTGCCATCACCGTCGCAGCTGGTACCGGCGCACAGCGGCGTTGTGCTCGGCGAGCGTACGCGAAAACTCGTGGCTGCCGTCGCCGCGCGATACGAAGTACAGCGCATCGCCATCTGCCGGATGCAGCACGGCCAGAATCGCGTCGCGGCCGGGCATCGCGATCGGGCTCGGCGGCAGTCCGAAGCGCGTGTAGGTGTTGAACGGATTGTCTTCGACCAGGTGTGCCCGGGTCAGGTTGCCGTCGAAGTTCGCGCCGATGCCGTAGATCACGGTCGGGTCGGTCTGCAGCTTCATACCCAGCTGCAGTCGGCGCACGAATACGCCGGCGATCTGCGCCCGCTCGGTGGCAAGTCCGGTCTCCTTCTCCACGATCGAGGCCAGCACCAGGGCTTCGTCGGGACTGGACAGCGGCAGGTCCGGATCGCGCTGCGGCCACTCCTGCTCGAGCAGCCCGTTCATCGCCTCGTAGGCGCGGCGCAACACCGACTCGTCGGTGTCGCCGCGGGTGTACAGGTAGGTCTCGGGCAGGAAGCGCCCCTCGGCCGGCACGCCATCGGCGCCGAGCCGGCCCATCAGTTCGGCCTCGTCGAGGTCGGCCAGGGTGTGTTCCAGGTGCGGCATCGACGCCAGCGCCTCGCGCATCTGCCTGAACGTCCAGCCCTCGACCAGCGTGAAGGGCCGCCGCAGAACTTCTCCGCGCCCGAATCGCCCCAGCAGTTCCCGCGCCGTCATGCCCGGCTCCAGCGTGTACTCGCCCACGTGCAGGCGGCGCATGACGTCCAGCTCCATCGCCAGCGCCTTCCACTCCAGATCGTGGCCGCGCTCGATGCCGGCGGCGCGCAGCCTGCCCAGCACCATCGCGAACGAATCGCCCGACTCGATCAGCACGCTGTTCCCGGTGGTCTGCAGGGCGATCGGCGCATCGCGGAAGCGCTCGTACCGAAGCCACCCGGCGTAGGCGAGGGCGAGCGCCGCCACGACCAGCAGCAGCAGCACGGCGCCCAGTGCGCGTCCGCGACGCGGCCGAGCCGCTTTCGCGCCTGGGCCGGATTGCTTTCCTGGACTCACGTGGCAGCTCCCTGCGCTGGGTGAAAGGCCGGGCAGAAGTCATGCAGCTCCGACATCAGGGCCCTGGTGTGCGGCCCGATCGGCAACGCACGCGGGCCCATACGGGCCACCGGCAGGATACCGCGCACGCTGTTGCACAGGAAAAGCGCTTCGGCACCGGCGAGCTCGTCGACCGGCGCATGGACGATCCGTGTGTCCGGACGCCGCTCCAGGATCCATGCCCGGCACACGCCGGCGACGCCGGCGCGGTCCACGGCCGGCGTGTGCCAGTGGCCGTCGCGCCGCCAGAACAGGTTGGTGGCCACGCCGGACGTGGCGTGGCCATCGGTGTCGGCCAGGATCGCCTCGTCCAGGCCGCGCGTCGCGCACTCGCGCGCGGCCAGCACCTGCTCGATCCGGTTCAGGTGCTTGAGCCCGGCCAGCCGCGGCTGGACGGACAGGCGCAGCTGCGCGATGTCCACAACCAACGGGCGCGTCGACGGCATCGGGAGCCCGTGGGCGCTGGCGATGCGACGCGCCCTGGCATCCGGATCGGGCCGGTAGCCACGGGCACCGCCGCCGCGGGTCACGATCAGCTTCACGATGCCCTCGCCCAACTGCGCAGCCATGCCGGCCAGCTCGGATTCGAGCGCCCCGAGTCCGGGTAGGTGGATCTCCAGCGCCGCACAGCCGGCGGCGAGCCGGGCCAGGTGCTGGGTGCCCCACACCGCGACGCCGCGGTTCACGCGCACGGTCTCGAACACACCGTCGCCGTAGGCCAGGCCGCGGTCGTCCACCGGCAGCAGGGTTCCGGGCTCGCCATCGACGCTCCATTGCCCGCTCATCCTTCGGCTCCCAGGGCACGCAGCAGGCCGCGCGCCTTGGCGCGGGTTTCCGCCAGCTCGGCCGCGGGCTCCGAGTCGGCCACGATGCCGGCGCCGGCCCGGAAGCACAGCCGTGATCCCTGGGTAACGGCGGTTCGGATCAGGATGTTCAGGTCCAGGTCGCCGTCCCGGTTCAGGTATCCGATCGAGCCGGTATAGGCGCCCCGCGGCGCCGCCTCCAGCTCGGCGATGATCTGCATGCAGCGGACCTTGGGGCACCCGGTGATGGTGCCGCCCGGGAACACCGCCGCGATCACTGCGCCCGGACCGGCATCGGCGCGCAGCACGCCGGCGACGGTGGACTCGATATGGTGCACGTGGGCGTAGCTCTCCACTGCCATGAATTCCTCGACCACGACGCTGCCCGGTTCGCACACCCGTCCCAGGTCGTTGCGCTCCAGGTCGATCAGCATCACATGCTCGGCACGCTCCTTGGGGTGCCCGACCAGTTCCCGGATGCGCCCGGCGTCGTCGTCGCCGGACAGTCGCGGGCGGGTTCCCGCGATCGGCCGGGTTTCGACGCGGCGGCCGCGCACCGCGACCAGGCGCTCGGGCGAGGAGCTGAGCAGTGCCGTATCGCCCCAGCGCAGCAGCGCCGCGAACGGTCCCGGGTTGCTGCTGCGCAGGCGCGCATAGAGCCCGACCACGTCGATCGGCCCCGCTGCCTGCGCGCTCCACAGTCGCGAGAGGTTGACCTGGAACACGTCCCCGGCGGCGATGTATTCGCGTACGCGCATCACGCCTTCGAGAAACCGCTGCGGCGGTTCTTCCTCGACGCGCAGCGCCGGCGGCCCGAACTGGGCGCCCGGCGCCGCGGCCATCGCCGCCGCATCGGCCGCGATGGCATCGAGCAGCGCCTCGCAGCCGGCCTCGGCCAGCGCGAAGGTCGCGCCGCTGGTGCGGTCACGCAGCACGGCCGCCGGACACCGCAGCGCCATGGCGACCGGGAGTGGGCCCTCGCCCATCGGCAGCCGCAGCGTGGGCTCGATCTGCGTGGCCAGTTCGTAGCCCAGCAGCAGCAGCCAGCCGCCGCGGAAGGGCAGGTGCGAGGCGAATGCGCCGTGCGCCTGGCGGCCGGCGGCGAACTCCCGGTCGAGCACTGCCAGGAAATCGCCGGCCAGCGGCGTGCCGTCCAGTTCGCGGGTCTGCCCGTCGGCGCCCAGTGCGAAGCCATGGCGCACGAACGCGAACAGCACGTCGTGGCGCCCGCGCGCCGTTCCGGAGGCCGCGCTCTCGAGCAGGCACGGGTAGCGCTGCGGGTCGGCCGCGTGCAGCGCCAGCAGATCCAGGCTTGCGGGCAGTTCGCGCAGGGTCGGATTCATCGCCCGGCCTGCACTGCTCCGCCAGGGAAGGTCTGATCAAGTCCATCGTGGACTCGATCAGACTCGCCGAGTCCGGCGCATGTCCGGACTCGACTCCTCTGGATCAAGCACTTGCGTGCTTGATCCGCGAGCGCGCCATCCATGGCGCGCGGACCTCTGAACCTGTTCAGAGGTCCCCTAGCCGTAGCGGCGGAAGGCCAGCGTGCCGTTGGTGCCGCCGAAGCCGAAGGAGTTCGACAGCGCCACCTCGATCGGGGTCTCGCGCGAGCTGTTGGCCACGTAGTCCAGGTCGCAGCCCTCGCTGGGCGATTCGAGGTTGATCGTCGGCGGGGCAATGCCGTCGTGGATCGCCAGCACCGAGAAGATCGCCTCCACGCCGCCGGCCGCACCCAGCAGGTGCCCGGTCATCGACTTGGTGGAGCTGACCATCAGCTTCGCGGCGTGCGCGCCGAAGGCGCTCTTCACGGCCAGTGTCTCGGCCAGGTCGCCGGCCGGCGTCGAGGTGCCGTGCGCGTTCACGTAGTCCACCTGCTCCGGTGCCAGCCGGGCGTCCTTGAGCGCGTTGACCATGCAGCGCATCGCGCCCTCGCCGCTCTCGCTGGGCGCGGTCATGTGGTAGGCGTCGCCGGACATCCCGAAGCCGATCAGCTCGCAGTAGATCTTCGCGCCGCGGGCCCTGGCGCGCTCGAGTTCCTCCAGCACCACGATCCCGGCGCCGTCGGAGAGCACGAAGCCGTCGCGCCCGGCGTCCCACGGCCGGCTGGCCTGCTGCGGCTGGTCGTTGCGGGTGGACAGCGCGCGCGCCGAGCAGAAGCCCCCCACGGCCGTGGGCGTGGTCGCGTACTCGGCGCCGCCGGCGACCATGACGTCGGCCTCACCGTACTGGATCATGCGCATGGCCAGACCGATGTTGTGCGTGGCCGTCGTGCAGGCGGTGACCGCGGCGATGTTGGGGCCCTTGATGCCGGTCATGATCGACAGGTTGCCCGCGATCATGTTGATGATGGTGCTGGGCACGAAGAAGGGCGAGATCTTGCGCGGACCACCCGCCAGGTAGCCCTCGACCGTCTTCTCGATGGTCCCGATGCCGCCGATGCCGGCGCCGATCGCCGCGCCGATGCGCTCGGCATTGGACTCGTCCACCTCGATGCCGGCATCGTGCATGGCCTGCAGCGAGGCCGCGATGCCGTAATGGATGAACGGATCCATCTTCTTGACGTCCTTCGACGCCATCCATTGGCCGGCGTCGAAGTCGCGTACCTCGCCGGCGATGCGCGTGGCGAAGCCGCTGGCGTCGAAATGGGTGATGGGGCCGATGCCCGAACGACCGTTGACGATGCTGTTCCAGGCCGTTGCGATGTCGTTGCCCACCGGCGAGACGATGCCCATGCCGGTGACGGCGACGCGGCGGTGGCTCATTGGATTCTCCCGCGGACCAGTCGGATGCGCGCGCCGGCGGCTGCGCGCCGAAACGCGCGGGGCCGCACCGGGCCTGGCCTGGCGCGGCCCCGCTGTCGGGATGGACCGATCAGGCCTTGACGTGCGCCTTGATGTAGTCGATCGCCTGCTGGACGGAGGTGATCTTCTCGGCCTCCTCGTCCGGAATCTCGCACTCGAACTCCTCCTCGAGCGCCATCACCAGCTCGACGGTGTCGAGCGAGTCCGCGCCCAGGTCGTCCACGAACGAGGCGTTCGGGGTGACTTCTTCTTCTTTGACGCCAAGCTGTTCGACGACGATCTTCTTGACGCGCTCTTCGATGCTGCTCATGGATTCCTCGAACCTCCCGTGAAAGTACCAGTCACGCCCCGACCTGCGCGAGGCGGACCGGGCGATAAAGCCGGCGCATTGTACTTGGGCGGGGTGCCGATGCCCAGCATACCCCCTACGGCCCCCAGGCGCCTCCCGGAACGCCGTCCCCCGGCTGCGCGAGCCGGTCGCAGCATGCGCCTCAGGGCATGTACATGCCGCCATTGACGTGCAGCGTCTCGCCGGTGATGTAGGCGGCTGCGGGACCAGCCAGGAATGCAACGGCGCGTGCCACGTCGGCCGGCTCCCCGAACCGGCCCAGTGCGATCTGCCCCAGCATCGCGTCCTTCTGCGCATCGGGCAGCGCGCGCGTCATATCGGTGTCTATGAATCCGGGTGCGACCACGTTGACCGTGATCCCGCGCGAGCCGACCTCGCGCGCCAGCGACTTGGAAAAGCCGATGATCCCGGCCTTGGCCGCGGCATAGTTGGACTGGCCGGCGTTGCCGGTCAGGCCGATCACCGAGGCGATGTTGACGATGCGGCCCCGGCGCGCCTTCATCATCCCGCGCATCACCGCCTTGCTGGTGCGGAATACACTCGAGAGGTTGGTATCCAGGATCGCCTGCCAGTCCTCGTCCTTCATCCGCATCACCAGCTGGTCGCGGGTGATGCCGGCGTTGTTGACCAGCACGGTCAGCTGGCCGATGTCCTTGTGGATCGACTCCACCAGCGCCTCGACCGCGGCCGCGTCGGTGACGTCCAGCACCCGGCCGTATCCGCGGTCGCCGAGCCGCTCGCCGATCGCCCGCGCCCCCTCCTGGCTGGTCGCCGTGCCCACCACGGTCGCGCCCTGAGCGACCAGCTCCTCGGCGATGGCCGCCCCGATGCCGCGGCTGGCGCCGGTCACCAGTGCGATGTCTGCGTGCAATGCCAGTTCCATGCTTCCTCCAGTCGATCCGATCATGGAAGGTCGGATCCAGTCCATCCTGGACTCGATCCGACTCGCCGAATCCGTGAATCCTGTCCGACGCTGTCCTCAGGCCCAGGCCGCGAGCGCGGCGTCCAGATCTTCGGGCGTGCCCAGCGCGCGCGCATCGAGCGCCCGGTCGATCCGCCGGGCCAGACCGGTCAGCACCTTGCCCGGACCGCACTCGCCCAGGCGGGTGGCACCGGCCTGCGCCAGCGCATGGATGCAGCCGGTCCAGCGCACCGGCCGGAAAAGCTGCTGCACCAGCGCCGCGCGCAGACTTGAGATATCACTGGATGTATGTGCTTCAACATTTTGAATTACAGGGATTTCAGGCATGGTCCAGTCCAGGCCATCCATGGCTTCGGCCAGCCGTTCGGCGGCCTCGCCCATCAGCACGGTGTGGGAGGGCACGCTCACGGCCAGCTTCACGGTCTTGCGGACCCCGCGTTCGGCCAGCGCGGCCAGCGCCGCGTCGACGGCGTCGGCGTGCCCGGCGATCACGATCTGCCCGGGCGAGTTGTAGTTGGCGGGCGCGACCACGCGGCTGCCGGAGACCTCCGCGCAGACCTGCTCCACGAGTGCGTCCTCGGCGCCGATTACTGCCGCCATCGCACCCTCGCCCGGCGCGATCGCATCCTGCATCAGCTGGCCGCGGGTGCGGACCAGCCGTGCCGCCTGCTCCAGCGGCAAGGCTCCGGCGGCGACCAGGGCGGTGTATTCGCCCAGGCTGTGGCCCGCCATCTGCGCCGGCTGCGCGCCGCCGCGCGCACGCCACAGCCGGTAGACGGCCACGCCGGCGGCCAGCAGTGCCGGCTGGGTGAACTCGGTACGGTCCAGCTGCTCGCCGGGACCGGTCTGCACGAGCGCCCACAGGTCCACCCCGGCGCCGGCCGATGCCTCGGCAAAGGTCTCGACGATCGCAGGTTCGCGTTCGCCCAGCCCGGCGAGCATGCGCGGCGATTGCGACCCTTGCCCGGGAAAGGTCAGCGCCAGCGTCGGATCGCTCATCGGATCGGTCCGGATTCGGCTGCGGGGGCGCGAATGATACCCAAGAGGGTGTGGGAGTGTCCCTACGGCCGCGTAGGGAGGAGCAGTCCGCAAAGAACGCAAAGAACGCAAATGGATCCATGGGACACGGCTTCGATCCGCGCTACCTTTGCGTCCTTTTGCGTGCTTTGCGGACGACCGCTTTTCCTGCGGCAGGTCAGTAGCGCAGCAGGGCCGAGCCCCAGGTGAAACCGCCGCCGAAAGCCTCAAGCAGCAAGAGTTCGCCGCGTTTGACCTGGCCGGAACGCACGGCCTCGTCCAGTGCCAGCGGCACCGAGGCCGCCGAGGTGTTGCCGTGCCGGTCCACGGTCACCACCACGCGCTCCATCGGCATGTCCAGCCGCCTCGCCGTGGCCAGGATGATGCGCAGGTTGGCCTGGTGCGGGATCAGCCAGTCGATCTCGTGCTTGTCCAGGCCATTGGCCGCCAGCGTCTCGGCGACCACCGAGTCCAGGGTCTTGACCGCGACCTTGAACACCTCGTTACCGGCCATCAGCACGCGGATGCCGAAGTCGTCGCGATCGCGCTCGAAGCCGGCGGACACACCAACCGGGTTGTACAGCAGGTGCTTGTAGCCGCCGTCGGCATGCAGGTGGGTGGACATCACGCCCGGCTCTTCGGACGGGCCCAGGACCACGGCGCCGGCGCCGTCGCCGAACAGCACGCAGGTCTTGCGATCGGACCAGTCGAGCATGCGCGAGAGCGTCTCGGCACCCACGACCAGGGCGCGCCTGGCGGCACCGGAGCGGATGAACTGGTCGGCCGTGGCCAGCGCGTAGATGAAACCCGAACAGGCGGCGTTGACGTCGAACGCCGCGCAGCCATTGGCCCCGAGCCGGTGCTGCAGCAGGCAGGCGGTGGACGGGAAGATCAGGTCGGGCGTGGTGGTGCCCACCACCAGCAGGTCGATTTCCCCGGGCTCCACGCCGGCCGCCTCGAGCGCGCGCACGGACGCGCCATGGGCGAGGTCGCAGGTGGTCTGGCCCTCGTCCGCGATGTGCCGCTGGCGGATCCCGGTGCGCTCGCGGATCCATTCGTCGGAGGTATCGACGAACTTCTCGATATCGGCGTTGGTGAGCACCTTCTGCGGAAGGTAGCTGCCGGTGCCGAGAATGCGCGAGTACACCTTGTCGGTCATGCCGGATCCCGGGGAGCGGATGGAACCGGCGCGGACGGCGTCGGCGTTCGGATCCCCGCCGCACCCGCGCCCGAGCGCCGGTCACGGCAGGCGCGCGCGGCGCAGCTGCGCCGCGACGCTGCGGTCAATCCTCGTCGGCGACCGGCGCGACGGTCTCGATCACCTTGCGGCCACGGTAGTAGCCGTCCTTGGTGATGTGGTGGCGCAGGTGGGTCTCGCCACTGGTGGGATCGGTGGAAAGCTGGGGCGCCTTCAGGGCGTCGTGCGAACGGCGCATGCCGCGGCGCGACGGGGACTTTCGGCTTTTCTGGACTGCCATTTCGGGTCTCCGGTGATGCCTGTTGCAGAATCCATCGGGTTCAACGCGTTTTCTTCAGACTGGCCAGCACCGCGAACGGGCTGGGCACGGGTCCGGCGGCATCCTCGGCCGCTTCGCCCCATCGTGCCGTCTCGTCCTCGCTGCCGGGCTTGAGCGGCACCAGCGGCAAAGCCAGGATCAGCTCGTCCTCGAGCAGTTCCATCGGGCGGATCCGGCCATCGGCCGGCACCAGCACCGGCTCTGCTCCGGGCGGCAGCGCCGCTTCCTCGGCTTCGCTGCGGATCAGGCCGAGCCGCTGGCGGATCGCCACCGCATGATCGAAACGCTCGAGCGTCCGCTGGCAGGTCAACACAAGCGCGGCATCGGCTTGGATCCGGACGAAATCTCCGCCGTGCTCGTCGCGTCCGAACTCCAGCTCGTAACGGCACTCGCCCTGGCCGTCGGCCAGCAACGGCACAAGGCGCTGCAGCGAAGCCAGACGGACCGCACCCTCGTACACGCGGCGTTCCGCCACCATGCGCCAGACATCGACCGAATCGGGCATGGACGCGGACATAAGCGTGGAAGATTAACGGGCCCGTGAGCCCTGTGTCAATCGAAAAACCTTCGCCGGTTCAGCGAATTGCGGCACCCGTGCGCATGCGGCAGACTCGCCGGCGGTCCCTTCCCGGCACCCGCGTGGAAACCCTGCTGCTGCTCTCGGTCGCCCTGGTGGCGCCGGTCGCCGCCTTCGTCGCCTTCCGGATATGGAGCGCGCATCGCCGCGAACGGGCGCTGCGGCGCCTGCTCGACCGTGCCGACGCGCTGGAGAAACTGCTGGTGCGCACGCGTGAGCGCATGCAGGCCATGAAGCAGGTGGTGCGGCGGGTGCCTTCGGACATCGCGGCCGAGGCCGATGCCTCGCTCGATGCCGGCAACCGGGTCCAGCAGGCGCTTCGCAACGTGCTCGAGCACCGCCTGTGGATCGCGCGCCACGGCGCGACCGCCTCGCATGCCGAGCTGGTGACCGCCGAACGGGCTCTGCAACGGTCCCACGCCCGCATCGCCGACCAGCTCGAGCGGCTCGAGAGCGCCGGCGCGGACCTCGCCGACGTCACCCGGCAGGCGCTGGAGCAGGCCGCCCGCGAGCCCCCCGAACTGCGGCGCGGGGACGTCGACGGTACCGGCGACGGGCATGATCGCTGAGCCCGGTGCCGGCCTGATCCTGGCGTCGACCTCGCGCTACCGCCGCGAGGTGCTGGCGCGGCTGTGCCTGCCCTTCGACTGCGATGCTCCGGGGGTGGACGAAGCCGCCCGCCCCGGCGAAGCGCCCCGCGCCCTGGCGCTGCGGTTGGCGCGCGCCAAGGCCGAGGCGGTGGCCGCGCGGCATCCGGCGGCGGTGGTCATCGGCTCCGACCAGGTGGCCGAACTCGACGGCCGCGCCGTGGGCAAGCCCGGCGACCCGGTGCGCGCCCGCGCCCAGCTCGCCGCGGCCAGTGGCAAGGAGGTGCTGTTCCATACGGCCGTGTGGGTCGCCGCCGGCGAGCACGGCGAGGGCGGCTGCGACCTGACCCGGGTGTGCTTCCGGACGCTGGACGAGGACACCATCGCGCGCTACCTGCGGCGCGAACGGCCCCTGGACTGCGCCGGCAGCTTCAAGTCCGAGGGCCTGGGCATCACCCTGTTCGAGCGCATCGAAACCCAGGACCCTACGGCCCTGATCGGGCTGCCGCTGATCCTGACGGCCGGCCTGCTGCGCCGGCACGGATTCCACTTGCCCTGAGGACGGTCCGGATCCGTCCAGGCGGACTTGTGCGGACTTGTCCGGACCCGTCGGGTCCGGCACTTGCGCGCCCGATCCGCGAGCGCACCGTCCCTGGCACGAACCTCTGGACTGGCTCAGTGCTTGCCCGAGGGCAGCGCGGCGGGCACATCGCAGCCGCTGTCCGCAGGCGCGGCGAACCATTCGAAGCGCTTGGCGCCCCCGTCCACCTCCAGCGCGCGCAACCGCCGCCAGCCGTCCACGCGCGCGCAGATCGACCGGTACCAGGGCTCGCGCCAGCGCACCGAGGTCGCGGTCACTTCCACCACGATCAGCTTGGGCGCGGCGCCCGAGGCTTCGACCGCATCATCGTCTATGCCCCAGATCCGCAACTGCGCGGCGCGGCCGTGGTCGACGTTGAGCCGGTGGTCCATCGCGTAGACGCGACGGCCGCCGTCCAGCGCCAGCGCGAGCTGCGCCGCCAGCTTGAAGTTGTCCGCGACCAGCAGCGTGTCCGGCGGCATCATCATCAGCGCCAGCTCGCTGGCGGTTGCCGCTTCGACCCAGCCGGAAAAGTTGTCCGGGTAGGCGCCCGCACGAGCGAGTGCCTGCCGCCCCGGGCTGCTGGCGGTAGCGGCCAGGTAGGCGAACAGCAGCACGCAGCCTGCCGCCGCCAGCCCCAGCGCGGCCGCAGCCAGGCGCCGTGGCACTTTCGGCAGCACCCGTGGCAGCAGGGCAGCCAGCGGCAGGTAGGCCACCAGCGGCCAGTGGAAGCCCACCCGTTCCCGGTCGGCCAGCATTCCGGCGAGGAAGAACCCGGCAAGCAGCGTGCCGCAGCCAGCCAGGACGAACCGCCACGGCGCATCGGGCGCCTGGCGCCGCCGCCAGCACTGCCACAGCGTCCACAACAGCAGGCCGTAGAGCAGCGGCGTGACCACGACTGCCTGTTCCAGCGGCTGCATCAGCGCCTCGGGCTGGAAACTCCAGGGATGCCGTTCCAGGAACTGGAAGCGCAGCGCAGCGGCATCGTGCGTGCGCTCGAACGCGAGCACCGGCCACCACGCCAGCACGCCGGCGACCAGCGCGGCGATCACCGGTGGCCATCGCAGGCGCGCACGCAGCGCAGGATCGACCAGCAGCGCCAGTGCGCCGGCTCCCAGCAGCAGCACGAAGCGGTGGTGCGTGAGTGCACCCAGCACCAGTCCGGCCGCCAGTTCGCCGACCGCGAGCCGATCCATGCCTACCCGCAGCCGCAGCAGCGCCTGGAAGCACAGCAGCGCGGCCAGCACCAGCGGCACGTCGGGCAGGGCCATCACGCCCAGGCTCGCGAACAGCGGGATCGCCAGTGCGATCGCCGCGCCGTTCCAGCCGCCGGAGGGATCACCCAGCCGGCGCGCGATGCCGACCAGCAGCCAGGACGACAAGGCCGCCATGGCGACGAACGGCCAGCGCAGCCCCAGCGGCGTGTTTCCGGCCAGGGCCGTGCCCAGCCCGATCAGCCAGGCAGTGGCGCCGGGAAGGTCCGAATACGCCCAGGCCGGATGCCGGCTCTCCAGCCAGTACCAGGCCTCGTCGGCGAACACCGGCAGCAGCGCGGCCAGGGCGAACTTGAGGGCGACCAACGCGGTCCAAAGCGCGATGAAGCGCGACCGGGGCGCGCCCTGACTCATGCCCGGCCCGCGCTCCGGGCGCTACACTGCAGGTTCGGCATGGCGAACGGACGCCCGATGCACGCAAGGACCCGACCCGAGACGCTGGTCGCCGGCGCGCGCCGCGAGGCCCTGGGCCGGGCGATCGCACAGGTCAACCGGCTGGTGCTGGGCAAGCCGCGCGAGGTGCAGCTGGCCTTCGCCTGCCTGCTCGCTGGCGGGCATCTGCTGATCGAGGATCTCCCGGGACTGGGCAAGACGACCTTGGCGCGGGCGCTGGCGGCAAGCGTGGGACTGGCTTTCCAGCGCATGCAGTTTACCGCCGACCTGCTGCCATCGGACATCCTGGGCGTGTCGGTGTACGAGCAGGACAACCACAGCTTCCGCTTCCACCAGGGACCGATCTTCACCCAGCTGCTGCTGGCCGACGAGATCAACCGGGCGCCGCCGCGCACGCAGAGTGCGCTGCTCGAGGCCATGGCCGAGCACCAGGTCACCATCGACGGCATCTGCCACACGCTGCCCAACCCGTTCTTCGTGATCGCCACGCAGAATCCGGTGGACCTGGCCGGCACGTTCCCGCTGCCGGATTCGCAGCTCGACCGCTTCCTGCTGCGCATCCGCCTGGGCTATCCGGACGCCGAGGCCGAGCGCGAGATGCTCACCGGCGACGATCGTCGCGACCTGATCGCGCAGACCATGCCGCTGCTGGACACCGAGGAGGTACTGGATCTGCGCCGGGCGACCACGGAGGTGCTGGCCAGCGAGGCGCTGGTCGACTACGTCCAGGCCGTGCTCTCGGAAAGCCGTCGCCACGCCGGCATCCGCGTGGGCCTGTCGCCGCGCGCGGGGCTGGCGCTGCTGCGCGTCGCGCGCGCGGTGGCCTTGCTCGAAGGCCGCGACTACGTGCTGCCCGAGGACGTGCAGGCCGTGTTCGTCGAGGTCTCCGCGCACCGGCTGGTGCCGGAGGCCGAGTCCGGCGAACGCGTGCGGCTGGCCGGGGAGATCCTGGAATCGGTCGCGGTACCGTGAGCGACCAAACCGCCGCCCTGCCCTGGCGCGAGCGGCTGCTCGACCGCGCTGAGCGGCGGCTGCCGGCCCTGACCCGGCGCAAGCAGCCAGAACCCCTGCCGGTGGTCCTGGACCGGCACCGCATCTACGTGCTGCCCACGCAGACCGGACTGTTCTTCGGCGGCCTGCTGGCGGCGATGCTGCTGGGCGCGCTCAACTACAACAACAATCCGGCGCTGATCGTCGGCTTCCTGCTGGCCTCGGCCTACCACACCGCGCTGCTGCACGGCTGGCTGTCGGTGCGCGGCGTGCGCCTGCTGGCGGTGGAGGCCACGCCGGTGCATGCCGGCGAGTCCCTGCAGCTGCGGATGCTGTTCGACGCCGTGGATCCGCGGCACCGGCGCGGGCTGGTGGTGCGCTGCGGCAACGTTCGCGCAGGCATGATCCTCGCGCCGGAGACATCGGCTGCCGCGATTGTGCCGCTGCGTACCGTCCGCCGCGGCTGGTTCGAGCCCGGTCGGGTGGAGCTGTACTCGCGCCACCCGCTGGGCCTGTTCAAGGTATGGAGCTGGCTCAATCCGCGCTGCCGCCTGCTCGTGTATCCGGCCGCCGAGACCGGTCCACCGCCGTTGCCGCGCGGGGGCGAGCACGACGCGGCGCGCCACCAAGCCGGTCCGGGCGAACACCCCTTGAGCCTGCGCGACTACCGCGTCGGCGACCCCAGGCGAATGGTCGCGTGGAAGCGCAGCGCACAGATCGGCCGCCTGCTGGTGCGCGAGTTCGAGCGACCCGGTGGCCGCGAAGTACGCCTGGACTACCACGCCCTGGGGCAGCTGCCGCGCGAGCCCCGGATCCGCAGGCTCACCGCCTGGGTCCTGGCGGCCGAACGCCAGGGCCTGCGCTCGACCCTGCTGCTGCCGGGGCAGCGCTTGGGCCCCGACCACGGTCCCCGGCACCTGCATGCGTGCCTGCGGGCGCTGGCGCTGCTGCCCACCGGAGCCGACGATGACCCCGACGCTGGACCGGCGTAGCTTCCTGTGGTGCGCGGCCGCGGTTCCGGCGGCGCTGGCCGGCATCGCGCAGACGCTGCCGCCGTGGCTGGTGCTGGTACTGGTGCCGTTGTGGGCGCTGGCGCTGGTCCTGGGCTGGCACCGACGCACGGTTTCGGGCCTGCTGCGGGCGGTGGTGACGCTGGGCGCGGCCGGCCTTGCGCTGGGCGCCTACGACTTCCGCTTCGGGCGCGACACCGGCGCGGCACTGCTGGCCACGATGCTGGTGATGAAGCTGCTGGAACTGCGCGGCATACGCGACGCACGCAGCGTGCTGGGATTCGCGCTGTTCGCGACCACCGCGGGATTCCTGCTCGATCAGGGCCCGATGCTGTTGGCGCTCTCGCTGCTGGCGGTGCTGGTGGCGCTCTCGGCGCTGGCGGCGGTGGCGGACCTGGAGGCCGGTCTGCCCGCGGGCGCGGGCGTGCCGAGCCGGTTGCGGGCAGCGGGCCTGCTGCTGGTGTACTCGCTGCCGCTGGCGACTGCGGGCTTCTTCCTGTTCCCGCGGCTGGCCTCGCCGCTGTGGGGCGTGCCCGGCCGTGCCGAAGCCCGCACCGGCCTCAGCGAGGAGATGGCGCCGGGCGACATCTCCGCGCTGTTTCTCGACGACTCGCCGGTGCTGCGCGTGCGCTACTTCGGTCGCGAGCCCCCGAAGAGTGCGATGTACTACCGCGGCCCGGTGCTGATGGCCTTCGACGGACGCACCTGGACGCGACCGCGCTTCATCGCCGAGGCCATGCACCCGGGCGCCACCGCGCTGTCGGCACCGGTCGAGTACGAGATCACCCAGGAACCGACCGACCGCCGCTACGTCATGGCGCTGGACGTCGCGCTGGAAGCGCCGGCCGGCACCGGCTTCGATTCCGGCCGCACGCTGATCGCCAACCAGCGGATCGAGCAGGTGCGCCGCTTCCGCCTGAGCTCGGCCACCGCCCATCGCCTGTCCGTCGATGAACCGCGCACGATGCGGCAATGGCAAACGCGCATCCCGGGCGGATTCAACCCGCGCACGCGCGAACTGATGGATCGCTGGCGCGCAGAAGGCGCCGACGATGCCGCGATCATCGAGCGCGCCCTGGCCTGGTTCAATGCCGAGTTCACCTACACGCTCGACCCGGTGCTGCTGGCCCGCCACAGCGTGGACGATTTCCTGTTCGAGACGCAGCAGGGCTACTGCGAGCACTTTGCATCGACCTTCACCTTCATGATGCGTGCGGCCGGCATCCCTGCGCGCGTGGTCACCGGCTACCAGGGCGGGTATTTCAATCCCATCGGTAGGCACTGGGTGGTGCGCCAGTCCGATGCCCACGCCTGGTCCGAGGTCTGGTTCGAAGGCCGCGGCTGGGTGCGCGTGGATCCGACCGCAGCGGTGGCGCCCGAGCGCATCGAGCGCGGCATCGAGGGCCTGGCCGGCGGCGACATCGCGCAGTGGTGGATCCCGCTGCGCAACACCACCGACTGGATGCTGCGGCAATGGAACGACCTGGTGCTCGGCTTCGACCTGCGGCAGCAGCGCGCCATGCTGCGGCCGTTCGGGCTCGACGCCGGCGATTGGCGTGACCTGGGACTGGCGTTCGCCGCGGCGGCCGTCCTGGCGCTGACAGTGACGCTGTGGCTGGTGATGCGCCAGCGCGGGCCCGCGCCCGATCCACTGGTGGCGGCGTACCGGCGCTTCGTGCTGCAACTGGCGCGCGCCGGCGTGGCCAAGCCGCCGCACGAGCCGCCGCTGCGCTTCGCGCAACGCGCCGCGGCGCTGCTGCCGGAAGCCGCAGACAGCCTTTCTTCATTGAGCCTGCGTTATGTTCAATGGCGCTACGCGGGTGCCGCGCTGGACCCCGAGCACAAGACCAGCCTGGTCCGCGACCTGCGACGGTTCCGGGCCCCTCGCCGTCCCCTGCGGAGAACTGCCGGGAGTCCGTCATGACCGCCACGACCGCACGTATCGCCCTCATCACCCTTGCCGTGGCGCTCGCGTCCGGGTGCGCCACCGCGCCCAAGCCGCTGCGCGGCGAGTACGCGGTGCTGAGCCCGGCCCAGGCCAGCGACGCCGGACAGACCGGCCCGTCCGTGCGCTGGGGCGGGCAGATCATCGAAGTGGACACCGGCGCCGAGCGCACCTGTTTCGAGGTCCTCGGGCGCGACCTGAACGCTTCGGCGCGGCCGCGTTCGGCCGACACCAGCAACGGCCGCTTTCTGGCCTGCCGCGAGGGCTTCTACGATCCGGCCCTGTTCGCGCCCGAACGCGAGATCACCGTGATCGGCCGCATCGACGGCTACGAGACGCGTCCGGTGGGCGAGTACCGCTACCGGTATCCGCGCGTGGACGCCGAGTTGATCTTCCTGTGGCCCGAACGCGACGAGTCCGACGTGTACTACGTCGGCACGATGGGCTGGTACGGCCGGCCGTACTGGTGGGGCGGCTACTACCTGCGTCCGTACCCGGGCCCGCGCCACAAGGCCGCGCCGCGCACGAAGGACTGACCGTCTCGCGAGCGGCTCTCCCCGCAGGCGCGCAAGCGTTTGCTTCGCTGTGAGCGAGTCCGGACTTGTGCCCGACTCGCGACTTGAAAAGCGATCAGTACGATCGTTTCCCAACAGGCACTGATCCGTCCGTTCCGTCCAGCTCGCGCAGCAGCCAGGCGCGCGCGTGGGTCCACAGCCGGTTGACGCTGCGCGGCGAGCTGTCCAGCACCTCGGCGGCCTCCTCGACGCTGAGTCCGCCGAAATAGCGCATCACCACGACCTGCGCCATGGCCGCGTCCTGGGATTGGAGCCGGTCCAGCGCCGCGTCCAGGTCCAGCAGTTCCAGCGGCGTGCCGCCGACCTGGCCGACCGCGTCCGACAGCGTGATCCGGGTCGCCCCACCGCCGCGCTTTTCGCGCGCCAGGCCGCGCGCGTGCTCCACCAGGATCCGGCGCATGGCGATTGCGGCGATGGCCAGAAAATGACGACGGTCGCTCATCGCAGGCAGCGGTGCGCCGACCAGCCTCAGGTAGGCCTCGTGCACCAGCGCCGTCGGCGAGAGCGTGTGGGTCTCGCGCTCGCCGACCAGGCAGGATCGGGCCAGCCTTCGCAACTCCTGGTACACGGCCGGGAACAGCGCGTCGCTCGCACCGGCCTCGCCGCGCTCGATGGCCGCCAGCAGTTCGGTGACGGGCGTGTCCGTTTCGTGCATGACCGAAGTCTAGCAGTGCCCGTGTGAGGCCGAGCCGGCGCTCGGGCGCTGCCGGCGCGCAGTCGACTGCCTATACTGCAAAGCTCGTGCGCGCATCGCGGAGCGTCATGGACTCCAGCCGTTGGACCCGCCTGTGGTCGCTGTTCGACGCAGCGCTGGATCAGCCGCCCGGCAGCCGCCGCCAGTGGGCCGCCGCAGCGTGCGGCCAGGACCCGGCACTGGCCGCCGATCTGGCCGGACTGCTGGCGGCGCACGAGGCCGAGGACGCGCTGCTGGATCGCAACGTCGCCGCCGACGCCCTCGGCGCGGAACTGCGCCCGGGAGAAATCGTCGACCGCTACCGGATCGTGCGCCTGCTCGGTGCCGGCGGCATGGGGCGCGTGTACCTGGCCGAGCGCGACGACGGCGAATTCACCCGCCGCTGTGCACTCAAGGTGCTGGCACCGGGATTCGCCCACCCGGAACTGATCGAACGCTTCCGCCGCGAACGCCAGATCATGGCCGGCCTGGTGCATCCGGGCATCGCGCATCTGCTCGACGGCGGGCGCACCACCGCCGGGCTGCCCTACCTGGTGATGGACTACATCGAGGGCGTGCAGATCGATCGCCATTGCCGCGAGCTCGAGCTGCCGCTTGCCGCAAGGCTGCACCTGCTGGCGGCGGTGTGCGACGCCGTGGACTACGCGCACCGGCGCCTGGTCGTGCATCGCGACCTGAAGCCCGGAAACATCCTGGTCGATGGCGATGGCCGGCCCGTCCTGCTCGACTTCGGCATCGCCACGCTGCTCGTCCCGGACTCCGACTCGGGCCTGTCCGAACTGCTCGGCATGCGTCCGCTGACGCCGCGCTACGCGTCGCCCGAACAGCTCACGGGCGGCCCGGTGGATACCGCCAGCGACGTCTTCTCGCTCGGGCTGCTGCTGTACGAGCTGGTCTCGGGCCAGCCGGCCTTCGCGCGCGGCAGTGACACACCCGAGGCGCTGGCCGCGCGCATCCGCGCCGCAGCGCCGCCGCCGCTGCGCCGCAGCCGCAGCACCGGGTCGGACGATGGCGTCGGCGCCGTCCCGGCCGAACGCATTCCAGCGGAGCTGGACTGGATCGTCCGGCGTGCCCTGAAAGCGGAGCCCGATGAGCGCTATGCCAGCGCCGCGGCGCTCGCCCAGGACCTGCGCGCCCTGCCCGCCCATCGTCCTGTCCAGGCACGGCCCGACAGCCTGGGCTATCGCGCCCGCAAGTTCGTGCGGCGCCGCTGGGCCGCGGTTGCCGTGACCGCCGTGTTCGCCGTCACCGTCACCGTATTCGGCATCCGCCTGGGCCTGGAGACCGAGCGCACCCGCGTGGCACTGGCGCAGAGCCGGCTCGCCGGCGAACGCGCCGAAGCCGTCGCCGACTTTCTGCGTGCGCTGTTCCGCGCCGCCGACACCACCCAGAGCGCCGGCCGCGAGATCCCGGCCCACGAGCTGCTGGCGCGCGGTCGCAGCGAGCTGGATGCACGCCGGGACATCGACCCGCACACGCGGATCGCATTGCTCGACACGCTCGCCGAAGTCCACCGCAACATGGGCGAGTACGACCGCTCGCTGGCGCTGCTGCAGGAAGCCGCCACGCTGCTGGATGCCGAAGCCAGCCCGGAGCTGCAGGTGCGCGTGCACATGAACACCGGCGCGCTGCGCGAGCTGCGCGGCGAGCACCGGCAGGCGCGGACGGAACTCGAACAGGCGCTGGCGACGAGCGTGCGCGTGCATGGCGCGGACAGCCTGCCGGCGACCGCCGCGAGCGAACGTCTGGCGATCACCCTGCAGTCGCTGGGCGAGATGGAACGTGCCGGCCGGCTCTTTCTCGCCGCCCACGCATTGCGCAGTCGCCTGCTGCCCGACTCCGACCCGCGGCTTGCCGAAAGCGCGCTGCGGATCGGTTCCTGGCACTGGCTGAGCGGTCGCCTCGAAGACGCCGAACGCTGGTACGCGCAGGCCTTGGCGATGCGTCGCGCCGCCAATCCGCGGGACCTGCCGGAGCTGGCGCGCGCGATCGACGCCTACGGCTCGGTCAACCATGCCCTGGGCCGCTACCCCGAAGCCGCCACGCATTTCCGGGAAGCGGCCGCACTGCGCCGGCGGGTGCTCGGGGAGCAGCACCGCCACACCGCCGACAGCCTCGGCAACCTGGGTGCCAGTCTCTACGACCAGGGCGACGACGACGGCGCCGAGGCGGCGCTGCGCGAGGCGCTGGCGATCTACGAGGTAGCGGTGGAAGCCGGCAGCCCGGTGCTGTCCAAGACCCTGAACAACCTCGGCCTGGTGCGTCACCGGCAACGCGCCCTGGCCGAAGCCGGCGCCCTGTTCCGCCGCGCCCTGGAGATCAACCTCGCGGCCCACGGCGAAAACCACTGGATGACCGCCGGCAATCTCAACAACCTGGGCCTGCTGTCCGAGGACGGCGGCGATCTGGATGCCGCCGAGCGCTGGCTGCGGCGCACCGTCGCCGCCCAGGAGAAAGCGACCGGCGCCACCCACCCCAACCTGGCCTACGGGCTGACCAACCTCGGCCGCATCCTGATGTGGCGCGGACAGCACGCGGAATCGCTGCCGCTGTTCGAGCGCGCGCTGGAGATCCGCAAGGCCGCGCTGCCGGCCACCCACCCCTCACGCGCCGAGACCCTGGCCTGGTACGGCTATGCCCGATGCGTGGCCCGGGACGAGGCCGCTGCCGGCATCGCGATGTTGCGCGAGGCGCTGGAGATCCGCGTGGCTGCGTTCGGCGACGCCGCCCAGGCCGCGCAGATCACCCGGGGCCTGCTCGGGGCCTGCCTGCTGGACACCGGCGACGCCCGCGCCGCGCGCCCGCTGCTGGAGCGGGCGCTGCCGGCGCTCGAGCGCGGGTCTGCCGTCAATGCGCCCGCGTTGGCGCTGGTGCGCGAAGCATCGCAGCGCGCGGCGCGCTAGCAAACCTCAACGCAGGTTCGGGCCTGGCCGTGCCGGGGATGGCACGCTCGTCGATCAGGCGCACGAGCGCCGGGTCCGGCGGGACTGGTCCGCTCCACGACGGGCTTGACGGGCCTTGCTTACGGCACCGTTCGCACCTGCGCCGCATTGTCCATCAGCTCGGGGTCGGAAACCGACTTGGAGTACACGATTCCGGTGTTGCTGAACGGCAGGTCGGTTATGGTGAACGAGAACGTGCATTCGAGACGATCGCCGCTGGCCAGGTTGCCGATGTTCGCGAGCCTGGCCCGGCCCGGAGCCACCACGCTATTCACACTGGAGCAGGTGTCGCTACCGTAGCTCAGATTGGAGAAGTGTTCGGTGAGTGACACTCCGGTAGCATCGTCCGGGCCGGCGTTGGTCACGACCAGGCGATATTGCACGGTGTCGCCCGTGGAGTACGGCGGTTCGGTCAGCAGGAACTTGGCGACCCCCAGATCGCTGACGGCAGCCGGAAGCAGGTCGTCCCGCCCGGCCAGGCTGCCAGCCTCGCCGACCGATGTCTCGCTGATAAACAGGCCGGGCCGGGACACGCCGCCCTTGACCACCGGCGTGTTCTCGAAGCCGTGCCCGAAGATGCGGGTCTCGTAGTCCAGCGTGACCGTCACATCGCTTAACCCGGGCGTGCCCGGAGCCAAGGTCTCCTGGGTCCAGGTACTGCCCTGGTAGCGCCACGCGACACCCTCGTTGCCGCCGCCCTTGGCGACCGCCGGCTGGAAGCCCACCGCCAGCACGTGGTTGCCGCCGCTGCCCGACAACCAGGTCAGCGTATGCCCAGGAGAAATCTCGTCGAATATCATCGTCCAGCCCGGTGTCTCACCGTCGAAGCGCCAGAAGCGGTCCAGGTCGTCGATCGCGAAGATGTCCAGCGGCGGGATCGGGCCGCTGGCGCACGCGCCCGGCGGGACCCACGCGGCCTTCAGGTTCAGCGACGGCTGCTGTTCGAACAGCGGGTCGAAGTTGTTCGGATCGTCCGGGTCCACCAGGGAGTTGTCGAACCGCATGATGCTGCCGGAGGTGAGCACCATCCTGATGTCGCCGCTGTGGCCGCAGAACGCCAGCGTCGGAAACGAGAAGGCACGGCAGAAGCCCTGCTGCGTGGCGCCCGGATCATGGGGGCACACGATGTTGAACGTCTGCCCGAGGGTGCCGTAGAGCACCAGGTCGCGCTCGGGTGTGATCCACACGGGCGAATAGAACACCGGCGTTCCGGAGTCGTTTTCGGCGATCGGCGCCCAGCTGACGCCGTCCCACAGCAGCACGACGTCCTGCCCCGATGCCGCGGCCATGTCCGGCGCCAGGGCGTACACGTCGAGCAGGTCGTTGCCGGTGCCCGAGGCCACCAGCGTGCCGGCGTCGCCATCGAGGAAGTGGACGATGCTGCCGTTGTTTCCGACCGCGATCGAGAAATGGCGGGTCGCGGCCGAGACCCCGTTCAGGATCTCCGCCGTGGGCGTGGGTGAGACCTGCCAGCCGCTGCCGGCCAGGGCCGGAAACGCGAGCAGAAACAACAGGATCACCAGCAGTCGCGACACGGACATGGCCTGTCTCCGGACAAGATCCTTGTCTGTGTATGCGACGAAAGGGGTGAATATGCGCCAGGATCCGACGAACGCGGCAAATGCTCCGCCGCCGGGCACGGAATCCAGTTGCAATTGCGCGCGCGGCGCGCTACTAACAAAGAGACCACCCCGCCATCGGGATGGTTTCGTCGAAACCGGCGAACGATGCCGGGTGCAACTGGTGGGCGGTAGTGGGATCGAACCACTGACCCCTGCCGTGTGAAAGCAGTGCTCTACCGCTGAGCTAACCGCCCCGGGGAACGGGGCGCATCATAGGATCGCCCGCGGTGGCCGGTCAACTCGAGCCGGTCCACGCGAGAAAGCTCACGGGACCTTCGAGGGGGAATCCGAAAATGAATCGACTGCATGTCCTGCTCGCCGCCGCGGCCCTGGTCGCCGTCGGCGCACCGGTCGCCGCGATCGCCGCATCCGGCTGCGCCTCCGGTGACGCCCCGGTGCTCTATGCCCTGGTCTCCACGCCACCCTTGCTGGCCGCGCAGGAGGACGCATCCACGACGATCCAGGTTCGCAGCGACGGCTGCGTCGTCGTCCACGCACCCGCCTGGCGCCGCGATGCCGGCACCCGGGCATTCGTCCTCTCGGGACGCGAGTTGAGCCAACTGCGGCAGGAGATCGATGGCACCGGCGTCGGCGGCATCGAACCCGAAACCCTGCGCGCCGACCTCCGGCGGGCACACGTGCAGCGCAAGCGCGGCGAGTTGCCGCTGGTGAGCGTCTCCGACGAGCCGATCATCGAGCTCACGCTCACCGACGACAGCGGGCAGCGGACGATCCACTGGAGCTCACTGAGGCAGGACCTGGCCAACCACCCGGACCATCCGGACCTGGTCGCAATTGCGGCCACGGCCGAGACGTTGCGACGGCTGCCGCTGGGCCGGACGCTGGAGGAGGTACAGCCATGAGCGCGCTCCGACTCGCCATAGCGGCCGTCCTCGCCGCCAGTCCCGTTGCCGCCTCCGCCGGGACGTTTCTCGACGTCGGCATGGAGAACCCGAGCGTCATCACGCACCCCGACAACTACAACGGCACCGGCGGCCAGCGCACCGTCAACGTCTGCCTGGACCCGGCCGCGCTGCCCGCGCCCGATGGCACTCCGGAGAACGATGACCCGGAACAGGCCATCCGCAACGCCGTGGCCGAGTTCAACCGCAACCTGGGCGTGCCGGGCAACGTCGTCGACGGGGTGTCGGTCGGCGTCCCGTTCGGCCGACCGGATTTCGAGTCCGTCGCGATGCACGAGCTCGGCCATTGCATGGGCCTGGACCACAATGTCTTAGGCCCGTCGGAGGTCTTCGAGCTCGGCGGCTGCGACGGGGACCCGGAAACAGCGACACCTTCGTGCGGCTCCCAGGCCGCCCGCGACATGCGCTACTTCACGAACAGCTTCAACGGAATCGACGAGGCGATGAATCTCAACGCCGGTGTCGATACCGAGCGCGGCAGCCGCGACGACCTCCGCGGCGACGACGTCAATCGCCACTGGTTCCGGTCGAACGGCAACAACCCCTTCGAGGTGCCGCCCGCCACGATCGACCGGGGCACCTATTCCAACCTGTTGACCGCGCTGCCTGCGGGGCATTTCTTCGCCGAGGCGGCGACCTCGTTCGATCCGTGCGGGAATCCCTCGTCCGACACGTCCACGCTGCGGTCCCAGCTCCCGACCTCGGCGGTGATGTTCCCGGTCCTGTGCACCAACAATGTCGTGCGGCAGACCTCGTGGGACGACGTGACCACGCTGCGGCTGGCCCAGGCCGGCAACGACGGCGACGACGGGACTGCCGACGATTACACGATCCAGCTGGCCTACATCGGCAAGACCACGACCGGGTGCGACATCACGAGCCAGTTCACCTCGGGTCCGGGGTTCGCCTTCTGCGAAGTAGGAGTTACCCTCAACTCAACAGAGAACAATGTGCGCATCACCAGCGGCACAGCGGAATTCGAGATCGCCGTCGACTGGTTCTTCAACCAGACCGACAGCACCGGTGCCGCCGGCGGCGGGCCGGACGACATCTTCGACGACGGGTTCGAATGAGGCCATGGGCGAAGCGGTGCTGTACCACAATCCCAGGTGCAGCAAGTCGCGGGCGACGCTGGAGCTGCTGCGCCAAAGCGGGGTCGCGCCGCGCGTGGTCGAGTACCTGGACACGCCGCCGGATGCCGCCGAGCTCGACGCGGTGCTGCGCAGG
>DASRZM010000038.1:0-5858 GCA_035686365.1 Lysobacteraceae bacterium | reverse complement strand
CTCGACACTGTGGGCGGAGGTCAACCGCAAGTGACAGGTTTCAGCAGCCAGCTCCAGTGGCCAGTCGACTGCGGGGCGCGTACTCGAGGCCCGTGCGCGTGGGCCCGCCGCGGCGGAGCGGTGTCCGGGTTCCGGGGGCGTCGCCTCCGCAGCGGCGGCGGGCGGACGATCAGGCCCCCGGAGGGGGGCGCGCACACGGATGTGCGTGCGTTTGCGCTCGGACAGGATGTCCGATCGCAAACCCCGGCCGCCCGACGCGGACCGCGGCGCGCAGCGCCGCGGCGCGAGGACAAGCAGCCCCCGGAACCCGGACATCGATCCGCCCCCACCCGAAGCCGCAGTACGCGCGCTTCCTGCTGACCCCTGGGTCCGGCAGTTGCTCACTTGCGGTTGACCTCCGCCCACAGTGTCGAGCTCATGCCGTACAGGCGGATGAAGCCCTCGGCCTCGGCCACGCCCCAGTCGGCGGCCTGCGCGTAGGTTGCGCCCTTGGCCGAGAGGATGTGCGTCGAATCGATCGCCACCGCGTCGACGCGGCCGCCGGCGGTCTCCAGCGTCACCTCGCCGTCGACGCAGCGCTGGCTGGACTCGAGGAACGCCTCCAGGTCCGCCTTCAGCGGGTCGTGGAAAAACCCCTCGTACACGAGTTCCACCCAGCGCCGGGCCACCTCCGGCTTGAAGCGGTTCTGGTGCCGCGACGACACCGCCTCCTCCAGCGCCCGGTGGGCGACCAGCAGCGCGGCCAGCCCCGGCGCCTCGTAGACGATGCGACCCTTCAGGCCGATCGTGGTGTCGCCGGTGTAGATGCCGCGCCCGACGCCGTAGCGCGCGAACTCGCGGTTGAGCCGCGCCAGCAGTGCCGGTCCGTCGATGCGCTCGCCGTCCAGCGATACCGCCTCGCCGCGCTCGAAGCCCACCCGCACCCGCAGCGGTTCCGCGGGCCACTGTGCGCGCGGCGCACACCAGCCGCTGGCGCCCTCGCCCGGTGCCTGCCAGCGATCGACCTCGCCGCCCGACAACGTCAGGCCCAACAGGTTCTCGTTGATCGTGTATGCCTGCGCCTTGGGCCGCACCTCGAAGCCGCGCTCGGCCAGGTAACGCTGCTCGTAGGCGCGCACCTGGGCGTGCTCGCGCTGGATCTCGCGGATCGGCGCCACGATCTCGTACTCGCCCAGCGCCTTGACCGTCAGGTCGAAACGCACCTGGTCGTTGCCCATGCCGGTGCAGCCGTGCGCGATCGCGCGCGTGCCCAGCTCCCGGCAGCGCTGCAGCGCCGCGTCCACGATCAGGTAACGGTCGGAGACCAGCAGCGGATACTGGTCCTGGTAACCCTGCCCGGCCCGCACGAACGGCACCACGAACTCGCGCCAAAGCGCCGGCCCGCCATCGACGGTGACATGGCTCGCCGCGCCCAGGTCGGCCGCGCGCTGCTCGATGTAGGTGCGTTCGTGCACGTCCACGCCGCCGGTGTCGGCAAAGACCGTGTGCACGCGCCAGCCGCGCTCGGCCAGCCACGGAATGCAGAAGCTGGTGTCGAGGCCACCGGAGAAGGCCAGGACGATGTCTTGTTCGGGACTCGGGACTCGGGACTCGGGACTCGGAGTCGGTCTGGCGAGGTCTTGAGGCATTGGGGAGCGCTCCTGGGATCGGAAGGGAAATGCGAAGCTGTGCCTGCTCTTACGAGTCCCGAGTCCCGAGTCCCGAGTCCCGCATCAGCGCCGCCATCACCGCCTTCTGCACATGCAGCCGGTTCTCGGCCTCGTCGATGGCGATGCACGCGGGCGAATCCATGACCGCGTCGGTGGCCTTGACGTTGCGGCGCAGCGGCAGGCAGTGGCTGAACACTGCGTTGTCGGTCAGCGCCATCTTGGCCTCGTCGACGATGAAGTGGCGGTGGGCGGCGCGAATCGCCTGCTCCTGATCCCAGCGGCCGAAGTACGGGATCGCGCCCCAGCTCTTGGCGTAGACGATCTCGGCGCCGCGGTAGGCCGACTCGATGTCGTGGCTGACCGTCAGCGAGCCGCCCTGCTCGGCCACATTGCGCCGGCCGATCTCCATGTAGCGCTCGTCGAGGACGTAGTCCGGCGTCGGGCACAGCAGCGTCACGTCCATGCCGTAGCGGGTGGCGATGGTCAGCGCCGAGTTCGCCACCGCCGTGTTCAGCGGCTTCGGATGCCAGGTCCAGGTCAGCAGGTACTTCTTGCCGCGCAGGTCGGGGCCCAGGCGTTCGCGCAGCGCCAGCACGTGCGCCAGCTCCTGGCACGGGTGGGTGATGGTCTCCAGGTTGATCACCGGCACGGTGGCGTAGCGGGCGAACCCGCGCAGCACGAGGTCCTCACGATCCACGCTCCAGTCCTGGAACTTCGGGAATGCGCGCACGCCGATCAGGTCGACGTAGCGCGAAAGCACGCGGGCAACCTCGGCGATGTGCTCCTCGGCCTCGCCGTCCATCACCGCGCCGGTCTCGAACTCGATCGGCCAGGCGTCCTTGCCTGGCGAGAGCACGACCGCATGGCCGCCGAGCTGGTGGGCGCCCAGCTCGAAGCTGGTGCGCGTGCGCAGCGATGCGTTGAAGAACACCAGCGCGATCGACCGGCCCTCGAGCTGGCGCCCGGCCGGCGAACGCTTGAACGCGGCCGCGTGCTCGAGCATGCGGTCGAGCTCGGCACGGGAGAAGTCCTGGGTATTGAGGAAATGCTTCACGATGCGGTCCCCGGAAACGGAAAAGCCCAGCGCAAGGCTGGGCTTTCGGAAGAAAACACGGCGTGTATCCCGCCGCCCAGCTCGTCAGGAGTCGGGAAACGGTCGGCGCGCGCGCGAGGTCATGCCCGCCGCCATCCAGGCGGAAGACAGGTAACCGGTCGCGGTGCAGGTGTGGCTCATGCGCGAAAGTCTGTCATGGCCCGACCGCCGCGGCAAGCGGGGCTCGTCGCCAGCCGCATCGGCAGGTCCCGGAAGAGCAGTCCGCAAAGGACGCAAAGAAACGCAAAGGGAGCAGCAACAAGCCAAGCAACGGCTCGTCGCTCGTCTCTCTTTGCAGTTCTTTTGCGCTTCTTTGCGTCCTTTGCGTCCTTTGCGGACAGACGCTCTGCTCTCCCGGGTCCGGGGTCCCGATGGAGAATCAGGAATCCGCCGGCTCCACCGACACCCGCACCCGCAGCTTGCTGCCCGGATCGTAGGCCATGCGCGAGAAATAGACGTCGCCCTTGTACTGGTACTCGACGTCGTAGCCGGCCACGCGGCGCTCCTCACGCTCCACGTCGACGATGCGGCAGCGGTGCTGCCGCTCGGTGTACTCGCGCTCCCCACCGTTGTTCTTGTCGATGTTGTGGCCGATGGCGCCGCCCACCACCGCACCGGCGGCGGTCGCGGCGCGACGGCCGGCGCCGCTGCCCACGTTGCTGCCGATCACGCCGCCGACGATCGCGCCCAGCACGGTGCCGCCGGCGCCGCTGTCGCGCTCGCGCACCCGCAGCTCCTCGTCGTAGCACTCCTCGCTGGGCTCGGTGAAGCGCACGACCTCGTAGACCGGGTCCACCCGCAGCACGTCGGCATAGGCGTAGTTGACCGTCTCGGACGGGCGCCGCTGCGCCTGGCCGGTGTCCGGGAGGGCCAGGGCCGTCATGGCGGCAATGAGGGTGGCAATGACTGGCAGCGACAGGCGCATGCGGATATTCCGGTGACGGGATCAGGGGCCGGCGCTCGAGAGCCAGCGGCTAGGGATTGAAGCACCGGCTGCCTGAACACGGGCTTTAGATTTTCGTTAAATCCGCCCCGGGGCCTCGCCCGGCCGCGAGCACGGCCGCGCCACCTGACGGGTTGCTAAACTGGCGAGCCGACGGAACCGATCCGCTGCCCACCCCATGCCGATCCGCCTGTACAACAGCCTCAGCCGCGAACTGGAGACCTTCGTCCCGCAGGATCCGGGTCGGGTGACGTTCTATGCCTGCGGTCCGACCGTCTACAACTACGTGCACATCGGCAATGCGCGCCCGGCGGTGGTGTTCGGGCTGCTGGCCGAACTGCTGCGGCGGCATTTCCCCGGCGTGCTGTACGCCCGCAACATCACCGACGTCGACGACAAGATCAATGCCGCGGCGGCCGCAGCCGGGGTGCCGATCTCGCAGATCACCGAGCGCTATGCCGCCGCCTACGAACAGGACATGGCGGCGCTGGGCGTGGCGCCGCCGGACATCGTCCCGCATGCGACCGCGCACATGCCGCAGATCATCGCGATGATCCGGACCCTGATCGAGCGCGGCCACGCCTACGAGGCCGACGGCCACGTGCTGTTCGCGGTCTCCACCTGTCCCGGGTACGGACGGCTCTCGCGTCGCTCCACCGACGAGATGCTGGCCGGCGCCCGGGTCGAGGTGGCCCCGTACAAGCGCGATCCCGGCGACTTCGTGCTGTGGAAGCCTTCCACGCCCGAGCTGCCAGGCTGGGATTCGCCCTGGGGCCGGGGGCGGCCCGGCTGGCACATCGAGTGCTCGGCCATGAGCGCCGCGCACCTGGGCCAGACCCTGGACATCCATGCCGGCGGCATCGACCTGCAGTTCCCGCACCACGAGAACGAGATCGCGCAGTCGACCTGCGCGCATGACGGCGAGATCTTCGCCCGCTACTGGCTGCACAACGGCCTGCTGAACATGGAAGGCCGCAAGATGTCCAAGTCGCTGGGCAACGTGACCCTGGTCCACGAACTGGTGCAGCAGCATCCGCCCGAGGCGCTGCGGCTGGCGCTGCTGAGCGCGCACTACCGGCAGCCGCTGGACTGGTCCGATACGCTGATCGAGCAGAGCGTGCGCACGCTCGACCGGCTGTACGGGACGCTGCGCGACCTGGCCGAGGTCGACGCCGAGGCCGGGGCGGTGCCCGAGGTGGTCGAGGCCGCGCTGTGCGACGACCTGAACACGCCGGTGGCGCTGGCGGCGCTGGCGGCGATCGCGGCCGATGCCCGTCGGACCGGCGATCCGGCGACGCAGCGCGCTCACAAGTCCGCGCTGCAGGCCGGAGGCAAGGCACTGGGCCTGCTGCAGCAGGATCCCGAGGCCTGGTTCCGCCGCGACGAGGGCGCATCGGGCTTCGATGTCGCCCGCATCGAGGCACTGATCCAGGCCCGTGCGGCGGCGCGGCGCGAACGCGACTTCGCCCGCGCCGATGCGATCCGCGACGAACTGGCCGCGCTGGGCGTGGTGCTCGAGGATTCGGCCGAGGGCGTGCGTTGGCGCCGGGCGAGTTGAACATGATCGCCGCACTGCAACCCACAGAGCCCACGGCCGCGGCGGCGCAGGACGCGATTGCCGAGGAATTCGGCCTGTTCGGCGACTGGAGCGAGCGCTACCAGTACCTGATCGACCTGGGGCGCAAGCTGCCGGAGTTTCCCGACGAACTCAGGATCGAGGACCACCGCCTGCACGGCTGCCAGTCGATGGTGTGGATCGTGCCCACCGGCGCGGCCGACCGGCTCGAGTTCAGCGCGATCAGCGACTCGGCCATCGTCTCGGGCCTGATCTACCTGGCGCTGCGCGTGTACTCCGGGCGTCCGGCCGAGGAGATCGTGCGCACCGAGCCGGAGTTCATCGACCGCATCGGACTGCACCGGCACCTGTCGCCGACCCGCAGCAACGGCCTCTCGGCGCTGCTGGGCTACATCAAGGACACCGCGCTGCGCGCGACCCGTCACTGACGGATCGCGCCGCCCCATACGAGGAACCCACGATGCGAAGGCCCACGAGCCTGCTGCTGGCCCTGCTCGCCACCACCGTCCCGGCGCTCGCCCAGGCACCGGCGGACGCCGGCCCGGACGCCGGCCGGGACCTCGGCCCGGACGTCGACCTGGTGCCGCCGATCGAACG
>DASRZM010000037.1:0-19038 GCA_035686365.1 Lysobacteraceae bacterium | reverse complement strand
GACTGGATCAGACACGCCGAGTCCGGCACATGTCCGGACTCGGCTCCGCCGGATCAAGCACTGGGTGCTTGATCCGCGAGCGCGCCATCCATGGCGCGCGAACCTCTGAACCTGTTCAGAGGTTCCCTGGCGCGCCGTCGGCCTCATCGGCGCCGCGGCGCGCCTGCGCCATGGGCCAGGAAGGTCAGCCGCGCGCGACCGGCCGGGCTGCCCGCCGCCAGCGCGGCGTGGACGTACTGGCCGGCGCGCGCGCAGGCCTCGGGGACCGTGTCCCCAAGTGCAAGCCGTGCCGCCACCGCCGAGGCCAGCGTGCAGCCGGTGCCATGGCCCTCGAGCGCCAGGCGCGGGTGCTCGAAGCGGAACTCGCCGGCTTCGGTCACCAGCAGGTCGACCACCACCGGGCCCGGCAGGTGGCCGCCCTTGAGCAGCACCGCGCCGGCGCCCAGCGCGCGCAGCCCGGCGGCCGCGGCCGGCATCGCCGCGGGATCGCCGATCGCGATGTCCAGCAGCAGTTCGGCCTCGGGGATGTTCGGCGTGAGCACGCTCGCCAGTGGCAGCAGCCGGTCGCGCAGCGCCTGGACGGCTTCGGGCGCCAGCAGCCGGGCGCCGCTGGTGGCGACCATGACCGGGTCCAGTACCACGTGCGCGGGCCGGTGCCGGTGCAGCGCCTGCGCTACCTCGGCGATCACCGCGGCGTCGGCCAGCATGCCGAGCTTGACCGCCGCCACCGGGAAGTCGTCGAACAGCGCATCGATCTGGGCGCGGAGGAACTCCACCGGCGGCACGTGGACGGCGGTGACCCCACGGGTGTTCTGGGCCGTCAGCGCAGTGATCGCGCTGAGCCCGTGCACGCCGAAGGCGGCGAAGGTCTTCAGATCGGCCTGGATGCCTGCCCCGCCGCACGAGTCGGAGCCGGCGATGGTGAGCACGCAGGGCGGAGGGCGGGTCATTTGTCTCTTATACGCTACAGACCGGGGGTTGGAGACGCGATCGGCGCGGCGGGGCAGCCGGAAAACCGCCGGAAACGCGCATTGACCGGGTGTGGTGTTTTCGCGATACTGCGCGCCGATGGCCGGTCATTTAACCGGTCCTTAACCCCGAAGTCGACCACGACGAGGCCCACCCCACCATGTCGATGCGCCCGGTAGCGTTTTCTCTCGCGCTGATCCTGGCCGGCCAATCCGCCGGCGCGGCGGCGGCGACCGCGCCCGGGGGCGACGTGCGTCAGGCCTGGCGCGAGTACACGCGCCAGAAGATGGCCCCGGCGTTCTCCTGGGCCGGTGTCGCGGCACCGACGGCGCCCACCGCGATCAGCCGCTTCGTGCAGTCGCAGCGCACCGGTTTCGACAGCGCCGATGCGGCCGCTGCCGGCCCGCTCTCGGTCAGCCGCGGCTCGGCGCTGACCAGCCAGCCGCGTTCGGAGAATTCGGCACTGGGCCTGCTCGGGCGCAGCCGCAGCCCGATCGCGGGCGAGTACCTGGCCTCGACGATCGAGAGCGAGATCGGCGAGGGTGGGCGTCTGAGCGTGACCGGCCTGTTCGCGCACCAGCGCTACGCAAGCGCCGACCTGGGCTTCGTCGGTGCGCCGCGTTTCGGCGAGTCCTCGGTGATTCCCGACGCGTACGGCTTCCCGCACGAGAGCAGCACCGGCGGTGGCGTGCGCGTGGGTTACACGCAGGAACTGGACCGGGGCTTCGAAGTGGGCCTTGCGCTGCAGTCGCGCATCGACATGGATCCGTTCGAGACCATCCGCGGCGTCTACGGCGACCCGGGCGACTTCGACCTGCCCGGGCGCGTCGAGGTGGGCATGAGCTATGCGCTGACGCCGGCGCTGGCCGTGCGCGGCGGCGTGGAACGCATCTTCTACAGCGACGTGCCGGCCTTCACCAGCGCGGCGCTGCCCACCCGGCTGCTCTCGCTGCTGGGCGACGGCACCTCGCCGGCGTTCGCCTGGCGCGACCTGACCGTGTACTCGCTGGCCACCAGCTACGTGGATCGGCGCGGTGGCGAGTGGACCCTGCGCTGGAGCACCAGCCAGCAGCCGGAGCCGACCTCGGCGCTGCTGCTGCGCGCCCTGGAGCCCGGCTACACCGACCGCAACCTTGCGCTGAGCTACTCGCGCGAGCTGGGCACGCTGGGCCGCATCCTGTTCGCGGCCAGCTATGCGCCCGCCCGCTATTTCCTGGGGCCCACGCCCTACATCCAGAGCGCGCTCGACGACGACGAGCAGCTCGAGATCGAGGCGCTGTGGAGCGTCCCGTTCTGAGTCCACATTCCGCGATCAAGTTCAGGGCTTGATTGGGGCTCCCTTCGGGGAGCCCTTTTTTTGTCGACGGTTCGCGGCGATGCGATCGCGGTGGTCGGCCTCTGCCACGCAGGTTTTCCGGGCGTCGTCGTGGTGCCGATCGCCGGCAACGCCGGCTCCTACGAAGCACGAATCCCATTGAACGGCGGCGGGAGGGCCGCGGGCCGGGGACGGTTTCCGGGGGCGTACGCGCCCTGGATGGCGCGTCCGCAGCCTACAGGGATGTACTCGCGGCGGCCCCGGAAACCGTCACCGGCTCGCGGACCGGCCTACGGAGCGAATGTGCCATCGATGCAATGACGCGGCGATCCGATCGCGGCCATGGGCCGCTCCCACGCGGGTTCGTCGGGCGTCGTCGTGGTGCGGATCGCCGGCAACGCCGGCTCCTACAGGGCGGTGACGATACGAATCAGAGCATTTCGGAGGCGTAGTCGGCCAGCCGCGAGCGTTCGCCGCGGCGCAGGGTGATGTGGGCGCTGTGCGGCCAGGCCTTGAATCGGTCGATCGCGTAGGTCAGGCCCGAGGTGGTCTCGGTCAGGTACGGCGTGTCGATCTGCTCCACGTTGCCCACGCAGATCATCTTGGTGCCCGGACCGGCGCGCGTGAGCAGGGTCTTCATCTGCTTGGGCGTGAGGTTCTGCGCCTCGTCGATGATCACCCAGCGGTTGAGGAAAGTGCGACCGCGCATGAAGTTCAGTGAGCGGATCTTGATCCGCGCGGCCAGCAGGTCGTTGGTGGCCGCCCGGCCCCAGGCGCCGCCTTCCTGGTTGTGCGTGAGCACTTCCAGGTTGTCGGTCAGTGCGCCCATCCATGGCGTCATCTTCTCCTCCTCGGTGCCGGGCAGGAAGCCGATGTCCTCGCCCACCGAGACCGTGGCGCGGGTCATGATGATCTCGCGGTAGCGCTGCTGGTCCATCGTCTGGGCCAGGCCCGCGGCCAGGGCCAGCAGCGTCTTGCCGGTACCGGCGGTGCCCAGCAGCGTGACGAAGTCGATCTGCGGGTCCATCAGCGCATTGAGCGCGAAGTTCTGCTCGCGGTTGCGCGCCGTGATGCCCCACACCGCATGCGCATTGCTGCGGTAATCGTCGATGATCTGCAGGATCGCCCGGCCCTCGGCCACGCGCAGCACACGCAGTTCCACGTCCTCCTCGCCTGCGAAATACAGGAACTGGTTGGGCTGCCAGTCCTCGCCTTCCTCCAGCGACAGTTCGTAGAGCGTGTGGCCGCGCTCGGTCCACGAACGCAGATCCTGCTCGTGGCGCTCCCAGAAGCCCTCGGGCAAGGGCGCCACGCCGGTGTACAGCAGGCTGAAGTCGTCCAGGGCACGGTCGTTCTCGTAGTCCTCCGCCTCCACGCCGCAGATCGAGGCCTTGATGCGCAGGTTGATGTCCTTGGACACCAGCACCGCCGGCACGCCCGGCTCGGACTCGCGCAGTGCCAGGATCGAGGCCAGGATCTGGTTGTCGGGCACCACCGACCCGAAGCGCTGGCCGGCGCCGACCGGCTCGGTCTGGAATCGCAGCCGGCCGATCTTTTCCGATACGCGCAGCTGCAGACCCTGAGGGCGCACCAGCGGCAACCCGTCGCCGATACTGGCCGGACCGGCGCGCTCGATCAGCTCGTTGAGGAAGCGGCTGACCTGGCGCGCATTGCGCGCGGTTTCCGAAGTGCCTTTCTTGCCCGCGTCGAGTTCCTCGAGCACCATCATCGGCACGTAGACATCGTGCTCCTCGAAGCGGAACAGCGCCGTGGGATCGTGCATGAGCACGTTGGTGTCGAGCACATAGATGCGCTTGCCGCGGGTCATTCGGGACTCCATGGGGTGAACCGCCGGCGCGCGGCGCCGGTGGCGGAAGGGGCAGGGCGGGGGGTCATGCCTGCAGGGCGGTCAGCGCGGCCAGCACGGCCTCGACGTGGCCGGGTACCTTGACCCCGCGCCACTGCTCGCCGTTGCCCAGGGCCAGTTCCAGGTCCGGGACGAGGTCGCCGGTGCCGAGCATGGCTCGGTCCTCCAGTTTCCGGGCGATCATGTGCAGACTCGTCCTCCTGTTCAGAACTTGACCGGGTCCATGATCGCGTCGAGATTCAGGTGGTCGCAGAACTCCAGGAAATCGTCGCGCAGCGCCGCGATGTGCATGCTCGAGGGAATCCCCACGGTGATCTGCGCCGAGAACATGTCGGCGCCGGTCTGCATCGCGCGGTAGCGCGAGCAGTGCAGGTTCTCGATGGTGATGCCCTGGCGGTCGAAGAAATCGGCCAGCTGGAACAGGATGCCCGGCTTGTCCGCGGCCACCACCTCCACGATGTAGGGCAGCAGGCTGCTCTGCTCGGGCCTGGGCCCGGTGCGGTAGTTCACCAGCTTGATGCCGTCCTCGCGTTCGAGCCGCGAGAGCGAGGATTCGAGCTTGGCCACGGCGTCCCAGGCGCCCACCGCCAACGCGATCACCGAGACGTCGCGGCCGACCGTGGACAGGCGCGCGTCCACGAGGCTGCAGCCGGAGTCGGAAATGCGGCGGGTGACCGCCAGCAGGGGCGACTCCGGATGCGTCGCGAAGGCGTTGATCAGCAGGTAGTTCTCGTTGCTGGGCGGACGTTGTGGCTGGTCGTTGGGGTCTTTTTGCGCCACGGCACCGGGTCGAAGCAAGGGAGGGGAAAGAGCAGGCACACGGCGGCTGCTCGCCGCGCCGGTGCAGCATACTGGCCCGCCCGCGCGTGCCGCAAGCAATCCGACACGCCCGTGGACCGCAGCCCCGATGCGCTCGGCAGCACGCTGCCATAGACTTGCCCCTTCCGGCGCAATACCATGCCGGCCGCAGTTTTCCTCGGATTCCAGCCTTTGCAGCTTGCTGGCAGCATCACAGCGCTGGTGACGCCGTTCCGCGCCGATGGCAGCGTCGACGCCGACGCCTGGTGTCGCCTGCTCGAAAGCCAGGTGACGGCCGGGAGCCAGGCGCTGGTCGTGGCCGGCTCCACCGGCGAGGCGGCGGCGCTGGAACCGGACGAGTTCCAGGCACTGATCCGTCGGGCCGTGGACACCGTCGCCGGCCGCGTCCCGGTCCTGGCCGGCACCGGCATGCCGGCCACGGCCAAGACCGTGCGGCAGACCAGGCTGGCCGCGGAGGCCGGCGCCGATGCCGCGCTGGTGGTGGCGCCGGCCTACGTGCGGCCGACCCAGGACGGGATGTTCCGGCACTTCTCCGAAGTAGCCCGGCACGGCGGCCTGCCGGTGGTGCTCTACAACGTGCCCTCGCGCACGGCCTGCGACCTGCTGCCGGAAACCGTGGCGCGGCTGCGCGAGGATCCGCGCGTGATCGGGATCAAGGAGGCACGCGCCGAGCCCGGGCGGATGGATGCGCTGCTGGCGCTCGCACACGATGGATTCACGGTGCTCAGCGGCGACGACCCGACCGCGGCGCGATCGATGCTCGCCGGCGCACACGGGTGCATCTCGGTCGCTTCCAACGTGGTCCCGCGCCGGTTCCGTGCGCTGTGCGATGCTGCGCGCGCCGGACAGGCCGAGGCGGCAGGGGCCCTCGGGCGCGAGCTGGCGCCGGTTTTCGACTTCCTGGGCATCGAACCCAACCCGATCCCGGTGAAGGCGCTGCTGGCCGGGCTGGGCGCGATCGTGGATCATCTGCGCCTGCCGTTGACGCCGCTGTCGCCGGCGCACCGCGAGCAGTCGCGGGCGCTGTGCGCGCGCATCACAGAACTCGAGGCAGCCTGACCGCTGCCGCTACCGGTTTCAAGGAGAGACCATGATGGATCGCAACAGCTACCTCCGCTACGCGCTGCCGATCGTCGCCGGCCTGAGCCTGGCGATGTCCGGCTGCAACTGGTTCCGCCCCAACACCGGCTACCAGACCAGTCCAGAGTCGCGCCCGCTGGAAGTGCCGCCGGACCTGGACGCACCGCCGCGCGACGACACCATGCGCATTCCCGAGGTTGCCGGCGGCTCCGGCAGCAGCGCGCGCGCGTCCGCCCCGGCCGGGGCCGTCGCCGATTTTCGTCTGGACGAACCCGCCGCCGGCGCATGGCGGCGCTTGGGGATCGCACTGGAGCGGATCGACGGCGTGAGCGTGCAGGAGCGCGCGGAGCTGCTGGGCGTGTACACGGTGAGCTACCAGGGCAGCGAGTTCCTGGTGCGCGTGCAGGCCGAACGCGAGGGATCGCGTGTCACCGCGGTGGACGCGCAGGGCCGTGCCGCCACCAGCGGCGCCGCGACCAGCCTGCTGGGTGTGCTCAAGCAGCGCCTGGGCGGCAGCTGAGGCGCGAGGCGCTCAGCGTTCCAGGTACTTGAGCTTGTCGGGCTTGCCTTCCCATTCGGCCGCATCGGCCGGCGCATCCTTGCGCACCGTCAGCACCGGCCAATCGTGCGAAAGCTCTGCGTTGAGCGCGATGAAGTGCTCCTGACCCGCGGGGACATCGTCTTCCGGATAGATGGCGTTGACCGGGCACTCGGGCTCGCACAGCGTGCAGTCGATGCACTCGTCCGGGTCGATGACCAGGAAGTTTGGGCCTTCATGGAAACAGTCCACCGGACAGACCTCGACGCAGTCGGTGTACTTGCATCGGATGCAGTTCTCGGTGACGACGAATGGCATCGTGCGGCGCCGTGCTCGGGGGCGGGATGGAAGTGGCGCTCCCTACGAGACTCGAACTCGTGTTTTCGCCTTGAGAGGGCGACGTCCTGGACCGCTAGACGAAGGGAGCGCATTGGGATGCGCGAAAACGAACGGCTAGTATATCAGCGCAGTCAAGCCCCGCAACGGGCCCAGCGCCCGCGCCACTGCGGTTTCCGGGCCCTGCCCGGGGCATCCGTTTCCACCGATTCCATTGCAGGAACCAGGGCGGCCATCGGCCGCGGTTCATGAACGCACCACCGGACCACCAGCCCCGCATCGTGCCGCGCGCAGAGCACGGCATCTCGCGCAAGGACATCAGCCACAACGCGCTGCGCGTGCTCTATCGTCTGCGCGAAGGCGGCTTCGGCGCATTCCTGGTCGGTGGTGCAGTCCGCGACCTGCTGGTCGGCGGGCACCCCAAGGACTTCGATGTGGCCACCGACGCCACGCCCGAGCAGGTCCGGCAGCTGTTCCGTAACTGCCGGCTGATCGGCCGGCGCTTCCGTCTCGCGCATGTGCACTTCGGGCGCGAGATCATCGAGGTTGCGACCTTCCGCGCCCATGGAGACGACGGCTCCGGCGACCGCGAACTGGCCGACGGCAGGCTGGTGCGCGACAACATCTACGGCTCGATCGAGGAAGACGCGATCCGGCGCGACTTCACCGCCAACGCGCTGTACTACGCGATCGAGGATTTCAGCGTTCGCGACTACGTGGGCGGCTACGAGGACGTGCGCGCGCGTGTGCTGCGGCTGATCGGCGACCCGGAGCAGCGCTACCGCGAGGATCCCGTACGCATGCTGCGCGCGGTCCGGCTGGCGGCCAAGCTCGATTTCCGGATCGAGGCGGCCGCCGCCGCGGCGATCCCGAAGCTGGCGCCGCTGCTGGCGGACGCCGCGCCGGCGCGGCTGTTCGAGGAGATGCTCAAGCTGTTCCTGTCCGGCAACGCGGTCGCGAGCTGGGACGGCTTGCGCTCCAGTGCGTTGCTGCCGGAACTGTTGCCCGAAACCGCAGCCGCATTGGCGGGCGAGGACGGCCGCACCGAGGCGATGATCCGCCAGGGAATGGCCAGTACCGATGCGCGCATCGGCGAGGACAAGCCGGTGACGCCGGCTTTCCTGTTCGCGGTGCTGCTGTGGCCCGCCTTCCGCGCCTGGCGCGACCGCCTGGTCGCCGAAGGCGTGGAGCCGGCGCTGGCCGACCAGCGCGCGGCCGACCGCGCGATCCTGCACCAGAGCGAGCGGGTCGCACTGCCGCGGCGTTTTTCCATGCCGATGCACGAGATCTGGATGCTGCAGGCGCGCTTCGGGCAGCGGCAGAAGAAACGCGTATTGCGTCTGCTCTCGCACCCGCGCTTCCGGGCCGCGTTCGACTTCCTGGACCTGCGCGCGGTCGAGGATCCGGCTCTGGCCGGGGAAGTCGCGTTCTGGCGCGAGGCCCAGGGCGCGCCGCCCGAGCAGCTCGCGGAGCGGCTGGCGACGGCCGCCGCACCCGGTGGCGAAGCCGGGACCAGGCGCCGCCGCCGTCGCCGACGGCGCAAGACCGCCCCGCAGGGGTGAGCGTGTCCGAGCACCGCGCCTTCGTCGCGCTCGGCAGCAACCTGGATGACCCGGAGTTGCAGGTGCGCAACGGCCTGGCGTGCCTGGACGCGATCAGCGCCACGCGGCTCGTGCGGGCCTCGCGCCTGTACCGGACACCACCGTGGGGCATCCTCGAGCAGCCGGCGTTCGTCAACGCCGTCGCGGAGCTGGCGACCGCACTGGCGCCGCACGATCTGCTCGCGGCCCTGCAGGGCATCGAGGACGCGGCCGGCCGTCGGCGCGCCGAGCGCTGGGGCCCGCGCACGCTCGACCTGGACCTGCTCAGCTACGACGCCGAACGGATCCATGACGGTGGACTGACGCTGCCGCATCCGCAGCTGGCCGAGCGCGCCTTCGTACTGGTGCCGCTGGCCGAACTTGCCCCCGACCTGCTGCTGCCCAACGCACGTACCGTCGTCGCGCAGCTGGCCGAGCTGGATTGCGCCGGGATCCAGGCGCTACCCTGACGCGCCTCCCGGAGTCCGGACACCCGCCATGTCGAGCCAGACGCACGCCCCCGCGGCCAGGCCGGTGACCGTGCCGCGCCTGCACGAGATGAAATCCGCGGGCGAGCGCATCGTTGCGTTGACCGCCTACGATGCCAGCTTCGCTGCAGTGCTCGATGCCAATGGTGTGGACCTGGTGCTGGTCGGCGATTCCCTGGGCATGGTGGTGCAGGGTCACTCCAGCACGCTGCCGGTGACGGTGGACGATGTCCTGTACCACTGCGCCGCGGTCGCGCGCGGGGTGCGACACGCACTGCTGGTGGCCGACCTGCCGTTCCAGAGCTTCGCCACGGCCGAGCGCGCGTTGCAGGCATCGACACGGATGCTGGCGCAGGGCGGCGCCTCGATGGTCAAGCTCGAGGGCGCAGGCCACGTGCTCGATACCATCGCCTTCCTGGCCGAGCGGGAAATCCCGGTCTGCGCGCATCTGGGTCTGACGCCGCAGTCGGTCCTGCGGCTGGGCGGTTACCGGGTCCAGGGTCGCGAGGCCGCGGCGGCACAGCGGCTGGTCGAAGAGGCGCGCGCGGTGGTGCAGGCCGGCGCCGACCTGCTGGTGCTCGAGTGCGTGCCCGCGGCGCTGGCCGAGCGGATCACGCGCGAATCGCCGATCCCGACCATCGGCATCGGTGCGGGCGCCGCATGCGACGGCCAGATCCTGGTGCTGTACGACCTGCTGGGGATCACCGGTGGCCATCGGCCGCGTTTCGTCAGGGACTTCCTGGCCACGGGCGGTTCGGTAGCCGGTGCGGTGCGCGCCTACGCCGAGGCGGTGCGGGCCGGCACGTTCCCCGGCCGCGAGCACGTCTACGACTGATGCGTATCGTTGCCGGGATCGATCCGCTGCGCGCGCAGGTCCTCAGCTGGCGCCAGGCCGGCGAATCGGTGGCATTCGTGCCCACCATGGGAAACCTGCACGCCGGCCATTACTCACTGGCGCGGATGGCTGCGCGCGAAGCCGATCGCGTGGTCGCGAGCATCTTCGTCAATCCGACCCAGTTCGGCCCCGCCGAAGACCTCGCGCATTACCCGCGCACACCGGGACAGGATGCCGAAGGGCTGCACGCGCACGGATGCGACCTGCTGTTCGCTCCGGCGGTGGAAACGGTGTACCCGTTCGGACCCGATGGCTGCGTGCGCGTGCATGTGCCGGGCCTGTCGGACATCCTGTGCGGCGAGCATCGGCCGGGCCACTTCGACGGCGTGGCCACGGTGGTGCTGCGGCTGCTGAACATGGTGCAGCCGGACGTGGCAGTGTTCGGCAACAAGGACCGCCAGCAGCTTGCGGTGATCGCGTACCTGGTGCGCGACCTGGCGCTGCCGGTGCGGCTGGTGGCCGGTGCCACGGTGCGTGAGGCGGACGGTCTGGCGATGAGTTCGCGCAACCGCTACCTGGATGCACACCTGCGCAGGACCGCGGCACGGCTCTACCAGGTGCTGCAGGAGATGCGTGCGGGCGTGGCGGCAGCTGCGCCGCTGGCCGGGCTCGAAGCGCAGGCGTGTTCGACGCTGGCCGATGCCGGATTCGACGTCGACTATGCAAGGATCCTGCGCCAGGACCTGGCCCCCGCGCAGCCCGGCCAGCGCAGCGGCCTGGTCGGCCTGGTCGCTGCCCGGCTCGGCGGGACCCGGCTGATCGACAATCTCGACCTGGATCCCGACCCGCAGGCCTGAATGAGGGGCCATCCTGGCGACCGCGGCGGTGCCCCGGCCTGCCGGAACCGGGAATTTCAGGGGGAAACCACAGGCGTCCGGGGGGCCTCCGGCCGGCCGCAGATCCCAGTAGCATTTTCGCTGCGCGTGTGGTAACTTTCCCACCGTCGGCGAAGGTCTGGGCGCGCAACGCGCCGGCCGAGTTGACAGCAGGGCGCATTGTTTAAGGTAATCGTCACTCCGTTTGGACCCTCGCATCGCATGCGAGGGTTTTTTTTGTGCCGGGTAAACCCGTAAGGCTTTGAATCCATAAGGCACATCGAGGCCTTCAGGGGCCGTTGCCGCACTGCACAATCACGCTGGTATAATCGCGCGCCGAATCGTTCCCTGCTGTTGCATGAAAGCAACACCCGGAGGCTCCAGAATGCAGCTGATCGTGCTCAAGGCCAAGATCCACCGCGCCCGCGTGACCCAGTCCGAGCTCCACTACGAGGGCTCGTGCGCCATCGACGGGGCGCTGATGGACCTGGCCGGGATCCGTCAGTACGAGCAGATCCACATCTACAACGTCGCCAACGGCGAGCGCTTGGTCACCTATGCCATCCGTGCCGAGGACGGCAGCGGCACGATCTCGGTCAACGGGGCGGCCGCACACAAGGCCAGCCCGGGCGATCTGGTCATCATCTGCGCCTATGGCCAGATCGAGGAGGCCGAAATGGCGGGCTTCCGGCCCAGCCTGGTCTATGTCGACAACGACAACCGCGTAACCCACACCAGCGAATCGATCCCGCTGCAGGTGCGGGCGGCGTAAGCGGCGCGGCGGTCGACCGATGCAGGTTCCGCCGCGACTCGAATCCCTGGTCCCCCACGCAGCGCGGCTGCGCGACACCACGCTGGTCGACCTGTGCGCGTCCGATCCCGCGCGTGCATCCGGCTTCTCGCTGCGCGCCGGCCCGCTGTACCTGAACTACGCACGCCAGCGCCTGGACCGCGAGGCTCTGGATGGGCTGCATTCGGTCGCCGCCCGGGCGCAGCTTCCGGCGGCCTTCCGTGCCCTGTTCGACGGCGAGCAGGTCAACACCACCGAACGCCGCGCGGCGCTGCACACGGCGCTGCGCAGCGGCTTCGGTCGCGGCCCTGCGGCGCTGGATGCGTACGCCCGGGCACGGGCCGCGCGCGCGCGCGCGGCGCAGCTGCGCGCGGCGCTGGCCGACAGCGAGGTCACCGACGTGGTCAGCGTCGGCATCGGCGGGTCCGACCTGGGGCCGCGACTGGTGGTGGATGCGCTGCGCGAAGCCGGCGACGGCCGTTTCCGCGTGCACTTCCTCGCCAACGTCGATGCCCACGCCGCCGAACGCACGCTGCGGGGGCTGGACCCGGCGCGCACCGCCGCGGTGCTGGTGTCCAAGAGCTTCGGCACCGAGGAGACCCTGCTCAACGGCCAGCTGCTGCGCCGGTTCATCGGCGATGACCGCCGGATCTTCGCGGTCACCGCCAACGACGAGCGCGCCAGGACATTCGGCGTCGCACCCGAGCGCATCTTGCCGATGTGGGATTGGGTGGGTGGCCGCTACTCGCTGTGGTCGCCAGTCGGCTTCGCGATCGAACTGGCGCTCGGCAGCGCGGGTTTCGATGCGCTGCTCGAAGGCGCCGCGCAGATGGACGCGCACGTGCTCGAGGCGCCGCCGCAATCCAACGCCGCGCTCGTGCATGCGCTGCTGGCGATCTGGAACCGCAACGCACTGGGCCTGGCCACGCAGGCGATCGTGCCCTACGACGAGCGCCTGCGGCTGCTGCCAGGGCACCTGCAGCAGCTGGTGATGGAAAGCCTGGGCAAGCGCGTCGGTGCGGACGGTGCCAGGCTGCAGTACTCGACGGTGCCGGTGGTCTGGGGCGGCACCGGCACCAGCGTCCAGCACTCGTTCTTCCAGGCGCTGCACCAGGGCACCGAGACCGTGCCGGTGGAGTTCATCGCCGTCGCGCGTCCAGCGCACGATCATCCGGGCCACCATGATGCGCTGCTGGCGCATGCGCTGGCGCAGGCACAGGCTCTGGCCGTGGGCCAGGCGCACGCGGACCCGCACCGCGTCCACCCCGGCAACCGGCCCTCGACGATGATCGTGCTCGACGCGCTGACCCCGCAGTCGCTGGGCGCACTGATCGCGTTCTACGAGCACTCGGTCTACGCGCAGTCGGTGCTGTGGGGCATTGACGCCTTCGACCAGTGGGGCGTGGAACTGGGCAAGCGCATCGCCGGTACGCTGCTGCCGGCCGTGCGCGGCGAGGACGGCGCACAGCCGGCCGAGGATCCGGTGACGCGCGCCATCGTGGCGGAACTGTCCGGGCTTCGGCGCTGAGGCCTCAGGCCGTGTGCGCGGCGTCGTGCCGCCGCAGCGCCCATTCGACGTGCTCGCGCACCAGCGCCGAGGGGTGGTCGGCGCGCGCCCGCAGCGCCGCGATGACAGCGGTGACGGTGGGCGCATTGCCCAGCGCCACGGCGATGTTGCGGAGCCAGCATTCGTATCCGATGCGGCGGATCGCCGAGCCTTCGGTGCCTTGCAGGAATTCTTCCTCGCTCCAGCCGAACAGTTCCACCAGCGAAACGTCGTCGAGCCGGTGCCGGGCGCGGAAGTCCGGCTCGGCGCTGAGCCGGGCGAACTTGTTCCAGGGACACACGAGCTGGCAGTCGTCGCAGCCGTAGATGCGGTTGCCCATCAGTGGCCGCAGCGGCTCCGGGATCGGTCCGCGCAGTTCAATCGTCAGGTAGGAGATGCACAGCCGCGCATCGACCTGGTAGGGGGCGACGATGGCCCCGGTCGGGCACGCCTCCAGGCAGCGCGTGCAGGTGCCGCAGTGCTCGCCGCCGCGTGCGTCCACCGGCAGCGGCAGGTCGGTGTAGAGCTCGCCCAGGAAGAACCACGAGCCGGCCTGCTCCTGCAGCAGGTTGCTGTGCTTGCCGATCCAGCCCAGCCCGGCATCGCGCGCCAGGGCCTTCTCCAGCACCGGCGCCGAATCCACGAACACGCGGTAGCCGAAGTGGCCGATCGCGGCGCCGATGCGGTCGGCCAGCCGCTGCAGCCGGCGCCGCAGCAGCTTGTGGTAGTCGCGGCCGAGCGCATAACGCGAGACGTAGGCGCGCTCGCCGTCGGCCAGTACCGACCAGGGCTCGGCGGCGTCGGGCGGCAGGTAGTCCATGCGCACGGAGATCACCCGCACCGTGCCCGGCACCAGCAGCTCGGGCCGCGTGCGCCGTTCGCCATGGCGTTGCATGTAGTCCATCTCGCCGTGCCGGCCCTGCTCGAGCCAGCGGCGCAGGCGGGCGGCGTCGGCATCGAGCCCGATGCCGGCGATGCCCACTGCCTGGAAGCCGAGCTCGCGGCCCCAGGATTTGACCGAGTCGGCCAGCGACGCCAGCTCGGGGGCCGCCAGCACCTGTCCCGCCTTCATGCGCGCACGCCAGTGCCGTGTCCCGGAAATAGCTTACCCATTTCGCTGGGTCTTCGGCCCCGATCCTGCGTTGCTCGTCGTCGCCATAGCGCTGCTATGACTCCTCCTCGCGCCTTGTCTCGGGGCCGAATCCGCGGCGCGAGCTGGGCAAGCTATTTCCGGGACACGACACTACCATGCGCAACGCGAACCCGCCGCGGCCGCTAGAATCGGGCGCTCATGGCCCACGAACTGCCCCTGTATTCCAGCGAAGCGGTGCGCTCGATCGACTGTGCCGCGATCGGGCTGTGCGGCATCGAGGCCTGGGAGCTGATGGACCGCGCCGGCACCCGCGCGTTCGACGTGCTGCGGCGGCACTGGCCGGACGTGCAGTCGCTGCTGGTGCTGTGCGGCCCGGGCAACAACGGAGGCGACGGCTACGTGGTGGCGCGGCTGGCGCGCGAGGCGGGCATGTCGGTGCGGGTGCTGGTTGCGCGCGAGCGTGAGGGTTCCAGCCCCGAGGCGCGGCGCGCGCGCGCCGGTTACGAGCAGGCCGGCGGGGCTGTGCAGGTGCACGAGGGCATGCCGCTGCCGCAGGCGGACCTGATCGTGGATGCGCTCTTCGGCGTGGGCCTGAGCACGCCGCCGCGCGAACCCGAGGCCGCGCTGATCGTCGCCGCCGGTTGCCATGGTGCGCCGGTGTTCGCACTGGACGTCCCCTCCGGACTGGATGCCGACCGCGGCTGCGCCCCGGGGGCGCACCTGGCGGCCGACCGCACCATCAGCTTCATCGCCGCCAAGCGCGGCCTGTACACCGGCGCGGCTCCGGCCCTGGCCGGGGTAGTGGAGGTGGCGGCCCTGGGCGTGCCCGAGGCCGCATTCGAGGGCAGCGCAGCCTCGGCGCGGCTGTGGCGCCCGGGCATGCTGGGCGAGTTGCTGCAACGGCGCCGTCGCGATGCCCACAAGGGCCAGTTCGGGCATGTGCTGGTCGTGGGCGGCGACCACGGCATGGGTGGCGCGGTGCGCATCGCGGCCGAGGCGGCGCTGCGCAGCGGCGCCGGACTGGTGTCGGCGGCCACCCGCGCCGGACACGTCGCGCCATTGCTGTCGGCCCGCCCCGAGTGCATGGCCCATGCGGTCGAATCGGCCGCCGACCTGGCCGTGGCGCTCGATCGTGCCGACGTGGTCGCCGTGGGGCCCGGGCTCGGCCGCGGCCAGTGGGGCAGGCAGCTTTGGGATCGCGTGCTGGCCTGCGAATGCCCGCGCGTGATCGACGCCGATGCGCTGAACCTGCTGGCGCAGGCACCGCAGGCCGTGCACGGCGCAGTGCTCACGCCGCACCCGGGTGAGGCGGCGCGGCTGCTCGGCGTCGATACCGGCCAGGTGCAGGCCGACCGCTTCGAGGCCGCCGCGGCCCTGGCCGGGCGCTTCGATGCGGTGGTCGTGCTCAAGGGCGCCGGGACCGTGGTCGCGGCGCAGGGCCTGGTTCCGGTGGTGATCGGGGCCGGCAACCCGGGCATGGCCGGCGGCGGCATGGGCGATGCGCTGACGGGCATTGTCGCCGCGCTGCTGGCGCAGGGACTGGCGGCGTTCCCGGCGGCCGCCTGTGGGGCGCTGCTGCATGCCCATGCCGGCGATCTGGCGGCGGTGGGCGGCCAGCGTGGCCTGCTCGCCGGCGACCTGATCGGGCGCCTGCGGCAGGCGGCCAATCCGCAGTGACCACGCTGCACCTGGCCGATGCGGACGCCACCGCCGCGCTCGGCGCGGCGCTGGCGCGCACGCTGCCAGCGCGCGCCGTGGTCCACCTGCGCGGAGACCTGGGTGCCGGCAAGACCACGCTGGCGCGCGGACTGCTGCGCGAGCTGGGCGTGCAGGGCGCGGTGCGCAGCCCCACCTATACGCTGGTCGAATGCTACCCGACCGCGGCCGGCGAGGTCCTGCACCTGGACCTGTACCGCATCGCCGACGCCGCCGAGCTGGCCTTCCTGGGCGTGGACGAGGCGGCAGAGCGCGCCCGGCTGATCCTCGTGGAATGGCCCGAGCGGGGCGGTGCGGGCCTGCCGGCCGCGGACCTGGAGCTGCGGATGCGAATTGCCGGCCGGGGTCGCGACGTCGAGCTGGTTGCCGCGTCGGCGTCCGGAGCGGCCTGGCAGGCGGCGCTACCGGCGCCTGCCCCGGATACGGGCCCTTCCTGACCAAGCGGATCAGATAGTTCTCCCAGCTAGCGGATTTGTAAAGGAAAAGCCTTGCCTTTTGCGGCGGATTGGGCTTCAATCCGGCCATGGGGAACCGTCGCCGGCCGCCATCAGGGATCTGCTTCGTCTGTGCCGTGCTGGCCCTGGCCGCGTCGGCGGCTGCCGGTGCGGCCGAGATCAGGGCCCTGCGCGTGTGGGACGGCCCCGAGCACACGCGGGCCGTGTTCGACGTCTCCGGCCCGGTCCAGTACAAGCTGTTCACCCTGGACAATCCTTACCGCGTGGTGCTGGATTTCGACGGCGCCGCGCTGGCGGGCGAGTACGCCGGGGCCGAGCCCGAGGGCGTGATCCGGCGCGTGCGCACCGGCGCGCGCGGCAAGGGCGATACCCGCGTGGTGCTGGACCTGGTCAGCGCCGCCCGCCCTCGCAGCTTCCTGCTGGCGCCGGCCGAACAGCACGGTCACCGGCTGGTGGTCGACCTGTACGCCGAGGGCGCCGCGGCGCCGCCGATCGCCAGGACCGTGCACGACGCGATGACCTCGGGCGAGCGCGACCTGGTGGTGGCGGTCGATGCCGGTCACGGCGGCGAGGATCCGGGTGCGATCGGCCCCTCGGGCACGCACGAGAAGCAGATCACCCTGGCGATCGCGCGCGAACTCAAGCGCCAGATCGACGCCGAGCCGGGCATGCGCGCAGTGCTGATCCGCGACCGCGACTACTTCATCCCGCTCAAGCGCCGCTACGAACTGGCGCGCCAGGCCAAGGCCGACCTGTTCGTGTCCATCCACGCCGACGCGTTCAACAAGCCCAGCGCCGCGGGTTCGTCGGTTTTCGTCATGTCCACGCGCGGGGCGACCAGTGAAGCCGCGCGCTGGCTGGCCGAGCGCGAGAACCGTTCGGACCTGGTCGGCGGCGTCTCGCTGGGCGACCGCGACGACACCCTGGCCGCGGTGCTGCTGGACCTGTCGCAGAGCGCGACCATGAAGGCCTCCGAGGACATGGCGCGCGCCGTTCTCAACGGCCTCAAGGGCCTGGGGCGCGTGCACAAGGCCGAGGTGCAGCGTGCGAACTTCGTGGTGCTGCGCTCGCCGGACGTGCCCTCGATGCTGGTGGAGACGGCCTTCATCAGCAATCCGGCCGAGGAGCGCAGGCTCAAGGATGCGGCACACCAGCGCCGGCTGGCCGCGGCCATCGTCGGCGGCGTGCGCGATTACTTCTCGCGGCAGCCGCCGCCGGGGACCTGGTTCGCGGCCCAAGGCGCGGCCCCGGCACGCGAGCACGTGGTGGCGCGTGGCGAAACGCTGAGCCAGATCGCCGCCCGCCACCGCATCCCGCTGTCTGCGCTGCGCGCGGCCAACCGCATCGAGGGGGACCTGGTGCGCGTGGGCGAGCGCCTGCGCATTCCGGGCATGGGACCGGGCTGAGTCGCCACTATCCGTCCCAATCGTCGCGAAGCGGAGCCGGAGCCTGTCCTGAGCCTGTCGAAGGGGGCGCTTGCGGTCCGACGTTTCCGCTGCGTAGGCCGTGCCGCGGTCCGGTATCGCTTGCCGGGATCGCCGTGGACCCGTCCATGGGGGCTCTTTGGCGCCATCCATGGCGCCAACGTCCCGGCAAGCGATCCCGGACCGCGGCACTTGGCTCGAGGCAGGTCGGGGCTTGCGCTGCGTCCGTTCGCGGCCAACGGCCGCTCCTACAGGCGACGCTGAACGGATCGCTGTAGGAGCGGCCGTTGGCCGCGATCATCCGGAGCCGGTGCATGGCCGGGGTTGCGGAGCGAAGGCACCCGATCCCCTGACGAAGTCTGGCTTCGAGCCTGTTGCGGTAACGGCGCATCGTCGCTGTATCCGGCTCTCCGCAAGCGTGAGATGCGCTGCCCCAGGCAGCCTCCGGGACAACGTGCCCGGCTGCCGCTAGACTCCGCGGCACCGTGCCGATCCGTCCGCTGCCCGACACCCTGGTCAACCAGATCGCCGCCGGCGAGGTCATCGAACGGCCGGCCTCGGTGGTCAAGGAACTGGTCGAGAACGCGCTCGATGCCGGGGCCGGCGACATCCAGGTCGAGCTCGAGCAGGGCGGGCTGCGCGCGATCACCGTGCGCGATGATGGCTGCGGCATCGCCGCGGGCGAACTGGCGCTGGCGGTCTCGCGCCACGCGACCAGCAAGATCGCCACGATCGACGACCTGGAGCAGATCGCGACCATGGGCTTCCGCGGCGAGGCGCTGCCCTCGATCGCCTCGGTTTCGCGCTTCGTACTGTCCTCGCGCCCGGAAGCCACCGACCATGGTGCGCGGATCGCGGTGGACGGCGGCCGCGTCGGCGAGGTCGCACCGTGCCAGCATCCGCCGGGCACCAGCGTGCAGGTGCGCGAACTGTTCTACAACGTGCCGGCGCGTCGCCGCTTCCTGCGCACCGAGCGCACCGAGTACGGGCACATCGAGGAGCTGGTGCGCAGCTTCGCGCTCACCCGCATGGACGTGTCGCTGCGGTTGAGCCAGAACGGTCGCGTGGTGCGCCATTACCGGCCGGCCGCCGGCGATGCCGCGCGCGTGCGGCGCCTGGGCGAGGCGCTGGGACCGGAGGTCGCCGGGCAGTGCCTGCACGTGGACCACGAGTCCGCGGGCCTGCGCCTGCACGGCTGGGTCGGCCTGCCGACGCTGGCGCGCAGCCAGTCCGACCAGCAGTATTTCTACGTCAACGGCCGCGCCGTGCGCGACCGTCTGGTGGCGCACGCGGTGCGTCAGGCCTATGCCGA
>DASRZM010000036.1:0-14753 GCA_035686365.1 Lysobacteraceae bacterium | reverse complement strand
CATCTCGATCGCCGTGAAGCCCCGGCAGCGGCCCTCGTCGACGACCAGCCCGGTCGCGAAGTACTCGTCGTAGCGCACGATCGCAGGGAACTGCAGCGAGGTCTGGAACAGCGTGTGCAGGATGTGGAAGCCGGACTTGTCGGCGGCGAACCAGGTGCGCTGTTTCTTCATGCCGCCGAACGGGCGCACGGCGACCGAGCCGTTGGCCTCGCGGCTCCACGGGCAGCCCCAGTGCTCGAGCTGGATCAGTTCCCTGGGGGCTTCGCGCACCAGGTAGTCGACGGCGTCCTGGTCGCACAGCCAGTCGCCGCCGCCGACGGTGTCGTTGAAGTGATGCTCGAGACTGTCGTCGGGCTTGATGACGCCCGCCGCACCGCCCTCGGCGGCGCAGGTGTGGCTGCGCATCGGATACACCTTGGACACCAGCGCGATGCGCAGGCCCGGACATTCCTGCGCCAGCGCGATCGCGGCCCGCAGGCCGGCGCCGCCTGCGCCCAGGATGGCGATGTCGGTACGGATCGTCTCCAACGGGCCGGGGCCTCCGGTGCTGGCGGGCGGCGGATCGCGGCGAGCTGCCACTGCGCCGCGACCGTTGGAGTCGATTAGAACGCGGGGATGCGGGGGGCTGGTTGACCTTGGTCAATACGGGGGCAGCGGCGCGGGCGGTGCGATCGCCGCCGACGGCGGCTCCTACAGGTGGGGGGTGTCGGCGGTGCGGTCGTCGCGGACGGCGGCTAGGCGTGGGTGCGGGCGGGGACCAGCAGGACCGGGATCGGGCTGTGGCGCAGCACCGCGTGGCTGACGCTGCCCACCAGCAGGTCGAACATGGCGCCATGGCCGTGGGTGGCCATGACGATCAGGCCCGCTTCCAGGCGGTCGGCCTCGGCCAGGATGGTCGCGGCGCTGGGGCCCTGGACCAGCAGCGCGGTGACGTCGATACCCTCCTCGCGCAGCTGCCGGGCGTGCGCCTGCAGTTGCTCGTGTTGCCCGCGGTACTCGGCGGCGACCTGGTCGCGCACCACGGCCGGTCCGGCTTCGTAGCCGACGAAGGCGGGGTCCGGCTCGGCCACGTGCAGCAGCCACACCTGGGCGCCGGTGGCGCGCACGGTCCGGCGGACCACCTCCAGCACCTTGTCGGTGGCATCGCTCAGGTCCAGCGGAACCAGCAATTTCATGACACCTCGCCTTCGGCAAACACCCTGTAGGAGCCGCCGTTGGCGGCGAGCGGGCTGCATCGCGGCCGGCAGTCGCGGGCAACGCCCGCTCCTACAGTCGTCCGATGTGCCTTCATCTGCGGTCTCCCGCGCGGACCTGCTCCAGGGCACGGTACAGCGCCTCGGTATAGCGCTCGGCATCGGCCGGGGTCAGGTGCGACCACTCGGCCAGTTCCAGGCCCTGCATGTCCGGGTAGTCCTCGAAATGGATCCCGGGAACACCGGCGCGGGCGACCAGCACGTCCCAGATGCGCTCGCGCGGAAACACGCGCCGCTCGAACTCGCGGAACTCGCCGTCGCTGGGCGGCCGGATCAGGACGACCTCCACGCCGCGCGCGCGCAGGGTGGCGATCGCCGCGGCCGTACGCGCGAACTGCTCCTCGACCAGCTTGGCCATGTCCATTCCCGGCGGGGGCGGCATGTCGAAGAACTGCCCCCAGATGCTCTTGGCGAGCGCCGCATACTCGGGATCCAGCAGCAGCTTGTCCCACAGCCGGGTGTTGCGGTCGCGTTCGTTCACCGACAGGCGCCGCACCTCCTTGAAGTCCATCACGCCCGCGCGCGCCGGCCAGTCCTGGCGCTTGAGCACGGTGAACAGCGCGAAATCGGGCTCGTAGAACGCCAGCCACGGTTCCAGCAGGTGCATCGACAGCCACTGGCCGATGTGTTGCGAGGGTGTCTGCTCGCGGTAGTACTTCAGGACATCCCCGCGGTACGCATACCCGGTGGCGAACAGGTTCGGTGAGATACCCACGACCAGGCGCCCGCGGAAGTCCGGGTCCGCCGCCAGGTCCTCCAGGAACATCAACGGCGAGGTGCCCTCGAGCGCGAGCTGGATCGGGCGCTCGCCCGCGAGCCGCTCCCACACGTGCAGCTGCACATCGAACAGCGTGCGCGAGGAGCCCAGGAACACCAGCGCGTCGCCTTCGCCGTGGTTGATCCGGCGGCGCTGGATCGACCACAGGCCTTCGCTGTTGCGGTAGGTCGGCCCGGCGCCGAACTCTCGCCAGTGCCATTCCCATGCGCCCAGCCCGAGCACGAACAGCACCAGCGCGACGATGCCGGCCAGACCGAAACGCAGCGCCGGCAGCGGCCGCTCCGGAGGCGGGAATTCGTGCGTGCCCGGCACGGGATCAGAACTGGAAGTAGATGAAGGCATTGCTGCCCCCCTGCGTGAGTGCGATCGCCAGCAGCATCAGTCCCCACAATACGCCCACCAGCACCGCCGGCAGGCGCTGCACGGCTTCGTGCAGCTGCCGGTGGCGCATGTGCCAGTGCACGGCCAGCATCACCGCCACCGGCACCGCGGCGCTGAGCACCAGCCAGGTGGTCAGCACCGGCGCGCCGGTGCGGTCCAGCAGCAGCATGCTCGCCAGCATCCGTGTGGCGGTGCCGAAGTCCTGCGCGCGGAAGAACACCCAGGTGATGTTGACCAGGAAATAGGTCAGCAGCGCCAGCCCCAGCCGCGACAGCCAGCGATCCCAGAGCGGCCAGTGCCCGATGCGTGCGCGCGCAAAGCGTTCCACCGCCAGGTACAGGCCGTGCAGGCCGCCCCAGACCACGAAGGTCCACGCCGCGCCGTGCCACAGCCCGCCCAGCAGCATGGTCAGCATCAGGTTGACGTAGGTGCGGCCCGGACCCTTGCGGTTGCCGCCCAGCGGCACGTACAGGTAGTCGCGCAGCCAGGTCGAGAGCGAGATGTGCCAGCGCCGCCAGAAATCGGAAAAGCCGACCGCCGCGTACGGGTAACGGAAGTTGTCCGGCAGCGAGAAACCCAGGGTCAGCGCGATGCCGATCGCGGTGGTGGTGTAGCCGGCGAAGTCGCAGAAGATCTGTCCGGAGAAGGCCAGCGTACCCAGCCAGGCGTCCACCGGCGCCACGCCCTGCTGCGCGCCGAACACCTCGTCGGCCACCGGCGCCAGCAGGCCGTCGGCGACCACGATTTTCTGGAACAGCCCCAGCACCATCAGCATCAGGCCCCAGCCCAGCTGCTGCGCGCTGGCCATGCGAGGCGTGGCGAATTGCGGGATCAGGTGCGTGGGGCGGACGATCGGTCCGGCCACCAGCTGCGGGAAGAAGGTCACGAACAGCGCGAAGTCCAGGAACGACTTGCTGGGCGCGGCCCGGCGCAGGTACACGTCCAGCGTGTAGGCCATCGTCTGGAACGTGTAGAAGGAGATGCCCACCGGCAGGATGATGTCCCAAGCGGCCGGCTGGTATGCGAAACCGGCCGCATTCATCGCCTGGGTGAAGTTCTCCAGCACGAAGCCGCCGTACTTGAAGTAGCCCAGCAGGCCCAGGTTGACCGCGATCGACACCCACAGCAGCAGGCGCCGCCTGGTGCGCGACTCGGTTTCGTGGATGCGCTTGGCCATGAACCAGTCCACCAGGGTGGAGATCCACAGCAGCACCACGAAGGGCGGGTTCCAGGCCGCGTAGAACAGGTAGCTGGCGACCAGCAGGTTGGTCTTTTTCGCCGCCCACGGTAGCGGCAGATGGTGCAGCGCCAGCACCACCGCGAAGAACGCGATGAACGTGAGCGAGTTGAACAGCACGGCCCATCTCCCCAATGGCCCGGCAAGGCGCGCGCAGCCTAGCATCGGGCGGCATCGTCTGGATACGCCGCGTCGTCCCGCTCCCACGACGCTCAGCTGCCCCCCCGGCAAAGCCAGGCGCCTCGCCCTCCTCCGTAGGAGCGGCCGTTGGCCGCCATTGCGTCCATCGCGAGCGTGCGTTCGCGGCCAACGGCCGCTCCTACAGGACCTCGTCGCACCGATCGCGCAGCCCGGCGTTCCGGCTTGCGGTAGGCTTTCCGGGTGAACTCCCCGGCTCCCACCGACGTGCTGCGCCCGGCGCAGCTCAACGCCCTGGCCCGCGACCTGCTCGAAGGGACCTTTCCTTCGGTCTGGGTGGAGGGCGAAATCTCCAACCTGGCGCGACCGCGATCGGGCCACCTGTACTTCACGCTCAAGGACGAGCGCGCGCAGGTGCGCTGTGCACTGTTCCGGGGCAGGAGTACCCGGCTGCGCTTCCAGCCGGCCGACGGCATGCAGGTGCTCGTGCGTGGCCGGCTCACGCTGTACGAGCCGCGCGGCGACTACCAGCTGGTGCTCGAGCACATGGAGGAGGCCGGCGAAGGCGCGCTGCGGCGGGCCTTCGAGGAACTCAAGGCCAGGCTGGCCGCCGAGGGCCTGTTCGATGCCGGACGCAAGCGCGCCCTGCCCCGCTTCCCGCGCCGGATCGCGGTGGTCACCTCGCCCAGCGGCGCGGCGATCCGCGACGTGCTCAACGTGCTCGGGCGCCGCTTTCCGATGGTGGAGGTCGATGTGTTTCCTGCCCAGGTGCAGGGCAGCGCGGCGCCGGCGCAGCTGCTGGCGGCACTGACGGCAGCCGACGCCTCCGGACGCTACGACGTGCTCCTGCTCACCCGCGGCGGCGGCTCGCTGGAAGACCTGTGGGCCTTCAACGACGAGGCCCTGGCGCGGGCGGTCGCGGCCACCGCCACGCCCACCGTGTGCGCGGTGGGCCACGAGGTCGACTTCAGCATCGCCGACTTCGCCGCCGACGTGCGCGCGCCCACGCCTTCGGCCGCGGCCGAGCTGATGGTGCCCGATGCCGGCGAGCTGTCGGTGCGCGTGCGCAAACTCGGCGATGGCCTCGCCGCAGCCTCGGCACGGCGGCTGCGCGAGGCCGCGCAGCGCAGCGACCACGCCTGGGCGCGACTGCGCGGCGCCAGCCCGCAGGCACGGCTGGAACGCGGACGCGAGCGGCTGCGCGCCGCCGGCCTGCGCCTGCGCCGTTGCGCGCATACGGACGTGCGCGGCGCGCGCCAACGCGTGCTGGCGGCATCTCAGCGGCTGCGGGCGACGCATCCGCGCCGGGCCTTGCAGTTGCTGCGCCAGCGCATCGACGAAGCCGGGCAGCGGGTGCAGGCGGCGATGCCCAGGCTGCTGCGCACCCGCGAGGAGCCGCTGCGCGCCCTGGTGCGGGCGCTGCACGCGGTCAGCCCGCTGGCCACGCTGGGCCGCGGTTACGCGATCGTGCTCGACGCCGGATCCGGCGCGGTGATCCGCCGCACCGGCGAGGCGAGGCCCGGCCAGTTGCTGGACATCCGGGTCACCGACGGCACGATCCCCGCGAAGGTCCGGTAGGAGCCGGCGTTGCCGGCGATCGGGGATGCCGGAAAGGTGTTTCGCCGGCAACGCCGGCTCCTACAGATGTTTTGAACGCGAACCGCGATTGATTGCGTGGCGCTACCGGCGGAGAATCGGGCCTTCATCCGACGAGGGGAGGTGGCGATGAAGGCTTCGGACCTGTTCGTGCGGGCGCTGGAGGCGGAGGAGGTCGAGTACGTGTTCGGCATCCCGGGCGAGGAAAACCTCGACCTGCTCGAATCGCTGCGCACTTCCAACATCCGCCTGATCCTGACGCGCCACGAACAGGGCGCGGGCTTCATGGCCGCAACCTACGGGCGCCTGACCGGAAAGGCCGGCGTGTGCCTGGCCACGCTGGGCCCGGGCGCCACCAACTTCGTCACCGCCGCGGCCTACGCGCAGCTGGGCGCCATGCCGATGCTGATGCTCACCGGGCAGAAGCCCATCAAGGTCAGCAAGCAGGGGCATTTTCAGATCGTCGACATCGTCGACATGATGAAGCCGCTGACCAAGTTCACCAAGCAGATCGTCTCGGCCGACACCATTCCCGCGCGCGTGCGCGAGGCCTTCCGCCGCGCCGAGGAGGAGCGCCCCGGCGCCACCCACCTGGAGCTGCCCGAGGACATCGCCGATGAGGACACCGACGCGGTCCTGATCGCCAAGAGCCACACGCGCCGGCCGGTGGCCGACGAGAAGGCGATCACCTACGCGGTCGATGCGATCACGCATGCCAAGCGCCCGCTGCTGATGGTGGGCGCCGGCGCCAACCGCAAAACCACCGCCAAGATGCTGCGCGAGTTCATCGACAAGCTCGGCATCCCGTTCTTCACGACCCAGATGGGCAAGGGCGTGGTCGACGAAACCGACCCGCTGTTCCTGGGCTGCGCGGCGCTGTCGGACAACGATTTCGTGCATCGCGCGATCGACAAGGCCGACCTGATCATCAACGTCGGCCACGACGTGGTCGAGAAGCCGCCGTTCTTCATGCGCCGCGGCCAGCGCACGGTGATCCACGTCAACTACTTCAGCGCCGAGGTCGACAACGTCTACTTCCCGCAGATCGAGGTGGTGGGCGACATCGCCAACTCGGTGTGGCGGATCAAGCAGCGCTGCGAGGCCCAGGACCACTGGGACTTCTCCTACTTCGACGGCGTGCGCACGGCGCTGGACAAGCACCTGTCGATGCACGATGACGACGACCGCTGGCCGATCCACCCGGTGCGGCTGGTCAGGGAATTGCGCGGCGCCCTGGGCGACGAGGACATCCTCACGCTGGACAACGGCATGTACAAGATCTGGTTCGCGCGCTACTACCGCTGCCGCATGCCCAATACGCTGCTGCTGGACAACGCCCTGGCCACGATGGGCGCCGGCCTGCCCTCGGGCATGGCCGCCAAGATGGTGTTCCCGGAGCGCAAGGTCGTGGCGATCGCCGGCGACGGCGGCTTCATGATGAACTCGCAGGAGCTCGAGACCGCGGTGCGCCTGAACCTGAACATCGTGATGCTGGTGCTGCGCGACAACGCCTTCGGCATGATCAAGTGGAAGCAGGCCGGCATGGGCTTCCCCAACTTCGGAATGGACATGGGCAACCCGGACTTCGTCAGGTACGCCGAGTCCTACGGCGCCCGCGGCTACCGGCCCGAATCGGTGGAAGATCTGGTGCCGACGCTCGAGAAGGCGTTGTCGGAGCCCGGCGTCGACCTGATCGAGATCCCGATCGACTACTCCGACAACGACCGGATCCTCAACAAGGAGATCAAGGACCTGAGCGCGAAGATCTAGGGCCCAGGGCGTCTGCCGGCAGTCGTGCTTGCGGGGTGAGGTGGTGTTCTGGGCCTACCTGCTGCGGTGCGCGGACGGATCGTTCTACGCCGGCCACACGGACGACCTGGAACTGCGCTTGGCCGCACACCAGGCCGGCGAGATCGAGGGCTACACGCAAACCCGGCGTCCGTTGGAGCTGGTCTGGAGCCAAGCCTTCGTCACACGCGAAGAGGCGCTCGCCGCCGAGCGGCAGATCAAGGGCTGGCGTCGTCGCAAGAAGGAGGCGTTGGTTGCCGGTGACTGGGACGAGATCCGCCGCATCGCCTGGGGCACGCGCAATCCTTTGCCCGATCACCTGCGCTGAAGTCATGTGGGACCGTTCATGCTTCGATACCTCAGCACGAACGGTTCGCTTCGACCCGGGCCATCGGATCGGCGTCGACCAACCCGCGGTCGCACCCTCCCCGTTCGCCCTGAGGTATCGAAGGGCGAACAGCTGCAGCCTCCATCGAACCCCATGCCAATATCACAGGTCAATCACCCTCCCCGTTCGCCCTGAGGTATCGAAGGGCGAACAGCCTTACCGTTCAACGGAGCCGACGTCATGCTCAAGGACGCCTACCCCTACTACCTTGCCAGCAAGGCGGTGTTCGCCAACCGGGACCTGGAGGTCACGGACAAGTACACCGGCAAGGTCGCCACCACGGTCGCCCAGGCCGACCGCAAGGCGATCGATCAGGGCATCCAGGCCGCTGTGGATTCGCAGGAGGCGATGTACCGCTACAGGCCGTACCAGCGCCAGGACGTGTTGATGCATTGCGTCAAGCGCTTCCAGGAGCGGTTCGAGGAGATCTCCATGGCGCTGTGCATCGAGGCCGGCAAGCCGATCAAGGATGCGCGCGGGGAGGTGATGCGGCTGATCGACACCTTCCGGGTCGGCGCCGAGGAGGCCGTGCGCATCGGCGGCGAGGTGCAGAACCTGGAAATTTCCGAGCGCGCCGCGGGCCGCCGCGGGTTCTGGAAGCGGGTGCCGATCGGGCCGTGCTCGCTGATCAGCCCGTTCAACTTCCCGCTCAACCTGGCCGCCCACAAGATCGCGCCGGCGATCGCCGCCGGCTGCACCTGGGTGATGAAGCCGGCCAGCCGGACCCCGATCGGGGCGCTGATCATCGGCGAGGTCCTGGCCGAGACCGACATGCCCGAGGGCGCGTTCTCGGTGCTGCCGTGCCATCGCGACGGCGCCGACCTGTTCACCCAGGACGACCGCCTGAAGCTGCTCTCGTTCACCGGCTCGCCCGGCGTGGGCTGGGACCTGAAGGCCAAGGCCGGGCGCAAGAAGGTGGTGCTGGAGCTGGGCGGCAACGCCGCGTGCATCATCGACCAGGACCAGGCGCACCAGCTCGAGCACGTGGTCGAGCGCTGCGTGTTCGGCGCCTTCTACCAGTCCGGGCAGAGCTGCATCAGCGTGCAGCGCATCCTGGTCCACACATCGCTGTACGAGACCTTCCGCGAACGCTTCGTCGATGCCGTGCGCGCGCTGAAGATGGGCGACCCGCGCCAGGAGGACACCTTCATCGGTCCGATGATTTCCGAGGGCGAAGCCAAACGGCTGCACGGCTGGATCCACACTGCGACCGGGCACGGCGCCAACATCCTGTGCGGCGGCAACCGCGAGGGTGCGATGCTGGAGGCCACGGTGATGGAGGATGTTCCCGCCGACGTGGAGCTGAGCTGCGAGGAGGCATTCGGTCCGGCCGTCGTGATCTCACGCTACGACGATTTCGAGCAGGCGCTGGAACAGGTCAACGATTCGAAGTTCGGCCTGCAGGCCGGCCTGTTCAGCCACGACCTGCGCAAGGCCATGCGCGCTTGGGACGTGCTGGAGGTCGGCGGCGTGGTCGTCAACGACGTGCCCTCCTGGCGCGTGGACAACATGCCCTACGGCGGCGTCAAGGACTCGGGCCTCGGCCGCGAGGGCGTGCGCTTCGCGATCGAGGACATGACCGAGATCCGCCTGCTGGTCATCCGCGACCCGTAGGGTTGGTCCGGCGGTCGCCGCTGCGCACTCCAGTCGCGACACCGACCTGCCCTGCCCATCAGACCTCGCGGCCGGTGGCCTTCCAGTACGGCGCGCGCAGCTCGCGCTTGAGCGTCTTGCCCGCCGCGCTGCGCGGAAAGTCCTCCAGCACCACCACCTGCGACACCCGCTGGTAGCGAGCGTCGACGCGTTCGTTGATCCAGTCGCGCAGCGCGGCCGGATCCACGCCCGCACCCTCGCGCAGCAGCATCGCCGCCAGCGGCGTCTCGCCCCACTTTTCGTCGGGAATCCCGAACACGGCCACGTCGCGCACGTCCGGATGGCGGGCGGCGATCTCCTCGATGTCGCGCGGGTACACCTTCACGCCGCCCGAATCGATCATGTCCTTCTTGCGATCGACCAGGAACAGGAAGCCGTCCTCGTCGCGGCGGCCCATGTCGCCGGTGTGCAGCCAGCCATCGTGGATCGCCTCGGCGGTCAGGTCCGGGCGCCGGTAGTACTCGGGCATCAGCAGCGGGCCGGTGCCTACGATCTCCCCGATCTCGCCGGGCGCGGCCTCGCTGCCGTCCTCGCGCTCGATGCGCAGGTCGAAGAACGGCGGCGGCACGCCGACCGAGCCGGACTTGCGCACGGCATCGGCGCGGTCGAGGATCGTCATGAAGCCTTCGGTGAGCCCGTACAGCTCGTGGAAGCGGCCCGGCAGCGCCGCCTCCAGCAGGTCCTTGTGCTGCTGCAGCAGTGGCGCGCCCAGCGACAGGATGCACTGCAGCGAGGCCAGTCGCGCCGGGTCGAAGCGTGGCGAGGACACGATGGCGACGATCTGCGAGGGCACCAGCATGGTGTGGGTGATGCCTTCGCGCTCGATGGTGTCGATCGTGGCGGCCACGTCGAACTGACGGTGCAGCACGAAGGTCGCACCCTGGTGGAAGGCCGGCATCATCGTCACGAACGCACCGTTGAACACGATCGCGCCGGTGTGCAGCACCCTGGATTCGGGGGTGATGCGCAGCGCGGCGCCCAGCATCAGGCAGTACATCGCGCGCACGTAGTGGGTGTGCACGATGCCCTTGGGCATGCCGGTGGTACCGCTGGTGTACATCAGGTTGTAGAGGTCGGTATCGCTGCACCGGGCCGGCTGCAGCGAGCCGGCCTGGCGCGACGACACCTCGCCCAGGTCGCGGTAGCGCCCACTGGCGCCGTCCAGCAGCAGCGTGGCTTCGGGCAGTGCCGCCTCGACGGCTTCCAGCACCGGGACCAATGCCGACTGCGCCAGCACGCAGCGCGGTTCGCAGTCGCGCAGCAGGCTGGCCAGGCCCGATGCCTGCAGCAACGGCGAGAGCGGAACCAGTACGGCACCGAGGGTCGGCACCGCCCAGTACACTTCCAGCAGCCCCAGCGAGTTGCCCGAAACGGTGGCGACCCGGTCGCCGGGCCCCACGCCCAGTTCGCGCAGCGCGTTGCCGACCCGCGCCACGCGCTGCCAGAACGCGGCCGCATCCAGGCGCTGGTCCTCGAACACCACGGCCAGCCTGTCAGGCCGGTAGCGTGCATGCCGCTGCAGCAGGCTGGCCATCTCGAGCATTGCGCGTCCTCCGGCGGGCCCGCACGCCACTGTGCCCGGCCGCGCGCCCCTCGGCAATCGTACGAACGGCCCTGCCGTCAGCGCCGCACCTGGGCGTGGAACCGGCCCTCGCGGATCGGCGTGCCGCCGCCCGCCGGGGCCCATTCGAAGGTGCCGTCGATGAACTCGTCGGTGGCCGCGGTCACGGTCAGCCGCGCCTGGATCCGGCTGACGTGGTCAGCCGTGGACAGCGACTCCATCGCAACCGCCGCAGTCGCCGCAGTCGCCGCATCGTCCTCGCCGGCGGCCTTGGCCTTGTCGACGTCGAACGCGACCCTGGTGAAGCTCGAGGACATGGCCGCGGTGGTGTACTCGCCCGGCCCGGCGTAGTCCTCGACCACCAGGGTCAGCGACTCGGTCTGCATCTTGCTGCCGATGCGTTGCGTGTGGTTGGCGCCGATCCGCAGCTTGCCCTCGCGCAGCCGTGCCGTGGCGCGGTTCGCGCTCCAGTCGCTCTCGCCGATGTGCATGGAGGCCGAGCCCTTGTCTGCGTCGCGGCGGCTGCTGCGCCCGCTGGGGCGTTCCTCGCGCGCGGGGCGCCCGTCGGCGGAGGCGCCCTGGCCGGAGGCCGCGTCAGCCGAGGACGATGCAGCGTCCTGGTCGCCGCAAGCGGCGAGCAAGGTGAAGGCGATTGCGAACATCAATGCGGATCGAAAGGTCATTTTCCCTGCCCCTGCACAAGTGTGTACCCGCAGCCTAGCCGCTGGCGGACCGAACGCAAGCCATCTCTTCTCCTCCCCTTGCGCGGCGAAGCTGCGGAGGGGGAGGTCCGTTCTTCTCCTCCCCTTGCGCGGCGAAGCTGCGGAGGGGGAGGCCCGTTTTTCTCCTCCCCTTGCGCGGCGAAGCCGCGGAGGGGGAGGCCCGTTCTTCTCCTCCCCTTGCGCGGCGAAGCCGCGGAGGGGGAGGCCGGGAGGGGGTAGCGGGCGGAGCGCGGGCTGCACGTCCCACGCGCGGCTGCGCCGCGCGACCCCTCCCCAACCCTCCCCTTCGCTGCGCGAAAGGGAGGGGGAAGAAACCGGCACCTTCGCTGCGCGAAAGGGAGGGGGATGAAGCCGGCACCTCCGCTGCGCGAAAGGGAGGGGGATGCCGTCCCCGCTGCTACAGCGTCAGGGCCTCGAAGCCGTTGCGGAAGACCTCCGGGTCGAAGCCCGCGGTCTGCAGGATCAGTTTCCAGACCGGGACCGGGTCGGTGGAGACGTTGGCGACGTCCTCGGGCGGCTGTGGCGCGTCCAGCGGCAGCATCAGCTCGTCGCCGAGCTGTCCCTTGAACACGTCCAGGACCGTCTGCAGGTCCTCGTCCGCGCCGATCTGCGCGCCGCCCTTGCCTGTGACCCGCACCGAAAGCACGTTGCGCGCGATCTTCAGCAGGTCGGCATCGAGCAGGTCGGAGGGCACCACGCTGCCGTCGCCGTCCAGGTCCATCTCCAGGATGATCGCCGGCAGCAGCGTGGGGTCGGACTCGATCAGCTGCGCGGCGTCGTGGAGACTGCCGTCGCCGAAGGCCGAGAGCGTGTTCATCGTGCGCATGGCCACGAAGTCCAGGCTGGTCAGGTTGCGCTGGTACTCCAGCGTGTCGGGGATCACCAGTTCGTCCAGCGAAGCGAAGGTCAGATCGTCGGGCCCGGCCGGACCGTACGCGGAGTAATGCGCCAGCCCGGACGGCTTGAGGTAGAAGCTGATCACACCGAACACAGGGTCGCTGGGGTCACCGCGCAGTTCGTAGCTCGGATCGGGCGGGGGCACCAGGTCCAGGCTGATCAGGTAGCCGCCGCGCTGGCCGTCCTCGAAGTCCGGATCGAGCAGGCCCGCCTCCACCAGCTCCTGGAGCGTGCCGTAATCATCCACACCGTCGCCGTCGGAATCCTCGCGCTGGAAGGTCGCCAGGGCCACCTTCACCGTGTCGAGGTCGTCGAAGGCCTGTGCCCGCGCCGCGGCCTCGCGCGCGGCTTGCACCGCCGGCAGCAGCAGCGCGATCAGGACGCCGATGATGGCGATGACCACCAGCAGCTCGATCAGCGTGAAACCGCGGATCCGGACCGCCGCCGCTCCAGCCAATCCACCAAAATTAGACCTGCGCATGGAATCCTCCCGCCGTAAAGCGTCGCCACCGAGCCCCCTGCCATCCCTTTATACGAGGCTGCGCGTCCGGATGCGACATCAGGCCAGATCGAACGCCCCGTGCGCTCCTGCGCCCGTCTGGGGAAGGTCCGATCCAGTCCATCCTGGACCCTTCGACGGGCCAGGACAGGCTCGATCCGACGCGCCGGGTCCCGACATGTGCCGGACTCGGCGTGTCGGATCGGGTCCAGGATGGACTGGATCAGACCTTCCCTGGGAGGCCGCGGTGACCTAGCCTTATGGGTTCCCTCCAACAGCGGACCCACAGATGCAGATCAGCGAACACACCGTCGCCAGCTTCCATTACACCCTCACCGACGCGGCCGGCGACGTGCTCGACAGCTCGCATGGACGCGAGCCGCTTGCCTACCTGCACGGTGGCGGCAACATCGTCCCGGGCCTGGAGAAGGCGCTGGCCGGACGCATGGCCGGCGAGCAGTTCAATGTCGAGGTAGCGCCCGAGGACGGCTATGGGCAGCGTCACGACGGCCTGGTCCAGGAGGTCCCGAAGTCCGCTTTCGGCGGCGTAGCCGAGGTCGAGGCGGGCATGCACTTCCAGGCCCAGACCCCGGCGGGGGTGCACAACGTGGTGGTCACCGGGGTCGGCGAGGACACCGTCACGGTCGACGGCAACCACCCGCTGGCCGGCCAGACGCTGCACTTCGACATCGAGGTGACCCACGTGCGCCAGGCCACCGCCGAGGAGATCACCCATGGCCACGCCCATGGGGCCGGCGGCCACGAGGAGGTCTGACCGGGAGCGCCGGAGCCGGGCCGGACGGCGGCAGAGGCTGAACCGCGGGCAACATCGCCGGGGTGTAGCTATCTTTTGCCCTCAAGTTCGCGTATCGTTCGCGACGCTGCGAATGCACGGTCACGGTCCATCGTGAACCGATGCAGTGTCGATCTTCCGATCCCGCTCCATCGTTCCCCCCGTTGCTCTGCATCCCAGCGGTCCCGCCGGAGGCCCCGGCGTGGCCGGACATTCACTATCAGCAATGGAGATACATCATGTCGGATCGCCAGATTGGCACCGTCAAGTGGTTCAATGACGCGAAGGGTTTCGGCTTCATCAGCCGTGAGAACGGCCCGGACGTGTTCGTCCACTTCCGCTCGATCGTCGGCTCGGGCCATCGCTCGCTGGCCGAAGGTCAGAAGGTGCAGTTCCGCGTCGCGCAGGGCCCCAAGGGCCTGCAGGCCGAGGACGTGAGCGAGGCCTGAGGCCCGCTCCACCTGCCGTCCCGGTCCGCCCGGGCGGCACATCGAACAGACGCCGGGCGGACCCTGTCCGCCCGGCGTTTTTTCATTCAGGACGCAGGAGACATCGATGCTGACACTGAGCATTCGCGGATTGCCGCGACGCATGACCGAGGATTCGCTCAACGACCTGTTCGCCCAGCACGGCAAGGTGCACGGGCTGAAGATGTCCAAGGACCTGTTCTCCGGCGAGTGCAAGGGCTTCGCCGAGGTGCAGATGGAAGGCCACGAGGCGCGCGAGGCAATCGCCGCCCTCAACGGCTCGGCCCAGGACGGCAGCCACCTGCGGGTCGAGGTCAAGAATCCCAAGGCCAAGGTTCGCGGGCGCCGCTGAGCGCGGCGCGCGGGATCCGTCCCGCGCCGATGGACTGGATTGATCGCAATTTCGGCGCCCTGCGCGCGCTTCCGGTAGCAGCAATGCCGGACCTCGCTGTCCGATTCAAGCTGCGACCGTAAGGATCGTGCGCGCCTTACCCGTCGGCGCGTCCCGCGCGCGGCTGCGCCGCGCGACCCCTCCCCGGCCCTCCCCTTCGCTGCGCGAAAGGGAGGGGGATGCAGGTGCGGGCTTGTCTCCTCCCCTTGCG
>DASRZM010000035.1:0-2512 GCA_035686365.1 Lysobacteraceae bacterium | reverse complement strand
GCTGGGGCTGGGGGTGGATCCCAAGCCGTTCCTGATCGCGGTGATGTTTGCCGCCTCCACCAGCTTCGCCACGCCGGTGGGCTACCAGACCAACACCATGGTCTACAGCGCCGGCGGCTACCGGTTCGGGGACTTCGTGCGGATCGGCGCGCCGTTGAACGTGCTGTTCTGGATCCTGGCGGTGTTCTTGATTCCGAGATTCTTTCCGTTTTGATAGCGGCTTCGATGAGCGTCAACGTGATTCGGGAAAGTTCGAGTGTGACCCGTGCCCGATGGGCTCGCCTGTCGGCTTCGGGACGGTGTGTGCATGCCTCGCAAACCCGGGCGTCAAGGTCGACCACGCATCCTGAAGTTGTTCGAGGGGCGCGATGACCTCGCTGCCGCCACCGTCCCCGACCAAGCTCGGCCTGGTGATCGACCTGGACATCTGCGTGGGCTGCCATGCCTGCGCGGTGGCGTGCAAGGAATGGAATACCGGCGGCATGGTGGCGCCGCTGGTCGACGAGCAGCCCTATGGCGCCGATCCGGTCGGCGTGTGGCTCAACCGGGTGCACAGCTACGAGGTGGAGCCGGAACCGGGCAGTTCGAAGCCGGCGATGACGGTGCATTTCCCGCGCTCGTGCCTGCACTGCGAGACCCCCGACTGCGTCACCGTGTGCCCGACTGGCGCCAGCTACAAGCGCGCGGAGGATGGCATCGTGCTGGTGGACGAGGACAAGTGCATCGGCTGCCAGCTGTGCGCCTGGGCCTGTCCCTACGGCGCGCGCGAATACTCGGCAGTCGATGGCGTGATGAAGAAATGCACACTGTGCGTGGACCGCATCTACAACCAGACCCTGCCCGAGTCCGAACGGCAACCGGCCTGCGTGATGGCCTGCCCGACCCGGGCACGCTTCTTCGGCGACCTGGGCGATCCGGAGTCGGCGGTCTCGCGGCGGGTCGCCGAACGCGGCGGCTACGCGCTGATGCCCGAGACCGGCTACGGGCCGGTCAACCGCTACCTGCCGCCACGCCCGCGCCGTTGCGGCCAGAGCGCCGGGGACGACGCGCCGACCGCGGTCGAGGAGCCGCTCGAGCGCGACCGGTTGCCGCCGCTGCTGCGCTGGCTCGATCGTGCGCTGAGCCGCTGAGGATGCATCCCTCCCTTTCGGTGATCGCGTTCACCACGTTATCGGGTGCAGGCTACGGCCTGCTCGCGCTGCTGGGTCTGGGCCTTGCACTGGACGCGCCGCTGCCGGCGGGCGGCGGGTTTCCGCTGGCAGCGCTGGCGGCGCTGGCACTCGCCTTGGGACTGATCACGGTCGGACTGCTGTGCTCGCTGCTGCACCTGGGGCAACCCCGGCGCGCCTGGCGCGCACTGAGCCAGTGGCGCAGCTCCTGGCTCTCGCGCGAGGGCGTGATGGCGCTGCTGACCTATGTTCCGGCACTGGCGCTGGGCTGGGCGCTGGTGTCCCGTGCGCCGGGGGATCTGCTGCGCGTGCTGGGCGTGGCCGCGCTGGCGCTGGCACTGGCCACGGTGTGGTGCACCGCGATGATCTACGCCTCGCTCAAGACGATCCGCGCCTGGCGCAACGGCTTCGTCCCTGCCGCCTACCTGGCCTACGCGCTGGTGGCCGGCGCCGCGCTGTCCGCCGTGCCGGCCGCGCTGGCCGGCTGGCGGCCGGGGCCGACCGGGGCAACCGCCTTCGCGCTGGCGGTGGCTGCGCTGGCCGCGATCAAGCTCGCTTACTGGCGCTGGCTCGACGGCGGCGCGCACCCGGCCACGCCGGAGTCGGCGACCGGGTTGGGTGCGCACGGCCGCGTGCGCAGCTTCGAGCGCCCGCACACGCAGGAGAGTTTCGTCACCCGCGAGATGGCGTTCGTGCTCGCACGCCGGCACGCGCGGATGCTGCGGGTGGCGGCGCTGGCGCTGCTGGCACTGGCCCCTGCACTGCTGCTGGCGCTGGCGCTGCTGGCCCCGCGGCTGACCCTGCCGGCGGCCGCAGTCGCCGCCCTGGCGCTGCTGGCCGGCGGCTTCCTCGATCGCTGGCTGTTTTTCGCCGAGGCACGGCACGTGGTGTCGCTGTATTTCGGAGCCGCGCGCGCCTGAGCGCCCCGCGCACGCTTTAGGGAACCTCTGAACAAGTTCAGAGGTTCGCGCGCCATGGATGGCGCGCTCGCGGATCAAGCACGGAAGTGCTTGATCCGGCGGAGCCACGTCCCGGCATGTGCCGGACATGTGCCGGACTCCGCGGGTCTGATCCAGTCCAGGATGGACTTGATCAGACCTTCCTTAGTGAAGCGCGGCCAGGATGCGGCCGGCGCCGCGATCGAGCAGCAGTTGCGCCACGCGCTCGCCCAACGCACGCGGATCGCGGTCCTGGGCCTCGGCGCGGACCAGCTCGCCGGTGCCGGCGTCGCCGACCAGCCCGGTCAGGTGCAGCAGCGCGCCACGGGGCTCGCAATAGCCGGCGATCGGGACATGACAGCTGCCGTGCAGGGCCTGGTTCATGGCGCGCTCGGCACCCACCTG
>DASRZM010000034.1:0-40177 GCA_035686365.1 Lysobacteraceae bacterium | reverse complement strand
GGTCCGGGAGCGCCTGCGGGGAACGCCGTGAACCCGTCCATGGGGGCTCTTTGGCGACATCCATGTCGCCAACGTCCCCGCAGGCGCTCCCGGACCCCGGCACTTGGCTCGTGGCGGTTCGCGGGCTTCAGCACCTTGGGTGGCATCCGGGGATCCACACGCGATGACGACATCGGGCGCGGATGCTAAGGTCGGATGTTGGGCCGCACCGACACCGACTCCGGGATGATCGCCGACCCCCTCGCACCCGTCGCATCGACTCCGCCGGCCGCCGCACCGCCGCTGGCGCTGCGCTACCGAGCCGTGCGCGCCGGCATGGCCGCACTCGCGCGCGGGCTCTCGGGCGAGGACCTGGCCGTGCAGTCCATGCCCGATGCCAGCCCCGGCAAGTGGCACCTGGCGCACACCAGCTGGTTCTTCGAGGTCATGGTGCTGGAGCCCCACGCCGGTCTGGCGCCGCTGCGGCCGGACTGGCTGTACCTGTTCAATTCCTATTACGACGCGCTGGGCGAGCGCCATCCGCGGCCGCAGCGCGGCCTGCTGACCCGCCCCTCGCTGGAGCAGGTGCTCGCCTACCGCGCGGAAGTCGACGTGCGGATGCTGGAGTTTCTGGCCACCGACCCCGCCACGCCGGCGCAGGCCCTGGTCGAACTGGGCCTGCAGCACGAGCAGCAGCACCAGGAACTGTTCGTCACCGACCTCAAGCACCTGCTCTCGCACAATCCGCTGGCGCCAGCCTGGCGGGTCGCACCCGCGCGCACGACCGCGGGCGCCAACCCGCCACTGCGCTGGATCGCGCACGGACCCGCCGGACCAGTGGCGATCGGGGCCGAGGGACCGGACTTCGCATTCGACAACGAGCGACCGCGTCACAGCGTGTGGCTGGAGCCGTTCGCGCTGGCCAGCCGGCCGGTCACCTGCGGCGACTGGCTGGCCTTCATCGAGGCCGCCGGCTACCGCGACCCCACGCTGTGGCTCGCCGACGGCTGGGATGCGGTGCAGGCCGGCGGCTGGCAGGCGCCACTGTACTGGCGCCGCGGCGACGCCGGCTGGCAGCGGTACTCGGTCCACGGGCCGGTCGCGATCGACCCGGCCGAGCCGGTGGCGCACGTGAGCTATTACGAGGCCGACGCCTATGCGCGCTGGGCCGGCGCGCGTCTGCCCACCGAAGCGGAATGGGAAGCGGTCGCTTGCGGGCGCGTTTTTGCCGGTGCCTTTGCCGACGACGGACGGCTGGAGCCGGCACCGGTGACGGTGGAGTGCTTCGGCGGCAACGTCTGGGAGTGGACTTCAAGCGCCTATTCGCCCTACCCGGGCTTCCGCGCGCTGACTGGCGCGGCCGGCGAATACAACGGCAAGTTCATGTCCGGCCAGATGGTGCTGCGCGGTGGATCCTGCGCGAGTCCGCGCGACCACGTGCGCAGCAGCTACCGCAACTTCTTCCCGCCGGCCGCGCGCTGGCAGTACAGCGGGCTGCGGCTCGCCAAGGACCAGGCTTGAACGCCGTACCCGGCACGCTGCTGCCCAACGCCACCGTGATCGACCTGTCGCCGGACCTGCACAGCGTCCGCGACGCCGTGCTCGCAGGGCTGTCCGCCACGCCCAGGTCGCTGCCGGCCTGGCTGTTCTACGACGCCGAGGGATCGCGGCTGTTCGAACGCATCTGCGAGCAGCCCGAGTACTACGCCACCCGCACGGAACTGTCGATCCTGCACGAGCACGGGCGCGCGATCGCCGCCACCCTGGGCGAGGGCTGCCGGCTGGTGGAACTGGGATCGGGTTCGCACCGGAAGGCGCGCACCCTGCTGCGTGTGCTCAAGGATCCGGAGGGCTACGTCGCCATCGACATCTCCGGCGAACAGCTCAAGCACGCGGTCACGGCACTGGCCCGGGAGTTTCCCGAGCTGCCGGTGACCGGGATTGTCGCCGATTACGGTGAGGACGAGTCGCTGCCACTGCACAACGGCGACGGCGATGAAGGCCGCCTGGTCGGATTCTTCCCCGGTTCGACCATCGGCAACATGGAGCCGGTCTCGGCCGTGTCGTTCCTGCGGGCCTGGGCCCAGCGCCTGTCCGGCGGCGGCATGCTGGTGGGCGTGGACCTGGTCAAGGACACGGCCGTGCTCGACGCCGCCTACAACGATGCCGCCGGTGTGACCGCGGCATTCAACCGGAACATGCTCACGCACATCAACCGCGAGCTCGGCAGCGACTTCCAGCCGCGGCGCTTCGCGCATGTGGCGTTCTTCGACCCGGTGCGCAGCCGGGTGGAGATGCACCTGGAAAGTACCGTGGCACAACGGGTCCGGATCTGCGACCGCGGCTTCGATTTCGCACCGGGCGAACGCATCCACACCGAAAACTCGTGCAAGTACTCCATCGAAGGGTTCCAGGCGCTGGCGGCACAGGCGGGCTTCGTCCCGCGCGAGGTCTGGACCGACCCCGACGGGCTGTTCTCGGTGCACTACCTGGACGCACCGTGAAGGCCGGTCCGGACACCGACCGCGTGTACGGACGCAGCCGTCAGTTGGCCGCGGTCGAGCGGGCCTGGCCGATATGCCGGTCCAGAAACGCCAGCAGGCGCGTGTAGAACGCCTCGCGGTTGGCCTCGTTGAAGAACCCGTGGCCTTCGGTCGGGTAGATCAGCGTCTCCACCGAACCGCCGGCCGCCTTCAGGGCGGATTCCATCGCCCTGGTGTGCTTCAGCGGCGCGCGCTCGTCCTCGCCGCCGGCGGCCAGGAACACCGGCGACTTGATCCTGGCTGCGAGCCGCGTGGGTGAATACTCGTCGAGCTTTTCCGAACCCAGGATGTCCTCGAGCAGGTTGCGGCCGGACAGACGCTGCGGAATATCGCCATCGGAATGCATCAGCCGCAGGTCGTAGACGCCGATGTAACCCACCGCGCAGCGGTACAGATCCGGCTCCCTGGCCACACCCATCAGCGCCGCATAGGCGCCGTAGCTGGCGCCGTAGATGCAGACGCGGTCCTTGTCGGCGATGCCCTGCGCGATCGCCCAGCGCGTGGCGTCGGTCACGTCATCCTGCATCGTTCGACCCCATTGCTTGTAGCCGGCGGTCTCGAACTGGAGGCCGTAGCCGTCGGAACCGCGGAAGTTCACCTGCAGCACCGCGTAGCCGCGCGATGCCAGCATCTGGGCCTCGTCGTTGAAGGCCCAGATGTCCTGCACCGCAAACGGACCGCCGTGCGGGTTCACCACCATCGGCAGGTTCTTCCCGTCGGAGCCGGGCGGCAAGGTCACGTAGCCATGCAGGTCGAGACCGTCGCGGGCCTTCAGCGAGATCGGCCGCACCTCGCCCATCGCCGCCGGGTCGATCCATGCGCGGCTGGACACCAGGTGCGCGGCCTTCTTCGCCCCGGTGTCGAACACGAAGTAGTCACCCGGGTTGCCCGCGCCGAAGACCCGCAGCAGGGCGAACCGGCCGTCGCGCGTGGCCGAGTCGATCAGGACCGACTCGCCCGGGAAACTCGCTACCAGGCTGCGGTACAGCCGTGAGTCGGTCTGGACCGGGTCGAAGAACTCGTGGCGCAGCACCGGGTCCATGAAGGCGGCGCCGATCACCGACTGCCGGTCCAGCGAATACAGGATGCGGTAGGGCTCGGTATTGTCGTCCTGCAGCACCTTTTTCATTTCACCGGTGACCGTGTCGTAGGCGTAGATCGCGTCCGGGCCCTCGATCTCCTGGGCACCCAGGTAGGCCGTGCGCCGATCCTCGCCGAACCCTACCGGGTACATGTCGAAACCGCTGCGGGCATGGTCATTGAGCAGTTTCCACTCCGAGCGGTCGTCGGCGCGGTGGTACAGCTTGCTCTTGTTGTCGGCGCCGGCCCCGACTGCGAAGCGGACCTGGCCCTTGTGGTCGGTCAGGAACTGCGAGCGCCGCTCCGGGGCGGTGGTGATCTTCACGCGGTAGCCGCTGTAGACGTCCATGCGCTCGGCCGTCGTCACCGGTTCGTCCGCCAGGCTTCCGCCGGAGTAGATCCCGACGATGACGTTGTCCTTGTCCTCGGGCAGCGGATCGACCATCACGGCAAAGACGTTCTCGTTCGCCTTGCCACGGATGCGCGTGCCCACCGGATTGGTGTCGCCTCCGGCCCGGAACCCGGCCAGCACTTCCTGGCGCGTTCCGTCGGCGTTGGTCGCGTACAGCTCGCCGGTCGGCCTGGGCAACTCCAGCCGCCCGCGTTTCTCCCCGACGCTCATCACGACACGCTCGTCGTTGACCCACCAGAAGTCGACCACGTGGGTGCGGCCGCGCAGGTTGAACAGCCCGGTCTGCTCCATGGTGTCGCGGTCCAGCACCACCAGGACGGTCTTGTCCTCCACCGGCACGGTGGCGGCCAGGTACTTGCCGGTCGGCGAGATCTTGATGGCGGTGAACGTGTCGTTCTTCAGGAACACGGACAATGGCAGCCGGTCCGCTGCCGCTGCAGGCAGCGTGAGCAGGATCGCCATGCCGGCCGCAAGGATCGGAAAGAGACGTTTCTTCATCGGGCGTCCCCCTGGCTCGGGTCGATCGTGAACGGGGCGGGCCGAGGCCCTGTCCAGCACCCCGGTCCTCAGGCACGATTCTACCGGTCGCGGTTCCAGCGGCAACCCGCGCGACCTTGACCCTGCCATCCCCTGCGTCCACCATCGCGCCGCTGCGCACCAGCGCCCGAATCCCGTCCACGATGAGCTCCAGGTACAACGCCGCCGACATCGAAGTGCTCTCGGGCCTGGAGCCGGTCCGGCGGCGACCGGGCATGTATACCGATACCACGCGCCCCAACCACCTGGTGCAGGAAGTGGTCGACAACTCGGTGGACGAGGCCCTGGCCGGCCACGCCCGCACGATCGAGGTCGTGCTGTGCGCGGATGGTTCCTGCGAGGTGAGCGACGATGGCCGCGGCATGCCGGTCGACATCCATCCAGAGGAGAAGCTGCCGGGCGTGGAGCTCATCCTCACGCGCCTGCACGCCGGCGGAAAATTCTCCAACCGCAATTACACCTTTTCCGGCGGCCTGCACGGCGTCGGCGTCAGCGTGGTCAACGCCCTGTCCAGGCGGCTCGAAGTGTTCATCAAGCGCGACGGAAACGAATACCGCATGAGCTTCGCCCACGGTGAGCCGACCTCGAAACTGGAGGTGGTGGACACGGTCGGCAGGCGCAACACCGGTACGCGCCTGCGCTTCTGGCCGGAGCCGAAGTATTTCGACACGCCGAAGTTCGCGCTGCGCGCGTTGCGACACGTGCTGCGCGCCAAGGCCGTGCTGTGCCCGGGCCTCACGGTGACGTTGCTGGAGGAGACCAGCGGCGAACGCGACAGCTGGCACTACGAGAACGGCCTGGGCGACTACCTGGCCGGCATGCTCGCCGACCTCGACCCGCTGCCCGGGCGGCTGTTCACCGGGGCGCTGGCGCGCGACACCGAGGCCGTGGACTGGTCGCTGGCATGGGTGCCGGACGGCGAGCTGGTGCAGGAGAGCTATGTCAACCTGATCCCGACCGTGTTGGGCGGCACCCACGTCAACGGCCTGCGCTCGGGCCTGACCACTGCGCTTCGCGAGTTCTGCGATTTCCGCAACCTGCTGCCCCGCGGCGTCAGGCTGGCGCCCGAGGACGTGTTCGACCGCCTGGCCTTCGTGCTCAGCGTCAAGATGACCGACCCGCAGTTCTCGGGCCAGACCAAGGAGCGGCTGTCCTCGCGCCAGGCCGCGGCGTTCGTCGAGAACGCGCTGCACGATGCCTTCAGCCTGTGGCTGAACCAGCACGTGGAAACCGGGGAACAGATCGCGCAGCTGGCGATCACCCGTGCGCAGGCAAGGCTGAAGACCGAGAAGCAGATCGTCCGCAAGAAGATCTCCCAGGGACCGGCGCTGCCGGGCAAGCTGGCCGACTGCACCAGCCAGGACCTGTCCCGCACCGAGCTGTTCATCGTCGAGGGCGACTCGGCCGGCGGCTCGGCGAAGCAGGCGCGCGACAAGGAGTTCCAGGCCATCCTGCCGATCCGCGGAAAGATCCTGAACACCTGGGAAGTCGATTCGGGCGCCGTGCTGGGGTCCAACGAGGTGCACGACCTGGCCGTGGCCATCGGCTGCGATCCGGGCAGCGACCGCCTGGAGGGCCTGCGCTACGGCAAGATCATCATCCTGGCCGACGCCGACTCCGACGGCCTGCACATCGCCACCCTGCTCGCGGCGCTGTTCCTGAAGCACTTCCCCGCGCTGGTCACAGCCGGCCACGTGTTCGTGGCGATGCCGCCGCTGTTCCGCGTGGATGTCGGCAAGCACGTGTTCTACGCCCTGGACGAGGAGGAAAAGCGCCTGCTCGTCGAGCGCATCGAGCGCGAGAAGATCCGCGGCAGCCTCACCGTGACGCGTTTCAAGGGCCTGGGCGAGATGAATCCTTCGCAGCTGCGCGAATCCACGGTGCATCCGGACACGCGGCGACTGGTCCAGCTGACCGTGGATGACATTCCGGCAACGTCCGAGGTGATGGACATGCTGCTGGCCAGGAAGCGCGCCGGCGACCGCAAGGGGTGGCTGGAGCGCAAGGGGGATCTGGCCACGCTAGAGGTTTGAGTCGGGACTCGGGACTCGGGACTCGGGACTCGGGACTCGGGACTCGGGACTCGGGAAAAGGCTCGCATCTCGGGGCGGACGGTGGGAATCGGAACCTGCGGGATCTTGATCGCGGCCATGGGCCGCTTCCACGCCGCTCCGAAGCGCCACGCCGCACCCCCCCGCGGTGTAGGAGCGGGCGTTGCCCGCGATCGGGATGCCGCAATGAACCATGCTGCGTCAATCGCGGGCAACGCCCGCTCCTGCAGGACATCGGGATGCGGCGTGGCGCTTCGGAGCGGCATGGGAGCGGCCCATGGCCGCGATCGCCCGGAGCACGGGCTCCAACGATCGGGCGCGCGAGGGCCGCTGGGCGGCCTACGGAGCGAACGCACCGGAGCGCCAAGCTCACGACATCAGCACCAGTTCCTCGGCGGAGGTCGGGTGGATGGCGAGGGTGTCGTCGAAGTCGCGCTTGGTGGCGCCCATGCGCACGGCCACGGCGAAACCCTGCAGCATCTCGTCGGCGCTGTCACCGTGGATGTGCAGGCCGACGATGCGTTCGTCCTCGCCCACGCACACCAGTTTCATGAACGAGCGCGTCACCCGGTCGGGCAAGGCCGTGCGCATCGGCCGGAAGCGGCTGCGATAGCAGCGCACGGCCTCGCCGAAACGGGTCCTGGCATCGGCCTCGGTGAGCCCGATGGTGCCGATCGGAGGGTGCGAGAACACCACCGTCGGGATCCACTCGAAGTCGAGTTTCGAGTCCGGATCGCCGCCGAAGATGCGATCCATCAGGCGCCGCGCAGCCGCCACGGCCACCGGCGTGAGCGCCGGTGCCGCGGTCACGTCGCCGACCGCGTAGACGCCATCGCGGGTGGTGTCCTGGCGATCGTCGACCTGCACGTGGCCGTCGCCGTCCACGCCCACGCCGACGGCCGCCAGGTTCAGGTCCCCGGTATTGGGAACCCGCCCCACCGCCCACAGCAGGGCGTCGTAACCGTCCTCGCTGCAGCCGTCGCCGCAATCCAGGCGGTAGCCGTGCGCGGAAGGCTCGGCATTGACGATCTCCGATTCGTAGCGCACCACGATGCCGTCCTGGCGCAGCGCGGCGTCGAGCGAGTCGGACAGCTCGTGGTCGAGCACGCCGAACAGCCGCGTACCGCGCACGTAGATCTCCACCTGGCTGCCCAGCGCGTGCAGCACGCCGGCGAACTCCACCGCGATGTAGCCGCTGCCGGCAATGGCGACGCGTCGCGGCGCCTGCTCCAGCCCGAAGAGGTCGTCCGAGACCATGCCGTGCTGCTGGCCGGCGCAATGCAGGCGCTTGGGCCGCCCGCCCGTGGCGATGAGCACGTGCGCAGCGCGCAGCGTGCGGTCGCCGGCCAGGATCGTCCCGTCGTCGGCGAAGCGCCCGCGCTCGGCGACCCGCTCGATGCCCAGGCCATCGAAGCGCTCGGCATAGCTGCGATGGATGTTGCCGATGTAGCGCCGGCGTGCAGCCAGAAAATGCTGCCAGTCCAGCACGCCGGTTTCGATGCCGAAGCCGTAGTCGCGCGCCAGGTGCTGCGCCTGCGCCAGCTCCGCCGCCAGCCACATCGCCTTCTTCGGGATGCAGCCGGCGTTGACGCAGGTGCCGCCGATCGCACCGGGCTCCAGTACCGCCACGCGGGCGCCGTGGCGGGCCGCGCGCACCGCCCCGGCAATGCCGCCGGAACCGGCACCCAGCACGATCAGGTCGTAGACGTCGGTCATGGTCAGGCAAACCGTGCGGGCGAGAACGGGGCAGGATCGAGCTCGCAGCTGCGGCCCGCAAGCAGCGCCGCGACGATCCGCCCGGTCGCCGCGGCCAGCGACACGCCCAGCATGCCGTGACCGGTCGCCAGCATGACCCGGCGGTTTCCGGGGACGGCACCGATGATCGGCAGGTCGTCCCAGGTCATCGGCCGCCAGCCGCACCACTGTTCCAGCCGCCGTGGGCCGAACGGGGCCACCAGGTATTCGGCGGCGGCACGCTCGAGCGCGTCCAGGCGCAGCGGGTTCAGCGACCGGTCGTAGCCGGAGAACTCCATCGTGCTGCCGAGCCGGTACCCGTCCGCCCAGGTGGTCACGCACACGCGCCGCTCGCGCAGCACCAGCGGGCGCAGGGGCGCCGGCTGCGGCGGGGCGTAGGTGATCGAGTAGCCCTTGCCCGGCTGGATCGGCAGCTTCACGCCCAACCGGGCGGCGAATTCCGGCGACCAGGAACCGGTGGCGATCACGGCCTGGCCGGCGAGCACGGGGCCGTCCCCGGTGGCGATGCGCACGCCGTTGTCGGCAGCCTCCACCGCCAGCACCGAGCTGCCCTCGCGGATCTCGCCGCCGCGCTCGCGCACGCGGCGCGCAAGCCCCGCGACCAGTCGATCCGGGCGCAGCACCGCATCGCCCGGAAACACGATCACGCCGGCAAGCCCGGGCAGCAACGCCGGCTCGAGCGTCCGTGCCTGCGCCTCGTCGAGCAGCTCGCATTCGATCCCCAGTTCCGACAGCGAGCGGGCAGCGGCTGTGTCCGCTTCGAACTCGCGGCGGTCGCGATAGACCTCCCACAGCCCCGAGGCCGCGAAGCCGCAGTCGATCCCCTCACGCTCGAGCAGCTGCGGCAGCCAGCGCCGCGAAGCCTGCAGCAGCTGTGCCTTCACCGCGGCGGTGCGCATGGCGTCGCGGCGATTGCAGCGAAGTGCGAAGCGCAGCATCCAGCCCAGCAGCTGCGGATCCAGGCGCGGCTTGACGTACAGCGGCGCATCGGGCCGGAACATCCACTTCAGCGCGCGTCCGAGCGTTCCCGGCTGGGCCAGCGGGTAGGCGTGGCTGGGCGTGATCGTGCCGCAGTTGCCCAGCGAGGCGCCGGCACCGATGCTTTCACGCTCCAGCACGACCACGTGCCTGCCCTCGACCAGCAGTTCCAGGGCGCAGGCCAGGCCGATCACGCCTGCGCCCACGACGACGACATCCTGCCTCGCGGTTCCGTGCATCGCGCAATTGTACGGAAGATGAATGTTTTCCGATGCGCTGATATGGGCGACAATTCCGGTCCACCGGACCACGGAGCGAGACCCCATGCGCCTGACCGCCCTGTTCCCGATTGTCCTCGTCCTGGCCTCCGCCGCCGCACCGGCCCAGACCGTGGCGTTTCGCGACGTCACCGTGATCCCGATGGACTCCGAGCGCCGCCTCGAATCGCACACAGTGATCGTGCGCGAGGACACGATCGCCGAGCTCGGACCTTCCGACCTGGTTCCGATCCCCAGGGGTGCACGCGTCATCGAGGGCGAAGGACGCTTCCTGATGCCGGGGCTGGCCGAGATGCACGCCCACGTCCCGCCGCTGGCCCGCAGCCAGGACGTGGAGCGCGCGCTGGACCTGTTCCTGGTCAACGGCGTGACCACCCTGCGCGGCGTGCTCGGCGAGCCCGGCCACCTGTCGCTGCGGGCGCAGCTGGCCTCGGGCCGGCGCAATGGACCGCGGCTGTACACCTCCGGGCCCTCGTTCAACGGCAATTCGGTCACCGGTGCCGGACAGGCCATCGAGATGGTCGGGCGCCAGAAGCGCGACGGCTACGACCTGCTCAAGCTGCACCCGGGGCTGGAGGCGGACGAGTTCGACGCCATCGTCTCGCGCGCCAGGGCGGTCGGCATTCCGGTAACCGGCCATGTTCCCGATTCGGTACCGCTCGAACACGCGCTCGCGGCCGGCCTCGGCTGCATCGAGCACATGGACGGCTATGTGCGGGCGCTGCTGCCGCCGGAGGATCCGGCGCGCAGCCGGGACCCGGGCTTCTTCGGCCTGGACGTGGTCGCGCAGGCGCAACGCGAACGCATCCACGCGCTGGTCGAGGCCACCCGCAAGGCGGGCGCGGCGGTCACGCCGACCGAAACTTTGATGGTGAACCTGCTGGGCGGCATTGCGATGGAAGAGCTGCTGCAGCGCGACGAGATGGCCTACGTGCCGGCGCCGACGCTGGCGCAGTGGAAGCGCTCGCGCGAGTCGATGCAGGCGCGCACCGACGCTGCCGATGCGAGCCGGTTCCTGCAACTGCGGCGGGAACTGCTGCTTGCCCTGCACCGTGGCGGCGTCCCGGTGCTGCTGGGCTCCGACGCGCCGCAGGTCTTCAACGTGCCGGGCTTTTCCACGCATCGCGAGCTGGCGCTGATGGTCGAGGCCGGCCTGAGCCCCTACGAGGCGCTGCGGACCGGCACGGTCGCGAGCGCCGAACACCTGGGCGTTGGCGACCGGCGCGGCAAGGTCGCGGCCGGACACGAGGCCGACCTGGTGCTGCTGGAGGCCGACCCGCTGACCGATATCGGCCATGCCCGGCGCATCGTCGGCGTCATGGTGGCCGGTCGCTGGCACGCGCGCAGCGACCTGGACGCGCGGCTGGCGCGGATCCGCGGCGAAGTCGCCGCGTCCGACGGCCCCTGATCCGCGCTCCGCGCTTCCGACGGGAGCGAGGCCGTAGATCAGGGCGCACAGCCAGGTCGCGACGGTCCGTGCCGAACTCCGGGCCGGACCCTCACCCCAACCCTTCTCCCGACGGGCAAGGGGCTTGGGCGGTGACGAGGCGACGCATCGCCGGCCTGCGGCCGTAGGTCAGTGTTCGCCACAGCCATTCGGCCGGCCCGAAGCGGTAGCGTGTCATCCACCAGCGGCTGAGCAGCACCTGGGCCAGGAAGAATCCCAGCGCCAGCGGAATCTGCCAGGCGCGCGACACCTGCCCCCAAAGTCCCAGGCCGTAGCCGTAGAACAGCAGCGTGAAGCACAGCGACTGCAGCAGGTAGTTGCTCAGCGCCATGCGGCCCACCGGCGCCAGCCAGTGTGCCAGCGCCGGCAGCGGGCCGAGCACCAGCAGGATCAGCGCCGACAGGTAGGCCAGGCACAGCAGCAGGCTGGCCACGCCCATCAGCGACATGCCCAACGCCTGCTCGACGCCGGGCATCAGCGGTGGCACGCCGACCAGGTAGCGCATTGCCAGCACGGCCAGCAGCGCGCCCAGCGGCAGCCCCAGCAGCAGGCAGCGTCGATGGAAGCCGCGGTGGCGTTCGGGCTCGCGCAGCCTTCCTGTGCGCAGCATCCATGCGCCGATCAGGAACACGCCCAGCACGCTGGGCAGGATCATCGGCAGCCATCCGGCCTGCATGGCCGAATCGCGGGCGCGCTGCGCGGTCACCTGCGCGAAGCTGCCGGTCTGGTAGGTCCGCGCATCGCGCACGTAGCGTTCGCGCAGCTCGGTTTCCTGGGTCGCCGCGTCGGCCTGGATCTCGGCGAACTCTTCCGGCGCGGCCATGCGCGCGGCCTCGATGCCACCGGCGAGCAGCCACATCAGCAGCAGCGGCGCCAGGTACAGTGCCAGCCCCCATTTCCACAGCCGCGCCACCGGCGTGGAGCGGAACAGCACCAGCAGCACAAATCCGGCCATCGCGTAGATCACCAGGATGTCGCCGGCCCAGATCAGCAGCGTATGCGCCAGACCAATCAGCAGCAGCACCGTCAGCCGCCGCACGTACAAGGGAAAGAACGAGCGCCCGCGCGCCTGCGCGCGCTCGAGCATCAGGGCGAAACCGGCGCCGAACAGCAGCGAGAACAGCGTCCAGAACTTGCCCTGCACGAAGGCCATCACCAGCCAGCCGGCGTCGCGATCGGCGCCATGCAGCGTGGTGTCGAATCCCAGCACGAAGCCCACCAGGGGCCGGGTAAAAAACTCGATGTTCATCAGCAAGATGCCGAGCAGCGCGAAGCCGCGCGCGGCATCGAGCGCGGCGATGCGCCGCTCCGGCGCCAGTGGCCCGTACGGGCCGGCCGGCGCGTCGATTTCCGGATTCAACACCCGCTTCGCCCCGGCGTTGCCTGTGTGCATGTCGTTCCCCCTCCCCCGGCGCCCATCATCGACGATCGTTCCCGCAGACCGTGACCGGGCATTCAGTGCTGCTGGCCGCCGCTGCCGTGGGCGTGACCGTGTTCGAGCTCCTCCGCCGAGGCCGCGCGGACCTCGAGGATCTCGACATCGAACTCCAGGTCCTTGCCTGCCATCGGATGGTTCAGGTCGATGTCGACCACCGACATGCCGACCTTGACCACCGTCACCATGCGCGGCCCGTGCGCGGTCTGCAGCACCGTGCCCATGCCCGGCCGGAGCCGCGCAGGCTCGCGGAAGTACTTCTTGGGCACGCGCTGCAACGCCGGGCTGCTGCGTTCGCCGTAGGCATCGGCCGCCGCGACCACGACCGCGAACCGCTCGCCAGCCGCGCGACCGATCAGTGCCTGCTCCAGCCCGGCGACGATGTTGCGGTGCCCGACCAGGATCGCGATCGGATCGCCGCGATCCCGCGAGTCCTCGATGGCCTGCCCGGCGCTTTCGGCGACCGAGTAATGGAACCGCACCACCGTGTCCTTGGCGACCTGCATCGGGCTGTCCCGGGTTCGAACCTGTGGGGCGCGCAGGATAACCCGGCGTGCCGGGCGGGGCCGCCCTCCCCGTTTCCGATGGTCTGGACTCGGCTCCGCCGCGCCGGTTTCGGGTGCGGGCTTGAATGCCGACCTGAACACGAGCTCGCGTTCGCGTTGACATCGACGCCGGAGATGCGGAACCTTCGGCAGCATGGATCGCATCCGCGCCTGGTTCGCATGGGCCGCCGTCATGGGCACGCTGATGCTCGTGCACGCCTGCGCACCGGTGCAGCACTCGCGCCACGCATCGCCCATGAAAGCCCCGGTCGCCGGCGACCCCAACGCCGTGATCTTCCGGGCCATCAGCCTGGTCGGCACACCCTACCGCTACGGCGGCAACACGCCCGAGGGCGGATTCGACTGCAGCGGCCTGGTCGCCTACGTGTTCCGCGACACGCTGGCGCTGGCCCTGCCGCGACGTTCGGCCGAGATCGGGGCGCTCGAACTGCCGCGCGTCGGCCGCGCACGGTTGCGCCCCGGCGACCTGGTGTTCTTCGCCGGCGGTCGCGAGATCGACCACGTGGGCATCTACGTCGGCGAAGACCGCTTCGTGCACGCGCCCAACAGCGGCGGCACGGTGCGCCTGGACTCCCTGGACGGGCCCTACTGGCGCGACAACTTCCGTTTCGGGCGCCGGCTGCTGCAGTGAAGCAGGATCAGCTCCACTGGCGCGCGGGTCCGGGCGCCAGGTGCGCCAGGGTTGCCACGGGCGGTCCGGCGCAAACTGGGTCATGCGTTCGGCCAACGCCGTGAGCGGGGCCGCCAGACGTCGCGAGACCAGGGTCGCAGCGATCGCCACGGCGATCAATGTCAGCGCGATCACCGGGGCCAGGATGCGCAGTTCGTTGGCCAGTTCTCCTCGGATCAACTGCAGCCCGGTTCGGACCGGATCCTGCTGATCACGCCGGCGCAGTTCGATGCCTGGATCCTGATCGACGACCGCGAGGAAGCCCAATGACCATGTGCAACGGGCCGGCCCGTGGGCCGGCCCGCTGCTGTCTCCGGTACCGGCAACTTCAGAAGGTGAAGGTCACCGAGGCCGTCACCACGTGGACGCGGTAGTCCGGGCTGCTTTCGCCCAGCAGGATCACGTTGGCGAGCTGGTTTTCCGGGATGTCCAGCGCCCAGTCGCTGGAGTCGTAGTACTCGTACCAGTAACGCAGGTTCAGCGCCAGGTTGTGGCGCAGGCGGTAACTGCCGCGCAGGCCCAGCGAGCGCAACCTGGTTTCGACCGTCGGCAGCGGCGCCGAACTGAGCGCCGCGCCGGTGACCACGTCGATGTCGCCCCTGCTGCGCACGTGCAGCAGGTCGGCGCCCAGCCGCAGGCGGCGCTCGATCGGCCACCAGTCGAAGCCGGCGCCGGCGCTGTCGACCCGGTCGCGATGGGCCGCACTCCAGGCGCGGCCCGGATCCTCGGAGCTGGGAATCCGGTTTCCGCCGCCCTGGATGCTCTGCCCGTCCTGGTCGAAGTCCAGGTTCTCGCGGCTGTACCAGGCATGCGCCGACCACGCCGTCGACGGCGTGTAGCTGGCGTCGAGCGTCAGCGCCCGGATGTCGGCCTCCTGCAAACCGAACTCGGAGGCGTCGTAGTCGTCCGCGGTGCGTTGGGCATCCAGCGACAGCGCCCAGCGCTCCGATGGCGTGAACTGCGCGGTGAGCGCGTACTGGGTGCGATCGCGGTCGGCCTGGTGGAACTTGCGCAGGCCCGGGATGTTTTCCCACCCGCCCGACACGGTGGCCACGTAGTCCGGCGAATAGCTCGAATGGAACGGCTCCTCGCCGTGATAGGTGGACCCGGACCGGTCGGCCCGGCTCAGCCGGGCGCTGAGTCCGAACCGGTCGGTGAAGTGGTTCGAATAGCCGAGCTTGAAGGTGTCCTCGCGCGCTTCCTCGCGCTCGGAGAAGGTCCGCTCGGTACGCCGGTGCTCGGCCGCGCCGGTCAGCCGGCCACCGCCACCGGAGAACCGGTAGCCGCCGTCCAGGCGCAGGCGCTGGTCGCGGTAGCTGTAGGGCTCGTTGAACCGGCGCCGGCTGCTTTCCAGCCGGGCATCCTGCTGCTGCGAATCCCCACCGATGTACACGTACTCGTCGCGCGGGGTCTGGTTGTCGCGGTCGTCGTAGCGGTAGCTCGCGTTCCAGTGCAGCTGCGAGCCGGCGCGCGAACTCAGCCGCAGGTTGAACACGGCCGTGTCGATCTGCCCGTCCAGGGAGGAGCGCGGCAGCGGCTGCACGATGCCGGCCGCGAGCGCCGGGTTGACCGTGTAGGGCAGGAAATCGTCGTCCTGGGTCATCCGGCCCAGCGCGAGATCGGCGGTCAGCCGGGTGGCCCTGCCGAAGTCGTAGCCGCCCGAGGCGCTGACCTGGTGGAACTCGTTGTCCGGCGGCAGGGCGAGCTGGCCGAAGCCGTCCGGGAACCCTGCGGTCGGATCCCACCCGGAGATCGCCGAGTACGGGTTCTGCCACACCAGGCCGGCATTGGAATTGTCGAACAGCGAGGCGTGGTATCGCAGTTGCAGCTGCGTGCGCGGCGCCGCGTAGCTCGCGGTGGCCTCGATCTGCCGGGTGCGGTAGTCGATCGGCTCGGGCAACAGCACCGCGCGCGGATTGCCGCCCGAGTTGCCGATCACCCCACCGATGCTCTTCAGGCCGCTGCGATCCTCCTCGCTGTAATCGGTGGAGAACGTCCAGGCTCCGGCGAGGTGCCGGTCGAAACCGATGCTCGCGCGCTGGCGGTGCTGCTCCAGCGACACCCCGCGCAGGCTCGGCAGCAGATTGGTCATGCCCGCGGTATTGCTGCCCGGCACCCAGTCGGCGGGCAGTGTGAGCCGGGTGCCGCCGGCGCCGTTGAAGGGCGTGCGGGCCGAGTCGCTGCGGTAGATGGCCATGCCGTCGTAGCCGGCACGGACTTCGAACACCCCCTGACGGCCATACTCGATGGCGGCCTCGCGCGTTTCCAGGCCCAGGTCCGACAGGCTCACGTGCAGGTAGGTGGCGTCGTCGCCGTCGTAAGGACCGCGTTGCAGGTACTCCAGGCTCAGGACTCCGTACCCACCCTCGGACTGCAGGCCGTTGTAACGGCCGAACCGGAACGAGTCGTCGCTGACCCAGCCGGCGCCGATCTCGACCCAGTTGCGGACCTGGGTGAGCTCGGCGACCACCTCCGGGTCCGGGGGCGGCCTGGTCGGCTCATCGAGCGTGAACTCGTCCTGCCCGGTGCCGGCGACCGGAGCGGCCAACAGCGCCGCGGCCAGCGCCAGGGCAAGCGGGCTGCGTTGGAATCTGAGGTTCTTCATGGTCCACCTCGTCCTGTAGCGGTGGCTCAGCGGGTCTTGCGCACACCCGATGGGTGATTGGAGCCGTGCACCTGCGAATGGCAGTTCATGCAGTTCTTGCCGAGCATCTGCTGGGCGCCGGACGGAACGCTTTCGCCGGGCAGTCCGGTGCCGCTGTACGCGGTGCTGGGATGGAACTGCGCCAGGTGGCACTGCTGGCACAGGAACGGTCCGCGGCTGGTCAGCATCGCCGCGTGCACCGATCCGTGCGGGCGGTGGCAGTGGGTGCAGTCCTCGCGAACCGGCTGGTGCTCCCACAGGAACGGGCCGCGCTTTTCCGCGTGACAGTCGTAGCAGGTCTCGTTGACGGTGGTCTCGGTCAGCAGCGACGGCCCGGCCGAGCCGTGCGGGTTGTGGCACCCGGTACAGGCCATCTCGCCTTCGCGGATCGGATGGGTGAACGGTCGCCGGGTCTCGGCACGCTGCCGCTTGTGGCACTGGAAGCAGGTGTCGGGCTGGGTCTCGGTGGCCAGCACCGGGTCGTTTCCGGTATGGATCACGTGGCAGCTGCTGCAGGCGACCTCCTCGGACTCGTGCGCACTGCCGCGCCAGTGCGTGCGGTCGCCGCCGGCGTGGCAGTCGACGCACACGCCGCTCTGCTCGGCAGCCGTGCTGGCATGGGCGCCGTCGTAGACGATGTCGGGCGCCGCACGCTCGGCCGCGTCGGCCGGCGCCTCCATGTGCGCCGCGCTGGCGCCATGGCAGGTCACGCAGGCTTCGCGCGCGAACGGCGTGTCCGGATCGGCCATGACCGCGTGCCGGGTCTTGAGGATCGAGAGCACCGGAAACGGATCGCTCTCGTCGTGGCAGCGCGTGCAGGTCCTGAGCGCATCGCCGGCAGTGCCGGAGGCGGGGGCCGCCGACCCGGTCCCGGCGGACTGCGGGTCGACTGCCGATGTCGGCAGTGCCAGCAGCAACACCAGCGCCGGGAGCAGGGTCAGCGCCCTTTTCACCCTTGCCTTCGACTTCCGGTTCGCGGTCATGGCGCGCATCTCCTCGGGTCCGCAGGCTTACTGCTGCTTGGCGACGAAGTCGACCTCGCCGGCATCGAGCGCAAAGGTGTATTCGAGCGACACGAAGTGGTACCGGTGCGCAGCGTGATCGTCGTGCACCGCGAATCCGATCGCATAAGTCGTGCCGGGCGCCAGTTTCTTCTGCCCGGTGCCGGTCGGTTGCAACGGGCGCGTGAGCACGACCGTCCACTGCCGGCCGTCCTGCGTGGCTTGTGCCGCCACCACCGGGGCGGCGTGCTGCTCCCGCCTGGCCAGCACGTAGCCGCTGGAGGCCTCGGCGGGCTTGCCCGGGTTCAGCCGCGCCTGCCAGTACTCGAGAAAGGCACCCTGCGCCATCAGCGCCTGCAGCGCCTCGTCGGACTTGTAATCGCTGCCTCCGCCCTGGCGCGAGAGCTTGTTGCGCGAAGCGCCCAGGTACTTGGTCAGCTCGGTTCCGGCCGGCGCGCTGTGCATGCCGTCCAGATCGTCGTGGCAGCTGGCCCAGCAGCCTGCGCGCATCGATTCCTTGACGCTGGCATCGCCGATCATGACCGTCACCCTGGCGTGGACGTCCGGGTCCATCGACTTCGAGGACACCTCTGCGCCGGTGAAGCGCAGCCGCAGCAGCAGGTTGTCGGCGTCGCGCGCGACCTGCACGCCCAGCGCCAGGCTGCCGGACTTGCCGGCGATCGGGCCTGGCTCCAGCGGGCCGCCGGCGACGATCTTGGTGCCCATCTCGGCCTGCTCGCCGTCGTGGCAGCCGCGACAGTCCTTGCCTTCGCGGAATTTGGGCGCACCGCTGTGGTCACGCTCGGTCAGCGCCCATTCCCACGACGCCTGGCCCGGATAGAACAGCACGACCTGGGTCTCGGGGACCGTGTTCCAGTCCACCGCACATGCCGGGCCGGCGACCACGCCTGCGAGCACAGCCGCGAGCGATGCCATGGTGATTCGGAATCGGATGTTCACTGTAATGCCTCCTGGGTCCTGCCGTTGGGGACGCAGAGCGTCCTCACAGCTCGAAATCGGTTTCCTCTTCCATGTCTTCGGTGGCGCGCGCCTCGTAGCCTTCCGGCAGGGCGTGGGCGACGCCCTTGTGGCAGTCGATGCAGGTCTCGCCGCTCTGAAGCGCGTCCTCGTGCTGTCCGCGTGCGCGCGGTTTCTGCAGGGCCAGCACTGTCGCATCGCTCGTGTGGCAGGTCCGACATGCCGCCGAATCGTCGGCCTTCATCTCGTCCCAGACGTTCTGCGCGAGCACCGGCTTGCGCGCTTCGAACTTCTCGCGCGTGTCGATCGTGCCCATCAGGTGCTTGGGCACCTCGTTGAAGGTGGCGACGATCTTGCGGTGCAGTTTCGGGATCAGGGGCTTGGGCACATGGCAGTCGCTGCAGATGGCGCGCACGCCCGATGCGTTGGCGAAGTGCGGCCGCTCCCTGTACTCCTCGTACACGAACGCCTTCATCTCGTGGCACGAGGTGCAGAAGTCCAGGGTGTTGCTGTAGCCCAGGAAGCTGTTGAACCCGCCCCAGGCCACGCCGGCCACGATCGCCCCCACCAGCAGCAGTGTCCCGGCCGCCACGCCGCTGCTGGGCGAGCGCAACCAGGTCCACGTCCGCCGCAGTCTTCCGGCCATCGCCCAGTCTCCTGCAGGCGTCCGCAAGGTAGCGGACGGCTTCTCCAACCCCGGGCAGCACAGCCGCGCTCCGATCCCTGGCCGCGGCGTACCTTGCGCACTGTCCCACCGCCTTTGTACGCCCCGGGGCACGAGTCTTTCTTGATATCGGTCAAGTTCCCCGGCGCTCGGCCGTCCTCCGGATCGCTGCTGCCCCGCGTCGACGCGATCCCGGCGGCGCGATCGCGTAGCATCGGGCGATGCCGACCGCCCATCCGCGACCGTTCGCCGACCTGCTGCCGGAGCGGGTGCTCGATGCCGTGGAGTCGCTGGGCTTTCCCTGCGACGGCCGGGTGCTGGCGCTCAACAGCTACGAGAACCGCGTCTATCGCGTCGGGCTCGAGGACGCCGCTGCACTGGTCGCCAAGTTCTACCGCCCATCGCGCTGGTCCGACGCCGGGATCCTGGAAGAGCACGGCTTCGCGGCTGAACTGGCGGCCGCCGAGCTGCCGGTGGTCGCACCCGTCGACGTCGCCGGCGCCACGCTGCATCGCCACGGCGGCTATCGGTTTGCCCTGTACCCGTTGCGCGGCGGCCATGCCCCCGAACCGGGCGACCGCGATACCCTGCGCTACCTGGGCCGCGTGCTCGGTCGCCTGCACGCGGTCGGTGCCGTGCGCCGCTTCCAGCACCGGCCCGCGCTGACGGTCGACCGCTACGGCCGCGATCCGGTCGCGGTGCTGCTGGCCGGGGACTGGCTGCCGCCGCACCTGGTCGAATCCTTCCGCAGCATCGCCGCGGCGGTGCTGGTGGCGGTGCAGGCGCGCTTCGCGCAGGCCGGCGCCGTCACCACGCTGAGGCTGCACGGCGACTGCCACGCCGGCAACCTGCTGTGGCGCGAAGATGCCGTGCACATCGTGGACCTGGACGATGCCATGACCGGACCGGCCATGCAGGACCTGTGGATGTTCCTGTCCGGCAGCCGCGAGGACATGCGCAGCCAGCTGGACTGGCTGCTGGAGGGCTACTCGATGTTCCGCGATTTCGACCTGCGCGAGCTGCACCTGATCGAAGCCTTGCGCGGCCTGCGGCTGCTGCACTACAACGGCTGGATCGCGCAGCGCTGGGACGATCCGGCCTTCCCGGCGGCGTTTCCCTGGTTCGGAGAGCCGCGCTGGTTCGAGTCGCTGATCGGACAGCTGCAGGAGCAGCTCTCGGCCCTGCAGGAGCCGGCGCTGGATCCACCCTGAGAACGGTCCGGCACCCGTTCACAGGGACCCCGACCGGAGCCCGCAATGGCAAAGCAGTACGACGCCGTTTACTTCGAACGCTGGTACCGCGATCCGGCGCGCCGGACGGCGCGGCGACCGGCGACGCAGCGCAAGGTGGCGCTGGCCGTGGCGAGCGCCGAGTTCCATCTCGGCCGGCCGCTGCGCTCGGTGCTCGACGTGGGCTGCGGCGAAGGCGACTGGCGTGCGCCGCTGCTGCGGCTGCGCCCGCGCTGCCGCTACCTGGGGCTGGATCCGAGCCCGCATGCGATCGCGCGACACGGCCGCCGGCGCAACCTGCGCCCGGCGCGATTCGCCGACCTGGAGCACCTGCGGTTCGATGCCGCCTTCGACCTGCTGGTATGCGCCGACCTGATGCACTACCTGCCGGCCGCCGAGCTGCGGGCCGGGCTGCGCGGCTTTTCCGAGCTGTGCCACGGCGTGGCCTTCCTGGAAACCTACTGCCGCGGCGACGACATCGAGGGCGACCTGGAGGGCTTCCACGCGCGCCCGGCGGGCTGGTACCGCCGGCGGTTCTCGGAGGCGGGACTGCGGGCGCTGGGATCGCACTGCTGGCTCTCGCCCGCGCTGCAGGCGGGCCTGCCCGCGCTGGAGTCGTGTCCGTGAAGGCTTGACCGCCGCACGCTGCGCTCGCGATGCTGGCGGTCGAGCCCCGCCTTCCGGATCCGCCATGCGCCGACTCGTCCCCACCGCCCTGCTGTGCGCGCTGATTGCGCCGTGTGCAGCCGAAGAACCGCCAGCCACACCCACCACCGCCGAGGTCCTTGCCGCCGCCAGCGACGCCGACTGGCGCACGCTGGACCCCGACGACCTGCTGTACCTGGACTTCGGCGGCAAACGCGTGGTCGTGGAGCTGGCCGATGACTTCGCCCCAGCGCACGCGGCCAACATAGTTGCGCTGGCCCGCGAGCACTGGTTCGACGGCCTGGCGATCGTGCGCTCGCAGGACAACTACGTGGTCCAGTGGGGCGATCCCGAGGGCGACGATCCGGAGCGTGCCCGGCCGATGAAGCAGGCTCGGCGATCGCTGCCGCCGGAGTTCGACCGCGCGCGCACGGGAGTGCGCATCACGCCGGTCCCCGACGGCGACATCTATGCGCCCCGCGCCGGGTTCGCGTCCGGATTCCCGGTCGGCTGGGATCCGGCCAGCGGACGGGTCTGGCTGGCGCACTGCTACGGGATGGTCGGCGCCGGCCGCGGCGATACCGCCGACAGCGGCAGCGGCGCCGAGCTCTACGCGGTGATCGGCCACGCCCCGCGGCACCTGGACCGCAACATCACCCTGGTCGGTCGCGTCGTGCACGGCATCGAGCACCTGGCGACGCTGCCGCGCGGGACCGGGCCGCTGGGCTTCTACGAGAAACCGGACCAGCGCGTTCGCATCGACTCGGTGCGGCTGGGCTCGGAGCTGCCCGGCAGGCAGCGCTTGCCGCTGCAGTCCCTGCGCACCGACACCGAGACCTTCCGCGCGCTGATCGCAGCCCGCCGCCACCGCCGCGAATCCTGGTTCCTGGATCCGGTCGGGCGGGTGGAGCTGTGCAACGTGCCCTTGCCCGTGCGCCTGGCGCCGACCGGTCCGGACTGAGCACGGCATCGCTCGGCAGACCTCGTGCAGATCGCCGGAAACGGGTACGGAACCGAAGTCCCGGCGTGAACCCGGTCGCGTGCGGCACGCGGGCCCGGTCACGGTTCGAAACAGCGATCGGGCGCTCCGGGGCCATGCGGCGACTGCGTCACGACGCCGCCTGCGTGCGCGGCGCTAGCCTCCAATGAAAGCCGCACTGCCAGCCACGGTGGGCGGCCGTTGCGTGCAGGTCGCCCCGAATGTCATCACGACTCATCCATCCCCAGCCCACGCCCGACCCGGACTCCGGTGGGATGCTCGCACCGTTCCGGAACGAACTGCTGCTGGCAGCGGACGTCGAGTCGGTGGCTGCGGCCATCGCCACCCACGCCGAAGGCCTCGGGCTGTGCCAGGAGGCGACCGTGCTGTGGGCCACCGACTGGCCGGCGCAGCGGCACTCGTGCCCGCAACGGGTCGTCGCCACCGACCGCATCGCGGTGGCCGACGCGGCCCTGGCCTCGGCGTCCGGCCATGCCGTGCAGGGCCGCCTGCAGGCCTTTGCCCTCACCGGAAACGATTCGACTGCGACTGCCGTCCTGGTCCTGCGCCACGAGAACGCCCACCCGGTCCGCTCGCCGCACCTGGACGGATTGCTCGATACCGCGCGGGCGCGCATCGGGGAGGCTCTGGAAACCGTTGCTCTCCGGCGCTCGGTCGCGCGGCTGGAACAGGCCGAGCGGCTCCAGCGCGCGCTGTTCGCGATCGCCGACCTGGCCGGCTCCGAACGCGACATGCCCGAACTGCTGCGCGGCGTGCACCGCATCATCGGCTCGCTGATGTACGCGGAAAACTTCTACATCGCGCTGTACGACACCGGGCGCGACGCCATCCGCTTCATCTACTTCGTCGACAGCATCGACCGCGATCTGCTCGACTCGGCGCAGTGGCTGCCGCTCAAGAAGATCGAGCGCGGCCTGACCTGGTACCTGGTGCGCGACCGCCGCCCGCTGATGGGCACCACGACCGAGCTCGCCCAGCAGGTTTCCGGCCCGCTGACGATCCACGGCGCCGACAGCCATGACTGGCTCGGCGTGCCGATGCTGCGCGGCGGCGTGGTGTGCGGCGCCGTAGTCGTGCAAAGCTATGTCGAGGGCGCGCGCTACACCCACGAAGACCAGGCCCTGCTCTCGTTCGTGGCCACCCACATCCTCACCGCACTGGAGCGCAAGCAGTCCCAGTTCGAGCTGGAGTCGCGCGTGGCCAGCCGCACCCGGGAACTGGCCGACGCCAACCGGGTGATGAGCCTGGAAGTGGAGGAACGGCAACGCGGCGAGCGGCTGCAGGCCGCGCTGTACCGGATTGCCGAGCTCTCCAGCGGGGACGGCAGCATGGAGGAGTTCTACGCTGCCGTGCACGGCATCGTCGGCGGCCTGATCAATGCGCAGAACTTCTACATCGCGCTGATAAGCGAAGACGGCAACATGCTGGAGTTCCCCTACCACGTGGACGAGCTCAAGGTCGACTACCCGTCGCGACCGATGGGACTCGGATCGACCGAATACGTGATCCGGACCGGCGCGCCGCTGCTGGCCGACCGTGTCGCAGTGCGCCGCAACCAGCTCGAGGGCGGGATCCTCGCCTCCGGTCCGCCCTCGCACTGCTGGCTGGGCGTACCGCTGACCGGCAGCGAAGCGGTCATCGGGGTGGTTGCGGTCCAGAGCTACACCACCGAGGTCAGTTACGGACCGCGCGACCAGGAACTGCTGACCTTCGTCAGCTATCACATTGCCACCGCCCTGGAGCGGCGGCGCGCCGCCCAGTCGCTCCGCGCGGCCAATGCGCGGCTCGAACAGCGCGTGGAGGAACGCACCTCCGAACTGCGGCACGAAATCTCCCAGCGCGAGCAGGCCGAACTCCAGCTCAAGCACCAGGTCATGCACGACGCGCTGACCGGCCTGCCGAACCGTCGCTACCTGCACGACCGACTCGAGCGCATCCTGGCGCGGATGCGACGCCAGCCCGAGCGCCGCTTTGCCGTGCTGTACATGGACGTGGACCGCTTCAAGGTCATCAACGACAGTCTTGGCCACCTGGCCGGCGACGAAGTGCTGCAGGAGATCGGAAGGCGCCTGACCGGTTGCGTGCGCGAGCCGGACGTGGTCGCGCGCCTGGGTGGTGACGAGTTCGCGATCCTGCTGGAGGACGCAGGCGACGCAGACACGGCCATCGGCATGGCCCGGCGCGTGATCGGAGCCGTGGCGCAGCCGATGCGCGCGCGCGAGCACGACATCAGCAGCTCGGTCAGTGTCGGCATCGCGCTGGCCGACGACCGGTACGACACCGCCGAGGAACTTCTGCGCGACGCCGATGCCGCGATGTACCGCGCCAAGGGACGCGGACGCAGCCGTTTCGAGCTGTTCGACCAGAATCTGTACCGCGAGGCGCTGGACCTGCTCGCGGCCGAAGGGGACCTGCGCCGGGGCCTGCACCGCCGCGAGTATCACCCGCACTTCCAGCCGATCGTCAGGCTCTCCAATGCCGGCGTAGTGGGCTACGAGGCCCTGTTGCGCTGGTACCACCCCGAACGTGGAATGCTGGCGCCGGGGTCCTTCGTCCAGGTGGCCGAGGACAGCGGCGTCCTGGAAGCGATCGACTGGCAGGTGTTCGAGGCCAGCTGCCGCGCCGCCCGGAGCCTGCTCCGCGACGGCGGTTACGTCGCGCTGAACGTGTCCCCGCGGCACTTCGCGAACAGCGACTTCGACACCCGCCTGCTGCAGCTGATCGCCGCCTCCGGCCTGGAACCGAACGCAATCCGCATCGAAGTGACCGAGGGCGCGCTGCTGCAGAGCCCCGACCAGCTCGGCGCGATGCTGCAGCGGCTGCAAAAGGCCGGCGTGCATGCAGCACTGGACGACTTCGGCACCGGCTATTCCTCGCTCAGCCACATCCACCGCTTTCCGCTGCGCGTGCTCAAGATCGACCGCAGCTTCGTTGCCGGCCTCGCCGAGGACGGCGAGACCGCGCGCGTGAGCGCCTCGGTAGTGAGGGCGGTGATCGCGCTGGCACGCTCGCTGGAGATGGAGGTCGTTGCCGAGGGCATCGAGACCGAGCACCAGCGGCAGACGCTGCAGGAGATGGGCTGCGAATACGGCCAGGGCTACCTGTTCGCGCGGCCGCAGCCGATCGACTACTGGCTGGGCGAGGACGCCTGGGCTCCGGTTCCCTGAGCGTGCAGGGTGGACGGCGGCGCGCGCCTCGCACCGCCACTGGACCCACCCCCGATCAACCCTGCAACGCCCGCAAGGTAGTGGACGGCGGCGCGGCGACGACGCGGTGCGTGGCGGTCAACCCCACCAGTGTCACCGCCACCAGCCCGATGCCGCCGCCGACCAGTGCCAGCCGCCAGTCCGGCTGCCAGCGCAGGTCGAACACCTGCGTGGCGATCACGCCCGAGAGCACCGCTGCGGCGATCGCCGCGGTCAGCCCGGCCAGCAGGCCGATCGCGGCGAACTCCGAGGCATGCGCCAGCCGCAGTTGCAGCGTGCTGGCCCCGAGCACCCGCATCACGCCGCCCTCGAGCAGGCGCTCGTCCTGGGTCGCGGTCACCGCCGCCACCAGCACCAGCAGCCCGGCGACCAGCGTGAAGTAGAAGACGTACTCGATCGCCAGGGCGACGCGGTCGCCGATCGCACGCACCTGGTCGATGATGGCGTCGACGTCGATCACGGTGACATTGGGAAAGCGCTGCACCAGCGCGGCGGTGAGGCCGGCATCGCCGCGCACGGCCGTGATCCAGCTCGCGGCGTAGTCCTCCAGCGTCCCCGGCGGTGCCACCACGAAGAAGTTGGGCCGGAAACTCTCCCACTCGACCTCGCGCAGGCTGGTGACCTCGGCATCGAAGCGCCGTCCGGCGATGTCGAAAGCCACGCGGTCGCCCACGGCCCAGCCCAGCGCCTCGGCGATGCCGCGCTCGACCGAAACCTCGGCGCTGCCGCGCGCCTGCGGCGACCAGAACCTGCCGGCCACGATGCGGTTGTCGGTCCCGCGCAGGTCGGCCGTCCACGACAGGTTGAACTCGCGCTCGGCCAGCCGCCGCGCCCGGTCGCCGCGCTCGCCGTAGTCGGCACCGCGCACCGGCTCGCCGTTCACCTCGATCAGGCGCCCGCGGATCATCGGATACAGCACCGGATCGGAGACGCCGCTGGAAGCCAGGACCTCGCGCACGCCCTCGACCTGGTCGGGCTGCACATTGATGATGAAGCGGTTGGGCGCATCGGCCGGAAGCGAGGCGCGCCAGCGCTCGAGCAGGTCCGTGCGCACCAGGGTCAGCAGCAGGATCGCCATCAGTCCCAGACCCAGTGCGGCGATCTGCGCGACCGAGGCCGCCGGTCGGCGACCGACGTTGGCCAGGCCGAAGCGCCACGGTCCCGACAGGCGCGTGCGCACGGACCGCAGCAGCGCGATCAGGCCGAACCCGAGCAGGCCCAGGACCGCGAGCGTCGCGGCAATGCCCGCCAGCACGGCCAGGGCAAGGGTCGCCGAGCCCGCCTTCCACCACAGCAGCGCGACCACGCCGGCGGTGCCGGCGCCTGCCACCAGCACCGCACCCGGCGATACCTCGCCCAGTTCGCGCCGCAAGACGCGCAGCGCTGGCACGCGCCGCAACGCCAGCACCGGTGGCAGCGCAAACGCGATCAGCACCACCAGGCCCACCGCCAGGCCCTGCAAGGCGGGCAACGCGCCGGCACCGGGGATCGACAGCTTCATCAGGTCGGCGAGCCAGTACGCCAGGGCGGCCTGGATCGCATGGCCGGCGGCCACGCCCAGCGCACTGCCCAGGGCACCGAGCAGCACCAGTTCCCCGGCATGGATGGTCAGGATCGTGCGCTGGCTCGCGCCCAGGCAGCGCAGCACGGCGCAGGCGTCCAGGTGGCGTGCGGCGTGGCGGCGCGCCGCCAGCGCCACGGCCACCGCCGCCAGCACGACCGAAACCAGCGCGGCCAGCCCGAGAAAACGGTCTGCCCGCTCGAGCGCGTTGCGCAGTTCCGGCCGCGCGTCCTGGATGGTCTCCAGCCGCTGGCCGCGCTCGAGCGCGTCGCGCACCGCGTCGGCCCATACCTGCACGGCACCGCCCTCGCCGGCGACCGCAAGCCGGTACCCAACGCGGCTGCCTTCCTGCAGCAGTCCGGTCGATTCGACGTCCGATCGCCGCAGGAACACCCGCGGGGCGACATTGAAGTAGTCGAGCGCGTTGTCCGGTTCCTGCGCCACCAGCGCGGCCACCGCGAACTCGCGCGCGCCGACCTTGAGGGTATCGCCCACGCCCACGCCCAGCGCCTGCGCACCGGCGCGCGAGAGCCACAGCGAGCCCGGCCCGGGCACGTCCCGGGCCCGGTACGGTTCCCCGGTGGGCTCGCGCAGCAGCGCGTAGGCGCCGTGCAGCGGGTAGCCTTCGCCCAGCGCGCGGATCTCGGCGAGCTTGAGCGCCTCGCCGGCGCGCACCATGCTGGGGAAGGCCAGCGTCTCGGCCTGTCGCAGGCCGAGCCGTGCGGCCAGTTCCCGCGGCGGGTCCGCGATGGGCTCGTCGGCGCGCAGCACGGCGTCGCCGCCGAGCAGGCGGTTGGCCTCCAGCGCCAGCGCGCGCTCGGCGCGATCGGTGACGAAACCGATCGTCGTCACCGCGGTGACCGCCAGCACCAGCGCCGCGATCAGCACCCGCACCTCGCCGGCGGCGAGGTCGCGCCGCAGGAAGCGCCAGGCCAGCCGCAGCGGCGCGGTCATGGGCCCACCAGCCGGCCCGCGTCCAGTCGCAGCGTGCGTGTGCAGCGGCGCGCCAGGTGCTCGTCATGGGTCACCAGCACCAGCGTGGTGCCGGCCTGTGCGTTGAGCTCGAACAGCAGTTCGATGACGGCCTCGCCGGTGACGGTGTCCAGGTTGCCGGTCGGTTCGTCGGCGAACAGCACCTGCGGCCGGGTGACGAATGCGCGCCCGAGCGCGACGCGTTGCTGCTCGCCCCCCGAAAGCTGCCGCGGGTAGTGGCCGAGCCGCTGGTCCAGCCCCACCCGCTGCAGGATGCCGCGGGCGCGCGCCTCGGCGTCGCGCACCCCGGCCAGTTCCAGCGGCAGCATCACGTTCTCGAGCGCCGTCAGGGACGGCAGCAACTGGAAGGCCTGGAACACGAAGCCGACACGTTCGCCGCGCAGCTGCGCACGGCCGTCCTCGTCCAGCTGCGACAGGGCAGTGCCGGCGATCCGCACCTCACCGCTACTGGGCGTGTCCAGGCCCGCCAGCAACGACAGCAGCGTGGATTTGCCCGAGCCCGAGGCGCCGACCACGGCCACCGCCTCGCCCGCTGCGATCGCCAGGTCGATGTCGGCCAGGATGGTCAGCTCGCCGCCTGGCAGCGGCACGCGCTTGCCCAGGCCGGCGGCTTCCACGGCGGGCGTTGCGAGCTGCCCTGCGGGTTCGGAAGAATTCATCGGCTCGGCGATACCATGCACGCGCTGGACTCCCTGGCGCCGTCGGGCGCGGTCGAAAACGGAAACTGAAGCACATGGAAGCTTTCCAGATGCGGCCGGGGCGCCACATTCGCAAGCCCGCCGCACTTGAGCTTAAAGTGATGCGGCTGCTGGCGGGCGTGCTGCTGGTCATGCTCCTGGCCGCACCGGCGGGCGCCCGCACGCTGCTGGTGATGGGCGATTCGCTGTCGGCCGCGTATGGCCTGACGGCCGAGCAGGGCTGGGTGAACCTGCTCGCCGAGCGCCTGGACGAGCGGCAATCGGGCTGGAGCGTGGTCAACGCCAGCGTCAGCGGCGAAACCACGGCCGGCGGCGCCACCCGCATCGCCGGCGAATTGCGGCGCCACGCGCCGGACGTGGTCGCGATCCAGCTCGGTGCCAACGACGGCCTGCGCGGCCTGCCGCTGGAGCAGGCGCGCGCCAACCTCGCCACCATGATCGAGCGCGTGCAGTCGGCCGGCGCACGCGTGCTGCTGATCGGCATCCGCATTCCGCCCAATTACGGGCCCGAGTATGCCGATGCCTTCCACGCCATGTACTTCGATCTGGCGCAGCGTTACGGCACCGCCCTTTTGCCCTTCCTGCTCGAGCCCATCGCCACCGAGCGCGCCGCCTTCATGGCCGACAACGTGCACCCCAATGCCACGGCGCAGCAGCGGCTGCTGGAGCACGTGTGGCCGGCGCTGGCGCCGCTGCTGGGTCCGCACGAAGGCTGAGCTGCGCGCCGCGGACCCACCGCGACCCATCGCAGGTTCGGCTCCACGCGCTGCCTCCGGCCGGGCTTGCGTCCATCGCCGAGCGTTCCGCCCAGCGCTCCGTATTGCACGTACTGCCTGCACAAAGCGCCAGCGACGGCCCTGCTGGACTCCGGGCAAGGCTCGGCTATGATCGGCCCGGCCACCCCGACGCGGAGAGAGCGCCATGAACCAGGACAAGGCCGAGGACATCGGCAAACTGATCCTCCGGCTCACCCTCGGCATCCTGATCCTGCTGCATGGCATCGCCAAGCTGCGCGGCGGCATCGACGGCATCCAGGGCATGCTCGAGGGCGCGGGACTGCCGGGCTTTTTCGCGTATGCCGTCTACCTGGGCGAAGTGCTCGGACCGCTGCTGCTGATCGTGGGTTTCTATGCACGCATCGGCGCGGCGCTGATCGCGCTGAACATGATCGTGGCGATCGCGCTGGCGCATGCCGGCGAGGTCATGCTGCTCGGTCCCAACGGCGGCTGGGCGATCGAACTGCAGGCCATGTTCCTGTTCACGGCCATCGCGCTGGTGCTGACCGGGCCCGGCCGCATCGGCCTGAACACCAAGTAGCACTCCACCCCTTGGGAGCCGGCCCCGGTGGGAGCCGGTTCCCACCGGGGCCACTCCCACAGGGCCGGCTTCCACAGAGACCGCCTCGGCGGGGCCCCTGTGGCGTGGGGCAATTGCGGGGCGACCACGCGCTCTTCAGGTGGTCCGGCGGACAGTGTCTGGATTGCACTGTCACGGAGACCGGTCATGAGCGAGAGCTTCCGCATCCTGGGCTTTGCCGGCAGCCTGCGCAAAGGCTCGTACAATCGCGCCGCCCTGCGCACGGCGGTCGAGCTGGCGCCCGAGGGCATTCAGATCGACACCTTCGACCTGGACGGCTTCCCCGGCTTCAACGAGGACGAGGAACAGCGACCGCCGCAGGTCGTGACCCGATTCAAGCAGGCCATCGCAGGGGCCGACGCGCTGCTGATCGTCACCCCCGAATACAACTATTCGATCCCGGGCGTGCTCAAGAACGCGATCGACTGGGCGTCGCGTCCCTACGGCGAGAGCGCATTCGAGGGCAAGTGCGCCGCGATCATGGGCGCCTCGATCGGCAACCTGGGCACCTCTCGCGCCCAGTACCACCTGCGCCAGTGCGCGGTGTTCCTGAACCTGCAGCTGCTGAACCGGCCCGAGGTGATGATCGGCAATGCCGCCGAGCGCTTCGACGAGGCCGGCAGGCTGACCCACGACAAGACCCGCCGCAAGATCGCCGAACTGGTCGAGGCCCTGGTGGAGTTCACGCACGCTCGAAGTGCGGGGGCCGAAGCGAAAGCCTGAGGCCCGGCGCTGTGCCGATCGCGGCCATGGGCCGCTCCCACGCGCCTTGTGGGGCGGTGTCGCACTGCGGATCGCCGGCAACGCCGGCTCCTACAGGGCGACGACGACACGGAACGGAAGCGTGAGGACCGCGGGGCGGGGACGGTTTCCGGGGGCGTACGCGCCAGGGATGGCGCGTCCGCAGCCTACAGGGATGTACTTGCGGCGGCCCCGGAAACCGTCCCCGCCTCGCGGACCGGCCTTCGGAGCGGATGTGGCATCGATGCAATGGCACGGAGGTCCGATTGCGGCCACCTCGTTCGGCTAGGATGAGCGGCCTGCTCGGCCCACGAACCCCTGCATGATCGTCACCTACGCCCTGATCGGCATCACCGCGCTGGTGTCCTGGTACGCCTTCAGCCATCCGCGCCTGCTCGGACAACTGCTGATGTGGCCGCCGGCGGTCTCGCGCGGACGCGAGTACTGGCGCATGTTCAGCTACGGCTTCGTGCACGCGGACTGGCAGCACCTGCTGTTCAACATGATCACGCTGTACTTCTTCGGTGGCGCGATGGCGCGGCTCATCGAGGCCCGGCTCGGGCCGCTGGGGTTCCTCGGCTTCTACCTTTTCGCCCTGCCCTTCTCGATCCTGCCCAGCTATCTGCGTCACCGCAACGATCCGAACTACCGCAGCCTGGGCGCCTCCGGCGCGGTATCGGCGGTGCTGTTCGCCTACATCCTGGTGGACCCGTGGTCGATGCTCCTGGTGTTCTTCGTGCCGATGCCGGCGATCGTCTTCGCCGCCATCTACGTGGGCTACACGATCTGGGCCGAGCATGCCCGGCGCGACAACATCAACCACAGCGCCCACCTGTGGGGCGCCGCCTACGGCGTGCTGTTCCTGATCGCCATGGAGCCGCGCGTGGTCGGCCACTTCCTGGGCGAGCTTTCGCAGCCGCGCTTCGGGCCCTGAGCGCCCGGGGCACACCGATCGCGGCCAACGGCCGCTCCTACAGCGCTTCGATCGGCGCCATGGTCGCCTGTAGGAGCGGGCGTTGCCCGCGACCACCAGGCGCACCGATCGCGGCCAACGGCCGCTCCTACAGCGCTTCGGTCGGCCTCCCCGGTCGCCTGTAGGAGCGGGCGTTGCCCGCGACCGCCATCGCCGCGGCGCCGCAACTGAGCGACCACGCCAGGCCCGCGCTGCTACGCTAGTGCCCTCCTCCACCAGGTCCCACAGCATGCCCGACCAGCCACAGAAGACCCTCGCCGTCCTGATCGACGCCGACAACACCACGCCGGCGATCCTCGATGGCCTGCTGGCCGAGATCGCCAAGTACGGCGTGGCCAGCGTCAAGCGCATCTACGGGGACTGGACCAGCCCCAACCTGGCCGGCTGGAAGAAGATGCTGCTCAGCCACGCGATCCAGCCGATCCAGCAGTTCGGATACACACGCGGAAAGAACGCCACCGACACCGCGATGATCATCGACGCCATGGACCTGCTGTACTCCAACCGCTTCGACGGCTTCTGCCTGGTCTCCAGCGACAGCGACTTCACCCGGCTGGCCTCGCGCATCCGCGAAGCCGGCCTGACGGTCTACGGCTTCGGCGAACGCCGCACGCCCGACTCCTTCGTGGCCGCCTGCGACCGCTTCACCTACAACGAGATCCTGCGCGCCCCCACGCCGGACGAGGCCGACGCCGCGCCCGCCAAGGGCAAGTCCGAGGTCAAGGACAACGCCGAGCTGATCACCCTGCTGCGCGATGCGGTCACCGCGGTGGAGGACGAGGATGGCTGGGCCAACCTCGGCGTGGTCGGCCAGCGCATCTCCAACCAGCATTCGTCCTTCGACGCGCGCAACTACGGATTCCAGAAGCTGGGAGAGCTGGTGCGCACCACGGGCGCCTTCGACATCGACGAGCGCCGCTCGGAGGAAGGCTCGCGCCACGCCAACATCTACATCAAGGCCAAGCCCAGGCCCAAATCGCGCCGCCGGCGGCGCTGACGCCGGCGCGGCCGCTCTCGCGCCTTGGACGCGCGCCCGGAACCGGATCCCGGCCGCCCCGTGGCGCCACCGCCCGGTGCGGGGCAGAATGGGTCGCGGAGGGACAGGCCATGAACACCGATCCGGTTGCAGCGCATGCGCCCGGCGACGACAACGCCATCGTCGTCGAGGCCTGGAACACGATCCTGTTCGACAAGTTCTGCCGCTTCAAGCACCTGCTGGTGTCGGGCCTGTCCGGTCACAGCGACGAGGCGCTCGCGCGGCATCCGCACCCGCGCGGCGCGCGCGTGCTGGACGTGGGCTGCGGGTTCGGCGACAGCACCCAGCGGATCGCGCGCAGCGTCGGTCCCCAGGGCGAGGCCGTCGGCGTGGACTGCGCGTCGAACTTCATCGAGGCCGCCCGACAGGAGGCCCGCGCGGCCGGCGTCGGGAATGCGACGTTCTTCGTCGCCGACGTGCAGTACGACGACCTGCATGGCCCCTACGACCGCGCGTTCGCCCGCTTCGGCACGATGTTCTTCAACCTGCCTGGTGCAGCGATGCGCAACATCCGTCTGGCGCTGGCGCCGGGCGGCGAGATGACGATGATCGTGTGGCGCCGCCGCGAGGACAATCCCTGGGTGCACGAGGCCGAGACGTGCGTGCGGGAGATCGTGCCGGTGGTCTCGCACGAGGACACAGACCAGGTGCACTGCGGCCCCGGTCCGTTCTCGATGGCGGGCCCCGACATGGTCAGCGACATGCTGCTGGCGGTCGGCTACGACCGCATCACCTTCGAGCGCTTCGACACCGACATCTGCATCGGCCGGGACCTGGACGAGGCGATCGAGTTCGCGATGAACCTGGGCCCTGCCGGCGAGATCATCCGGCTGGCCGGCGAAGAAGGCGCCCGGCGCAGGGACCAGGTCGTCGCCGCGCTCAGCCGGGTGCTGGACAAGTACACGCACGATGACGGTGTCTGGGCGCCGTCGAGCACCTGGTTCGTGACCGCGCGCAATCCCGGCTAGCCGGCTGTTGAAAACCAGCCGGCAGGGCGCCGTTCATGCGCCCGGCGGCGCAAGCGCGTACCCTTGCGCGCTTTCGTCCACCGCGCGGCCATGAGAATTCCCAGCGACCTGCAGCCCCTGATCGAGGACGGCATCATCGACGCCGTCGTGCGGCCGCTCAAGAGCGGCAAGGAGGCGGCCGTCTACGTCGTGCGCGCCGGCACCGAGCTGCGCTGCGCGAAAGTCTACAAGGACATGGCACAGCGCAGCTTCCAGCACCGCGCCCAATACCAGGAAGGCCGGCGCGCGCGCGGCAGCCGCGAGTCGCGCGCGATGTCCAGGAGCACCCGTTACGGCCGCCTCCAGGCCGAGGCCGCATGGAAGAACGCCGAGGTCGATGCGCTGTACCGGCTGTCCGATGCCGGCGTGCGCGTACCGCGGCCATACGGGTACTACAACGGCGTGCTGGTCATGGAACTGATCGCCGGCGCCGACGGCGCGCCGGCACCCTGGCTGGGCGAGGTCGCACTCGACCCCGGACAGGCGCGCCAGTGCCACCGCTTCCTGGTCGGGCAGGTCGTGCGCATGCTGTGCATCGGGCTGATCCACGGCGACCTTTCGCCCTACAACGTGCTGATGTCGGCGCACGGGCCGGTGATCATCGATCTGCCGCAGGTGGTCGACGCCGCCGGCAACAACAACGCACTGGCGATGCTGCGCCGCGACGTCGGCAACCTGACCGGCTGCCTGGGCCATTGCGCGCCGGAGCTGCTGGCAACGCGCCATGCCGACGAGATGTGGGCGCTCTACCAGCTCGGCGAACTGCGCCCGGACAGCGAACTGACCGGCGAGTTCGCGTTCGACGATGCGCCGGCGGACGTCGAGTCGGTCATCGCCGCCATCGACGACGCCCGCCAGGAGGCGGCCCGCCGCCAGCACGGGCGCGACCTCGCCGCCGCAGCCGACCACGAGGTCACGCTGATCGGCTGAGGCGAAGAGCGTGCGGACGCGTGTGCGCCGACCCGTTGTCGGGGGCCGGTAGTCGTTACACTGGCCTGCAATGGTCCACTTCACGGTCCGGAGACTGTTGAATGACCCCTGCGATCAGCTACGAAACACGGCATGCGGCAGGAGCGGAGTTGCCGACGCACCGGCATGGCAACGCATATGTAACGATGGTTCTGGAAGGCGCCTACGTCGAGTACAGCGCCGACGGGCCGGTGCACTGCGAAGCAGGGACAGTGCTGATCCATCCCCCGTATCACGCCCATCGTGACCGGTTCGGCAGCCACGATGTGCGCACGATGAACATGGTCCTCGCCGGGGTGGCTGCCGGCAGCTCGCTTCGGGTCATGCGCGCGAAGGACGTGCGCACGGCGGAGGCGATTTTTGCAGGTGATCTTGAACTTCTGGATTCGCTGGCACCGGCAACGCCGGAAGCCTGGGCGCCACTGCCTGGCTGGCAAAGCGCCTTCGTCGCGGAACTTCGGCAGACCACTGCAAGTATCGGCGACATCGCGAAACGCCTGGGAGTGTCCCCCGAGCATGCAAGCCGTGCTTTGAAGCAGTCCCATGGCATGTCGCCGGCGGCACTCCGCCGCGAATGGCGCTGGCGGCTGGCGCTGACGCTGCTCGGAGGCGACGAGCCCATTGCGATGGTCGCGACCGGGTCGGGCCTGGCGGACCAGAGCCATTTGAACCGGCTCTGCCGCATGTATGCCGACAGCACGCCGGCCCAGCTGCGTCGCCACATCAAATCCGTTCAAGCCGACACCACGCGCCCACTGCTTGTATGAGCCGCGTCCTCCCGTGAGCGGGGCTCCGAATGCAGTTGCCTGGCGTATCTGTCGCCGCTGTCACCCTGCTGCTGGCCGCCATCGGCTGCGCCTGCAGCGTGCAAAGACACGGCTTCGCCGCGGCGCACCCGATTCCGCTGGACGTGGCCGAATTGGACCGTCGCGCCGGTCTGTACCACCTCGACGATGGGCGCAGCGCCGTACTGACACCCTCCGCGCGCGGCGGGCTCACGCTCTTTGTGGAAGGCTCCAGCCCCGGAGTCGTTCCGCGCGCGGACGCGTTATTGCACCGAGGACTCGGTGGGAATCCAGTGCTCGCCATTGCGCACCAGGGTCACCGTGCCCTTGACCGGCTGGTCGTCCATGGTCCCCTCGATGTGCAGCACGGCGGTTTCGCCGTCGCTGGAGCCGCTGACGATGCGGACCTCGCGCGGGGTCATCAGGGCCATGAACTCCAGCGACTCCTTGGCGTCGGGCTCGTCCAGCGCGGCGGCCATGTCCGGCGCCACCATCTGCTTCAGGGCAGCGATGTCGCCGGCATGGATCGCCTTGGTCCAGGCGCGATAGGCCGCCCCGGGCTGGCCGCCATCGGCCGGCAGCGGGTCGCCGATGGGTGCGTCCGGGTCCGAAACCGCCGCATGGAAGGTGACGTCGTACTGGTAGGTGTCCTCGAAAAAGGTCCGCGGCTCAGCATGGTGGATCCGCCCCGAGAACGCATCCGGGCCGCTGTGCTCCAGCGCCAGCACCGGATCCTCGCCGCCGGACAGGCTGAATGAACCGCTACGCAGGTTCTGCGAGAGCACCTGCAGTGCCGGCTGATCGCCGAACTCCGAGGTCAAGGTCAGCCCGATGCGCACGGAGGGGTCCAGGAAGTGGTCGTCGATATCGCGAGCGGCCACCGGTTCGGCCGTGAACACCAGCGTCCAGGTCGGATCGCTGTCGTTGTAGAACCCCTTGGCCTCGCGGTAGGCATAGGCATGCCGCAGCTCCACGGACTGGCCGTTGACCGTGAACTGGCCGCTGGCCGAGCCCGGCTCAAGGCCCACCGCGGCGGTCGCCACCGCCAGCAGCGGCAACAGCACCATCGTCCGGATGGTCAGTTTCATCGGATACTCCCCTCTCCTGGTTGTATTCTGACGATACCAAATGCCGGGCACACGCCGATGCGAACGGCACCCGGCGCGACCCATCGTACCGCTGCTGCGGGCCCAGACCGTGCGCAGGCGTATGGAACCGGGCCTGGATCCCGGTCATTGCCGGTGCGTCCGCAAACATGGAAACTGCCGCGTTCCCCACGCCACCGGAAGCACATGAGCCCCGCAACTTCCCTGGACCGCGACCAATTGCTCGCATGCTCGCGCGGCGAGCTGTTCGGACGCGAGAACGGCCGCCTTCCGGCACCGCCGATGCTGATGTTCGACCGCATCGTGGAGATCTCCGACAGCGGTGGGCGGTATGGAAAAGGGATCGTCAGGGCCGAGCTCGACATCCACCCGGACCTGTGGTTCTTCGCCTGCCACTTCCAGGACGATCCGGTGATGCCCGGCTGCCTGGGCCTGGACGCCCTGTGGCAGCTCGCCGGGTTCTTCCTGACCTGGAGCGGCCTGCCCGGCCGCGGCCGCGCCCTGGGCGTGGGCGAGGTGCGCTTCGTCGGGCAGGTGCTGCCCGATGCGCAGCAGGTGAGCTACCAGGTCGACGTGCGGCGGGTCCTGCGGCAGCGCATGTCGATGGTGATCGCCGACGGTCACTTGTCCGTGGATGGCCGCGAGATCTACCAGGCCCGCGGGCTGCGGGTCGGGCTGTTCACGTCCACGGAAGGGTTCTGAGCATGCGCCGAGTGGCAGTGACCGGCATGGGCATCGTTTCGTGCCTGGGCAACACCCTGGACACGGTGGCCAATGCCCTCCGCGATGGCCGCTCCGGCATCGGGCATATCCCCGAGTACGCCGAACTGGGCCTGCGCAGCCAGGTCGCCGGCGTGCCGCAGATCGACCTGGAAGCCCAGATCGACCGCCGGATCCGTCGTTTCATGGGCGACGCGGCGGCCTATTCCTGGATCGCGCTGCGCGATGCGATCGCCGACGCCGGGCTGGAACCGGATCGGGTCCGGCACGTGCGCACCGGCCTGGTCGCGGGTTCCGGGGGCGCTTCCAGCCGCTGGCAGATCGAGACCGCCGACCTGCTGCGCCAGCGCGGGCTGCGCCGGGTCGGTCCCTACATGGTGCCGCGCACGATGTGCTCGACGGTCTCGGCCACGCTGGCAACCACCTTCGGCATCCTCGGCGTCAGTTTCTCGCTCGCGGCGGCCTGCGCCACTTCGGCGCACTGCATCGGGGCCGCCGCCGACCTGATCCGCAGCGGTCGCCAGGACGTCGTGTTCGCCGGCGGCGGAGAGGAACTGCACTGGGGCATGACCGCGCAGTTCGACGCCATGGGCGCGCTGTCCACGCACTTCAACGACCGGCCCGGGCAGGCATCGCGTCCCTACGACGCCCAGCGCGACGGTTTCGTCATCGCCGGCGGCGCCGGCATGCTGGTTCTGGAAGACTTCGAGCACGCCCGCGCCCGCGGCGCCCGAATCCACGCCGAACTGCTCGGCTACGGCGTGACCTCGGACGGCGCCGACATGGTGACGCCCACCGGCGAGGGCGCGACGCGCTGCATGCGCATGGCACTGGATGGCGTGACCGGACCGGTCGACTACATCAACACCCACGGCACCAGCACCGCGCTCGGCGACCTGGTGGAACTGGAGGCCATTGGCGAGGTGTTCGGCTCCCGCTGCCCGCCCCTGTCGTCGACCAAGGCCCTGTCCGGGCATTCGCTGGGGGCCGCCAGCGCACACGAGGCGATCTACGTGCTGCTGATGCTGCGCGAGGGCTTCCTGGCAGGCTCGGCCAACATCGAGCAGCTGGACCCGCGCGCCGAGGGCTTTCCGATCCTGCGGGAGAGCCGCGAAGTGCGCTTGCGCACGGCGATGTCCAACAGCTTCGGCTTCGGCGGCACCAACGCCAGCCTGGTGTTCGGGGTGGTCTAGTGCCGGCAGGATCCCGCGGGATCCTGCCGGTCGCGATTGGGTGTCCGATGTTGCGCTCGCCTACTTGAAGGTGATCTCGCGCAGACGGTACTGGCCGGTGATCTCGCGCATCGCCGGATAGTTCTTGACGATCTCGCGGGTCTTGTCTTCGTTGGCCTGGCCCCACGCCTTCATGAAGGCGTCGTAGCGTTCCTTCGACGGCTCCAGATCGGCGCCGCTGGCGAAGGATTCGACCAGCACGATGTTGAAATCGCCCGAGTTCGGCATCTCGCTGATGTAGACGGCATAGCCCTTCATCTGGCCGAGCGACTTGGCCAGTTCGCCCGATGCCACCCAGGTCTGCTTGATGCCTTCCAGGTAGTCGTCGATCATGTTCGCCTGTACACGGACCGTGGTCACGACCTCGACTTCGGTCCCGATGTCGTAATCATGGAAGGGCCTGAGCTGGCCCCAGGCCGCCGACGCGAACAGCAGCGCCGCGACTGCGATCAAAGCGCGTGGTGCGTTCATGGTGTTGTCCTTAGCTTGGATGAGGTCTCCCTTCGACCCCTGCGGCGGGCCCGCACTCCAGGCGGGCACCGCGACCATCGTGGCCGGGTAAGATCGACCCCTCCGCCCCTTTGCGGCGATGTCGCCTGCCACTGGCGGGGTACTCCCTCCACCATAGCGCGGATCCGGCAGCGCGTGTGTGCGGTATCGCACGCAGGCGCCGCCGTGACCGGCGTGCGCCTGGCTTGCCTGCACGCGGGCGGGTCACTCCGGTACCCTTGCCGCTCCCGGCGCCACAGGCCATCCAATGCCCTCCTTCGATATCGTCTCGGAAGTCGACCGGCACGAGCTGACCAACGCCGTCGACCAGGCCAACCGCGAGCTCGTCAACCGTTTCGATTTCCGCGGCACCGACGCGAAGTTCGAGCTTGCCGGGAACTTCATCGAGCTGTCGGCGCCCAGCGAGTTCCAGCTCGACCAGATGCGCCAGATCCTGCGCCAGCGCCTGGCCGGCCGCAGGATCGACGTCCGCTGCCTGGACGAAGGCAAGGTCGAGACCAACGTCGCCGGCGCCCGCCAGAAGGTGACGGTCAGGCAGGGCATCGAGCAGGCGGTGGCGAAGAAGATCGTCGCCGCCGTGAAGCAGGCCAAACTGAAGGTCGAGGCGCAGATCCAGGGCGAGAAGCTGCGCGTGAGCGGCAAGAAGCGCGACGACCTGCAGGCGGCGATGGCGCTGCTGCGCGCCGGCGACTACGAGCTGCCTCTGCAGTTCGACAACTTCCGCGACTGAAGCGCCGCGGCCAGCGCCGCATCGAGGTCGGCGCACAGGTTGTTGAATAAAAGCCTGCTAGCCTGATCCGGGTTTGTCCGACCACACCGCCAGCTCGTTTCCATTCGGATCGGCAAAGTGGAACCTGCGGCCACCCGGGAACGCGAAGATGTCCAGCAGCAGCGTCCCGCCGCTGGCCAGCACGCGCTCCCTGGTCGCCTCCAGATCCACCGCGTAGAGGACGATCAGGGCGCCGCCGTTCGCGGTCGTGGACCGGGCGTCGGCATGACGGAAGCCGCCCTCGATTTTGCCGTCGCTGAAGGCGCGATAGGCGGGCCCATAGTCGACGAACGTCCAGCCGAAGGCTTGCTCGTAAAACCTCTGCACCGCGTCGAAATCGCGCGCCGGCAGTTCCAGGTAATCGATCTTCTGGTCGGTCTGCATGCCGTCCTCCTGCAATGGCCACCGCGGCCAGAGTACCTGTTCCCCAAAACGTACGCCGACCGGTACTTCAACCCGATGCGCCATATCCTGTACCAGCGCCTGGCCGGCCGCCGTCGTTGGCGCACATCACGTGCAGGAACGGCGTCTCGTCGGGCCGCTGCGGGTCGGCGAAGCCGGCGATCGGCGATAAGCCGAGCGCGTAGCGCCGCACCGGGCCGGCGCCGGAGGCCGAGGCGCCC
>DASRZM010000033.1:0-10191 GCA_035686365.1 Lysobacteraceae bacterium | reverse complement strand
GGGTCGGCGTCGCGGTCGCCGATGGCCGGGCCGGCGCGGACGGTGGCCGCTGCGGCTGCGTTGTCGGCCCTGCAGCCGTGCGCGCCGGGGACGGCGGCGGACTGCGCCCGTCCGCCGCGAGCCGGATGCGCTGGCCCGGATAGATCGTGTACGGCGGTCCGATGCCGTTCCAGCGGGCCACATCGCGATAGTCGAGCCCGTGCCTGAATGCGATCTGGTACAGGGTGTCGCCGCGCGCGACCACGTACTCGCTGCGCGCCGGTGGGGCCGGACGCGCCGGCCGGGTGACTCCGGGGGCCGGTTCGACCACCACTGAACGGCCGCCGCCGCAGCCGGTCGCCAGCAGCGCCAGCACCAGTACCGCGCCGGTACCGATCGAGTTCAGCCGCTCCATTCGATCCATGCCCATGCGACCAGCGCCCCCACCACCGTCACCCAGCCCAGCCACTCCACGTAGCGACGCAGCACGCGTTCCAGCGGCGCCCCGCCCCAGGCGATGAGCCCGGCCACCAGCAGGAAGCGGCCACCGCGCCCGACCAGCGATCCGGCAATGAACGGCAGCAGCGCCAGCCCGGCGGCGCCCGAGGCGATGGTGAATATCTTGTACGGAATCGGCGTGAACCCGGCAATGAAAACGATCCAGAAGCCGTAGCGCTCGAACAGTGCGTGCACGCGCGCGAAGGTATCGGCATGGCCAGCGCGCTCGATCCATGGCATCACGGCCTCGAGCGCGAAGTGACCCAGTGCGTAGCCAACCACGCCGCCGATCACCGAGGCCAGCGTGCACACCGTGGCCAGGCGCAGCCAGCGCTCGGGCTGCGCCAGCGTCATCGGCGCCAGCATCACGTCCGGCGGCACCGGGAAGAAGATCGACTCGGCCGCGCTCAGAGCCACCAGGTAACGCTCGGCGTGGCGGTGTCGCGACCACTGCAGGGTGCGATCGTACAGCCTGGAAAAAAGCCGCACTCAGAGCACCCCGCCCAGCAGCGGGACGAACACCACGCCGCCCAGGGACTCCTGCTCCCAGCCGTCCTTGCCGTTGCGGAACCGCACCAGGTCCTGCCGGCCCGGCCCTCCGACCGGTGCCACCAGCACGCCGCCGGGCGCAAGCTGCGCGAGCAGCGCCGGCTCGACGCGCTCGGCGGCTGCCGTCACCAGGATCGCATCGTACGGCGCGTGCTCGGGCCAGCCGGCGCGCCCGTCGTCGTGGCGAACGCGCACGTTGCCGATGCCCATGCGGCGGAACCTGCGCCGCGCCGCGCGCAACAACTCGTCGATCCGCTCGATCGTGTACACGCGCTCCACCTGCGTGGCCAGCACCGCCGCCTGGTAGCCCGATCCGGTGCCGATCTCCAGCACGCTGCCGGGTATTGCGTGCTCGATCAGCGCCTCGGTCATGCGCGCGACCACATAGGGCTGCGAGATGGTCTGGCCGCTGCCGATCGGCAGCGCGGTGTCCTCGTAGGCGCGGCTGGCCAGCGCCTCGTCGATGAACAGGTGGCGCGGCACCGTGCCGATCGCCGCCAGCACCCGCGGATCGCCGATGCCCTCGGTCCGCAGGCGTTCGACCAGGCGGTCGCGGGCACGCTGGGAGGTCATGCCCAGCCCGAGCGCACCGGCGCCGATGCGTGAAACCGGATTCATGGACCGCGGCTCATGTGCGCTGCGTCAATTCGGTGCTGAGGTCACCGACCCAGCCGGCGACCTTTTCCAGCGCCTGGTAGCGGGTGAGATCCACGTGCAGCGGCGTGATCGAGATGTAGCCGCGGCGCACGGCATGGAAGTCCGTGCCCGGACCGGCATCCTGCTCCGGCCCGGCCGGTCCGATCCACCAGATCGGGCGTCCGCGCGGATCGGTCTGTGCGATGCACGGCTCCGAGCGGTGCCGGTGGCCCAGCCGGGTGACTTCGAATCCCGCCAGATCGTCCCAGGGCAGGTCCGGCACGTTGACGTTGAGTATGGTGTCCGCCGGCAGTGGATCGCGCGCGAGGCGCTCCATGATCTCCTGCGCGGCGCGGGCGGCGGTGTCGAAGTGCTCGCCCTTGTGATCGATGCTCACCAGCGAGACCGCGATCGCCGGAAGGCCGAGAAAGCGGCCCTCCATGGCGGCCGCCACCGTGCCCGAGTAGATCACGTCGTCGCCCAGGTTGGCGGAGTTGTTGATTCCGGAGATCACCAGGTCCGGTTCGTCCTGCAGCATGCCCGCCAGCGCCAGGTGCACGCAGTCGGTCGGCGTGCCCGCCACCCGCCACACCCGATCGGAGATCTGCACCACGCGCACCGGCTGGTCCAGCGTCAGCGAGTTGCTGGCGCCGGAGCGGTCGCGGTCCGGCGCCACGACCGTGACATCGGCGCAGCGGCGCAGCCGCTCGGCGAGCACGCGGATGCCCCGCGCATCGACGCCGTCGTCGTTGCTGACCAGTACGTGCATGGAAGGCTCGTCGCGAAGGGCTGCCATGATAGCGGATCGCCGCCGGCCGCTGCCGGTGGCACCGCAGCGCCCGGGCTGGGTAGTCTTGGGCCATGAAGCGCAAGCCCCCGGCCATCGTCAGCGACTCCGATCGCGACCTGTTCCGGGAGGCGGTCGGCTCCGTGCGCCGGCTGGCCGACCGCACCCATGGCCAGCGTGTGCCGGCACCGGCACCGGAGGCGCGTTCACGCCAGCGCGACGAGGCCGAGGCGCTGGCGCTGTTCCGCCGCGCACCGCTGGCGGTGGGCGAGCCCGATGCGGCCGAGCCGCTGGCCTGGCGCGGACCGCGGATCAACCAACGCCAGTTCCGGAAGCTGCGGCGCGGCCAGTTCGCGGTGCAGGACGAGCTGGACCTGCACCACCTCACCGCAGCGCAAGCCACGCCCGTGCTGGGGGAATTCCTGCGCACGGCGCGCGCCGGCGGCGCCACCTGCGTGAGGATCGTGCACGGGAAGGGCCGGCGTTCACAGCACGGCGGGCCGGTCCTCAAGGGGCTGGTCGACCGCCTGCTGTCGCGGCGCCGGGACGTGCTGGCCTATGCCTCGGCCCCGCCGGCGATGGGGGGAACCGGTGCCGTCCTGGTGCTGCTCGCCCGCGCCCGCCCGGGCGAATGCCTGGGACCGCATCCGGGCGACGACGAGGACACGCCGCCGCCGGTGGTCTGAGGCTCAGTCGGAAACCGTGTCCGGCCGGACCTTGGGCGGATTGATCCAGACCACTTCGATGCCGCGCTTGCGGGCCATGGCCTCGACCCTGGCGACATACTCGCCGTCGGTGCGGATCACGCCCTCGTGCTTGGTGGCGACCCGGCTGGAACTGGCGCACGCGGCCAGCAGCGACAACATGGCAATTGCGAATACGACACGCATGGCTTCCTCCTGTCAGGAAGACTGCGGCGGGCGCCTGGCAACGGCGCCCGGGCCGCTGGAACCACGCTACGCCCGGCCCCGGGGGGCGTCAATCGACCGGGCGCTGAGCGGCCGATTGGGCACCGTCACCGGGACCGGAGGCGTCCGCACAGGGGCCCAGGGCGTGCAGCAGCGCGGTCGCGTAGGCGCCAGCGGACAGTTCGAAGGCCAGTTCCAGGGTCGAGGCATCGATCCAGCGCCAGTGCAGACCGCCCGCCCGCACGCGCAGCGCGCGACGCTCCTGGGCCAGGCCGGCCCGCTCCAGCCCGCTGCGGAACTCGCCGTACGGCGCCAGCGCGGCCAGCTCCAGCGCCCGCGCGGCCGCCTGCGTTCGAAGCTCGCCGCGCCCCCACAGGGGTCCGCTTGGATGGATGTCCAGTTCACGGCAGCGCGCACGCAGCGCCGGGTCGTCCGGCTCCGGGCCGAACACGCTGCGACTGCCCTCCAGCATCCAGACCTCGCCGTCGATGCCGAGCGCCCAACTGCCCTCGTCCACCCGTGCGGCCAGGACGGTGTTGAACAGCATCGAGCGCGCCGCCGACAGCGCCAGCGCGCGGCGTTCCCGCGGCAACCGCGCACCGGCGAACAGCTGCCTCGCCAGCTCCAGATTGCCGCCGCCGTGGCCGAACCGCTGGAGCCCGAAGTAGTTGGGGATCCCGCGTGCCGCGATCGCATGCAGACGCGTATCGATGGCATCGCGTTCGCCCTGGACTTCGCGCAGCCGCAGCACGAAGCGGTTTCCCTGCAGCGCGCCGCGCGGGAGCTTGCGGCGGTGCCATTGCCACGAGAGCAGCCGGAACTCGTCCGATTCGGGCATCGGTTCGGGGATGCGACGTCCGGGAAGGCGCAGCGTGAACGCCTGCGTGCACACCGCGTGGCGGTCCTTCATGCCGGCAAATCCGACATCGCGCAGCCCGATGCCGGCCCAGCGCGCAAGCTCGCGCGCGACCCGGGCGGTGTTGGCGCCGCGCTTTTCCACCTGTACCAGCAGGTGCTCGCCTTCGCCGCTGGCCTCGAAGCCCAGGACTTCGTCGACCCGGAAGTCCTCGGGCGCGACCCGCAGACGCGCCGACAGGACCGGCGCTCCGAATGCCGCCGGCAGCTCCGCGGCGGGGATCATGCGCTGCCCAGCAGCGCCACGGCCTGCGCGGCGATGCCTTCCCCGCGCCCGGTGAAGCCCATCCGCTCCGAGGTGGTGGCCTTGATGCCGACCTGCCCCGCGGCCACGCCCAGGTCGGCGGCGAGGTGTTCGCGCATGGCGGCGATGTGCGGCCCGAGCCGCGGGGCCTCGCATACGACCACGCTGTCGACGTTGACCACGTGGTAGCCGTGCTGCCGTACCAGCCCGGCGACGTGGCGCAGCAGCATCCGGCTGTCGGCGTCGCGCCAGCGCTCTTCCGAGGGCGGAAAGTGCTGGCCGATGTCGCCCAGTGCCAGCGCACCGAGCAGTGCGTCGCACAGAGCATGCAGCAGCACATCGCCATCGGAATGAGCCACCACGCCCTGCGCGAACGGAATCCGCACGCCGCCGACCACGACCGAGTCGCCGGGACCGAAGGCGTGGACGTCGTAGCCGATGCCGATACGCAGGGTCATGGGCCGATTGTGGCAGCAGCGTGGGCTGCGGCCTAGGGCTTCAAGAGCAGGGCTCTTCTCACATCCGCCCCAGCACGAACTCCGCCAGCGCAAGGTCCGCCGGCTCGGTGACCTTGATATTGTCGGCCGCGCCTTCGACCAGCAGCGGCGAGAGCCCCAGCCGCTCCACCGCCGAGGCGTCGTCGGTCACCGCGGCGCCGGCCGCGATCGCCGCCTCCAGGGCATGGGTGAGCAGGCCGCGGCGGAACAGCTGCGGCGTGAGCGCGCGCCACAGGCCCCTGCGTGCGACCGTGGCGGCGATGGCGCCGTCGCGCCCCGCACGCTTGAGCGTGTCGTGCACCGGCGCCGCCAGGATCGCGCCGACATCGTGCGCCATCCCGTGCGCGCACAGGCGTTCGAGATCGTCGGCGCGCAGGCACGGGCGCGCGGCGTCGTGTACCAGCACCCAGTCCTTCTCGCGCACCTGCGCCGGCAGTGCGTGCAGGCCGGCCAGCACCGAGCGCGCGCGGTCGCCGCCGCCCAAGCAGGTGCGCAACGGCTTGCCGCGGACCTCGGTCCAGCCCGGCCAGTGCGGATCCAGGGGTGCGAGCGCGACGATCACGCCGGTGACCCGCGGGTGCAGTGCGAGCCGGTCCAGCGTATGGCGGATCAACGGCCGGCCGAACACGGGAAGGTACTGCTTGGGAAGTTCTCCGCCGAAACGGGCGCCGCGGCCGGCCGCGGGCACGACCACCCAGCTCATCGCCGCGGTTCCGGATCGGCTTGCGAGGCCTCGTCTGCCGGCATGTCCATGGGCTCGACCACGCGGTAGAACACCTCCCCGTCCTTGATCATGCCCAGTTCCGAGCGTGCCCGCTCCTCGATCGCCGCCTCGCCCTGCTTGAGGTCCTCGACTTCGGCCGCCAGCGCCTCGTTGCGCTCCTCCAGTGCGGCGTTTTCGGTGCGCTGCGCGTGCACCCGCCGTTCCAGCTCGCCGACCTCGGATACGCCGCCATGGCCGGTCCACAGCCGCACCTGCAGCCACACCAGCACCAGCAGCAGCAGCAGGGCGAGCAGTCGCAGCATGCCCGCGTCCCGTACCGTCAGCCGAACTGCGCCAGATTCGGAAACGCCGCCCGGCCCGCGTAGCGCGCGCCGCTGCCCAGCGCCTCCTCGATCCGCAGCAGCTGGTTGTACTTGGCCACCCGGTCGGTCCGGCACAGCGACCCGGTCTTGATCTGGGTGGCGCTGGTGGCCACCGCCAGGTCGGCGATCGAGCAGTCGGCGGTTTCGCCGGAGCGATGCGAGATCACCGCCGCGTAGCCGCTGTCGGCGGCCATCCGGATCGCTTCGAGCGTCTCGCTCAGCGTACCGATCTGGTTGAGCTTGATCAGGATGGCGTTGCCGATGCCGCGCTCGATGCCCTCGCGGAAGATGCCGGGATTGGTCACGAACAGGTCGTCGCCCACGAGCTGGATACGGCCGCCCAGGCGTTGCGTGAGCAGCTTCCAGCCGTCCCAGTCGTCCTCGGCCATGCCGTCCTCGATGCTCAGGATCGGGTAGCGCTCGACCCAGTCGGCCAGATAGTCGACGAACCCTTCGGCATCCAGGCGTTTGCCCTCGGAGGTCAGGTGGTAGCGGCCGTCGCGATGGAACTCCGAACTGGCCACGTCCAGCCCCAGCCACAGGTCCTCGCCGACGCGGTAGCCGGCCTGGCCGATCGCCTCCAGGATCACCTCGATGGCTTCCTCGTTGGACTTCAGGTCCGGTGCGAAACCGCCCTCGTCGCCGACCGCCGTCGACATTCCGCGACCGCGCAGGACCGAGCGCAGCGCATGGAAGATCTCGACGCCGGCGCGCAGCGCCTCGGAAAAGGTGTCGAAGCCCACCGGCAGCACCATGAACTCCTGCATGTCGACGTTGTTGTCGGCATGCGCGCCGCCGTTGACGATATTCATCATCGGCACCGGCAGCACCGGCTCGTCGGTGCCCAGCAGGTGCTGCCACAGCGGCATGGAGCGGCTTTGGGCCACCGCATGCGCGTTGGCCAGCGATACGCCCAGCAGCGCGTTGGCGCCCAGCCGGCTCTTGTTGGCGGTACCGTCCAGTTCGATCAGCTTCTGGTCCAGTCCCTGCTGGTCGCCGGCATCGAAGCCGGCCAACGCGCCGGCGATCGTCGAATTGACGTTCGCCACGGCCTTGCGCACGCCCCGTCCCAGGTAGCGGGTCTTGTCGCCATCGCGCAGTTCCACCGCCTCGCGGGTGCCGGTGGAGGCACCCGAGGGCACTGCCGCGCGGCCGATGCTGCCCTCGTCCAGGTGGACCTCGGCTTCCAGGGTGGGGTTGCCGCGCGAATCCAGGATCTCGCGGGCATGGATCTTGGTGATCTTCGGCATCGTTCGTCGTCGATCGCTCATGCGGCGCCGGTTTCGAGGAAGCCCGCGCGCTTGGTCACGCGGTCCAGTTCCAGCAGCGTTTCCAGCAGCGCTTCCATTTTCGACAGCGGCCAGGCGTTGGGCCCGTCCGAGAGCGCCTGGTCCGGGTCCGGGTGCGTTTCCATGAACACGCCCGACACGCCGGCGGCGACGGCCGCGCGCGCGAGCACCGGCACGAATTCGCGCTGGCCGCCGGAGCGCCCGCCCAGGCCGCCGGGCTGCTGCACGCTGTGGGTGGCGTCGAACACCACCGGGCAGCCGGTCTCGCGCATCACCGCCAGGGCGCGCATGTCCGAGACCAGCGTGTTGTAGCCGAAGCTGGCGCCGCGCTCGCACACCATGATCTGTTCGTTGCCGGTGGCCTTGGCCTTCTCGACGACGTGCTTCATGTCCCACGGCGCCAGGAACTGGCCCTTCTTGATGTTGACCGGCCGGCCGGCACGCGCCACGTTCTGGATGAAGTCGGTCTGCCGGCACAGGAAAGCCGGGGTCTGCAACACGTCCACGACCGCGGCGACCTCCTCCATCGGCGTGTATTCGTGCACGTCGGTGAGCAGCGGCAGTCCGAGCTGGCGCTTGACCTCGGACAGGATGCGCAGGCCCTCCTCCATGCCGGGTCCGCGGAAGCTGCCCGCGGAGGTGCGGTTGGCCTTGTCGAAGCTGGACTTGAAGATGAACCCGATGCCGAGCCTGTCGGTGATCTCCTTCAGGCGTCCGGCGGTTTCGACCTGAAGTTGTTCGCTCTCGACCACGCAGGGGCCGGCGATCAGGAAGAGCGGACGGTCCAGCCCGATCTCGAATCCGCACAGCTTCATGCCGCCGCGTCCTTCCTGGCGCTGTCGATCTGGCGCACCTTCACCTTGTGCTCGCGGGCGGCGCGCACGAAACCGATGAACAGCGGGTGGCCGTCGCGCGGCGTCGAGGTGAACTCCGGATGGAACTGGCAGGCCACGAACCAGGGGTGGTCGGGCACCTCCACGATCTCCACCAGCAGGTCGTCGACCGACTGGCCGGCGATCACCAGGCCGGCGTCCTCGAGCGGCTGGCGATAGCGGTTGTTGAACTCGTAGCGGTGGCGGTGGCGCTCGCTGATCACGTCGCGGCCGTACATCTCGCGCGTGCGCGTGCCCGCCTTCAGGCGGCAGTCCTGCGCACCCAGGCGCAGGGTGCCGCCCAGGTCGGAGGCTTCGCTGCGGCGCTCCACGTCACCGCTGGAGGTCCTCCACTCGGTGATCAGCGCGATCACCGGGTCGGCGCACTGGCGGTCGTTCTCGGTGCTGTTGGCCTGCGGCAGCCCGGCCACGTGACGGGCGAAATCCACCACCGCGGCCTGCATGCCGTAGCAGATCCCGAAGTACGGCACCCGATGCGTACGTGCGTAGTTGACCGCGCGGATCTTGCCCTCGAAGCCGCGGTCGCCGAAACCGCCGGGCACGAGGATGCCGTCGGCGCCCTCGAGCAGGGTGGTTCCGTGCAGCTCGATCTGCTCGCTCTCGATCCAGCGGATCCGCACGCCGGTCCGCTGCTTCAGGCCGCCGTGCCGGAGCGCCTCGGCCAGCGACTTGTAGGCGTCGGCATGGTCGACGTACTTGCCCACCACCGCGATCTCGACCTCGTCCACGGGGTGGTCCATGGCATCGACGACCGCCTGCCATTCCGACAGGTCGGCGGGCCTGGCCTTCTGCTCCAGCCGCAGCCGCTCCACGACGATGTCGTCCAGCTGCTGGGCGTGCAGCCACAACGGAATCCTGTAGATGTTGTCCAGGTCGATCGCCGAGATGACGGCCTTTTCCGGCACGTTGGTGAACAGTGCGATCTTGCGGCGTTCCGAATCCGGAATCGGCTGCTCGCTGCGGCAGATCAGCACGTCGGGCTGGATGCCGATCGAGCGCAGCTCCTTGACCGAGTGCTGGGTCGGCTTGGTCTTGAGCTCGCCGGCGGCCTTGATGTACGGCACCAGCGTCAGGTGCATGAACAGGCAGTGCTCGGGGCCGCGCTCGATGCGGATCTGACGGATCGCCTCCAGGAACGGCAGCGACTCGATGTCGCCGACGGTGCCGCCGATCTCCACCAGGCCGACGTCGAAGCCCGCCGTCGCCTCGTCCACGCAGCGCTTGATCTCGTCGGTGATGTGCGGAATCACCTGGACGGTGGCGCCCAGGTAGTCGCCCCGGCGTTCCTTGCGGATCACGTTCTCGTAGATCCGGCCGGTGGTGACCGAGTGCTTGCGCGAGAGCCGGGTGCGGACGAAGCGCTCGTAGTGGCCCAGGTCCAGGTCGGTCTCGGCGCCGTCGTCGGTGACGTAGACCTCGCCGTGCTGGAACGGGCTCATGGTTCCGGGGTCGACGTTGATGTAGGGGTCGAGCTTCATCAACGTCACTTTGAGCCCGCGCGCCTCGAGGATGGCCGCGAGCGAGGCCGATGCGATGCCCTTGCCCAGCGAGGACACCACGCCACCGGTCACGAAAATCAGGGGTGTCATGGATCGGGTACGGCGTTGGAAAGCGCGATTCTACCAGAGCCTCCTACCAGAGCCTCTCTACCAGAGCCTCGGCCGGGGCTCGCGGCGGACAGGGCGCCGATGGCTTGGGCTCGCGCTGCGCCGGCCTGGCCGAGTCCCGGTGCCGCTTTCCGGGGCCGCGTGGGTGGGCCCCCGCCTCGACCACTGAAGCGGACCCCTGGAAACCCGCCCTGTAGGCCGTGCCGGGGTCCGGGAGCGCCTGCGGGGAACGCCGTGAACCCGTCCCTGGGGGCTCTTTGGCGACAACCATGTCGCCAACGTCCCCGCAGGCGCTCCCGGACC
>DASRZM010000032.1:0-15701 GCA_035686365.1 Lysobacteraceae bacterium | reverse complement strand
TCGGTGGCTTCCTGCAGGTTCTCGACGGGGCAGTCGAGGACGAAGGTGGAGAGGCGGCTTTGGTGGGGCATCGGTGATTCAGGGCTCAGAGGTCAGGGCTCAGGGCTCAGGGTAAAGCTCGCAGAATGAGGGGTGCGGCTGTTCGTGCTTCGATACCTCAGCACGAACGGAAAGATCGGGACCCATTGCAGCGATCTTCGAGCAATCCTCGAGCGACCCGTTCGTGCTGAGGTATCGAAGCACGAACAGCGCGGCGCTGCCTATTGCAGCTTTTCCTGAGCCCTGAGCCCTGAGCCCTGAGCCCTGAGCCCTGAGCCCTGACCTCTGAGCCCTGACCTCTGACTGAGCCCTGAGCCCTAATTCGCCGCCTGCAGATCGTCGATCAGCGCGCGCAGGAATCGCGCCGCCTCCCCGCCCGTGCAGGCGCGGTGGTCGAAGGTCAGCGACAGCGGCATCGTCCTGTGCGCCTGGATGCCGCCGATCACCGGTACCGCCTCGTGGAACAGGCGCCCGGCCGCGACGATCGCCACGCACGGGGGCACCACGATCGGCGTGGCGTACTTGCCTGCGAACACGCCGAAATTCGACAGCATGATCGTGTAGTTGCGCAGTTCCTCGGGGGGGATGCTGCGGGTCTTCACCTGCTCGCGGATGCGGTCGATGCCGGCGCGGGCCTGCTGTGCGTCCAGGCGCTCGCAGTGGCGCAGCGCCGGCACGAACAGGCCCTCGGGCGTATCCACTGCGATGCCCACGTCCACGCGCGAGTGCCGTCGCAGCGTGCCCTGTTTCGCGTCGAGCCAGGAGTTCAGCGCCGGCACCGCCTGCGCGGCGCAGGCCAGCGCGCGGATCAGGCGGACCGTGATGTCCTCGCCGGGCGCCCAGGCGTGCAGGTCGGCACCGTCCATCAGCGTGGTCGGTACCACCTCGGCATGGGCCGCGCTCATCGTGCGCAACATGTTGCGGCGCACCCCGCGGATCGGCTCGTCCACGTCCAGCGCCACCCCGCGGTCCCCTCTCCCGGCGGGAGCCGGTGGCGCGCGCAGCGCGGCGGGGGCGGGTTCGGCCGGAGCGCGGCCTCGAGGCTTGCCCGGACCCTCGCCCCCGGCCCCTCTCCCGGCGGGAGCGGGGGGCGTGGCGGCGTCACCGCGCTCGGCCGCTTCGCGTACGTCCTTCAGCGTGATCACGCCATCCTTGCCGGAGCCGTGCAGGCGGGTCAGGTGGACCTTGAGTTTCTTCGCCAGCGCGCGCACGGCCGGCATCGCCTTGACACCGCCGACCGTGGTCGCGGCCTCCACGTGGAGGCGGTCGGAGCTTTCCATCGCGCCCACGACGGTGCCAGCGTCGCCGCCGGCGCGCCCCTTCGGTGCGGGCGTGTCGTCGGAGGCGATCTCTCCGCCGTCGTCGGAGGCCACCACCGTGATCGCATCGCCGTCGTCGCGCGAGGGCTCGTCGTGCACCGGCTCGCCGGTGGAGCGCTTGCCCTGGTCGTCGGCGTGCCCGTGGCCGTGTCCGGTGTCCTGGGCCTCGGCGCGCTGCGGGGCGTCGGGATCCAGTTCGAATTCGGCCAGCGGCGCGCCGGTATCGATCACATCGCCAGTGGCGCCGTGCAGCTTGATGACCTTGCCCGAATACGGCGAGGGCACCTCGACCACGGCCTTGGCGGTCTCCATCGACACCAGCGGCTCGTCCAGCCGGATTGACGCGCCCTGCTCGACGTGCCACTCCACGATCTCGGCGTCGGGCAGCCCCTCGCCGAGGTCGGGGAGTCGGAACGTTTTCTTTTCGGCCATGGCGGGGCTCCAGCGATCAGGGGTCGGGGGCAGGGCTCAGGGCTCAGGATAAAGCTCGCCGAGTGAGGGGTGTGGCTGTTCGTGCTTCGATAGCCGAAGGCTCACCACAGGGTAGCCTTCGGCTATCGAAGCACGAACCGCGCGGCGAGCCAACCTGCGAGCATTTCCCGAGTCCCGAGTCCCGAGTCCCGAGTCCCGAGTCCCGAACCCCGAGTCCCGCCCGGTCAACTCACCTCCAGCGTCCGCCGCACCGCCGCCACGATGCGCGCCACGCTGGGCAGATACTTCATCTCCAGCCGGAACAGCGGGATGTGGGTGTCGTAGCCGGTCACGCGCTGCACCGGTGCCACCAGATCGTACATCGCGTGCTCGGCCAGCCGCGCGGCGATCTCGCCGCCGAAGCCACCGGTGTACGGCGCCTCGTGCACGATCACGCAGCGGCCGGTCTTGCGCACCGACTCGTGGATGGTGTCGAAGTCCAGCGGCCTGAGCGTGGCCACGTCGATGACCTCGGCGCCGATGCCGTCCTTGGCCAGCGCATCGGCGGCCTCCAGCGTCTCCTTGACCTGCGCGCCCCAGGTCACCAGGGTCACGTCCTCGCCATCGCGCAGCACGTAGCACACGTCCAGCGGCAGCGCCTCGCCGTCGTCGGCCACCTCTTCCTTGTACTGCCGGTAGATGCGCTTGGGCTCGAAGAAGATCACCGGGTCCGGGTCGCGGATCGCGGCCAGCAGCAGGCCATAGGCGCGCCCCGGCGAGGAGGGCATCACCACGCGCAGCCCCGGGATGTTGGTGAAGACCGCCTCGTTGGCCTCCGAGTGGTGCTCCGGCGCGCGGATGCCGCCGCCCCAGGGCACCCGCAGCACCATCGGGCAGCTCATGCGCCCGCGCGTGCGGTAGCGCATGCGCGCGGCATGGCACACGATCTGGTCGACCATCGGGTAGACGAAGCCGTCGAACTGCGCCTCGGCCACCGGCCGCATGCCCTGCGTGGCCAGGCCCACCGTCAGGCCGGCGATGGTGCACTCGTCCAATGGCGTGTCCAGCACGCGCGTGTCACCGAAACGCTGCTGCAGGCCGGCGGTGGCGCGGAACACGCCGCCGTTGACGCCCACGTCCTCGCCGAGCACCAGCACCGTCTGGTCGCGCGCCATCTCGTGCGCGAGCGCCTGCGTGATGCCTTCGATCAGCGTGATTTGCGGCATGGGGATCGGTGCTCTTGCGTTCTCGTAGGCGCGGCCGTCGGCCGCGATCGGACGGCCGGGGCGTTCGCGGCCGACGGCCGCTCCCGCATCCCCGTCATTTGTTTTCCAGGGCCACGGCGGCTTCCCGCTGCGCTTCCAGGTCCGATGGCAGCTCGGCATACAGGTAATCGAACATCGCGGTCACCGGCTGCGTCGTGGTCTGCAGGTAGGCATCGACCTCGGCATCGACCTTCTCGCCGCACTCGGCCTTCCAGGCCACCTCGCGCTCCTCGTCCCAGGCCTTCCTGGCGACCAGGTACGCCTTCATGCGCCGGAGCGGCTCGCGCTCCCAGGCCGCCTTGACCTCCGCGTCGGGCCGGTAGCGTCGCGCATCGTCGGCGGTCGTGTGATCCGAGAGCCGGTAGGTCACCGCCTCGATCACGCTCCCGCCCTCGCCGCTGCGCGCGCGCTCGAGCGCGGTGTCCATGGCGTGGCGCATCGCGATCAGGTCGTTGCCGTCGACCTGGATGCAGAACAGGCCCGCGGCGATGCCCTTCTGTGCCAGCGTCTGCGCGCCGGTCTGCATCCGCCGCGGCACCGAGATCGCCCACTGGTTGTTGCACACCACCGTCACCAGCGGCAGCGAGTAGGCGCCGGCGGAGTTGATCGCCGCGTAGAAGTCCGCCTTCGAGGACCCGCCGTCGCCGACCACGGTGACCGCCACGCGCTTCTCGCCACGCAGCTTGAAGGCCAGCGCCGCGCCGGCCGCATGCAGGCACTGGGTCGCGATCGGCACGCACCACGCGTAGTCGTGCGCCGGCCCGGAGAAGTCGTTGCCACGCTCGTCCCCGCCCCAGTACAGCAGCACCTCGCGCGGCTTCACGCCGCGCTGGAACTGGGCGCCGTACTCGCGGTACATCGGTGCGAACACGTCCTCCGGGCGCATCGCGCTGCCGATGGCGATGTGCGTGGCCTCGTGCCCCAGGCACGAGGCATAGGTGCCCAGCTTGCCGGTGCGCTGCAGGTTCACCGACTTGGTGTCGAACACCCGGGTGAACAACATCAGCTTGTACAGCTCCACCAGCTGGTCCAGATCCTTCGCGAACGCCGGCAGGTCCTTGCGCACGGGCTTGCCGGCCTCGTCCAGGTACTGCAGGTACTCGATTTCGAACTTGGCGACGGTGGCCATGCCGCGGGTCCACTGGGGCGAACCGGTTTGATAGCAAGCGGACATCGGGAAGGCAAGCCGAGGTCGGCGCGGACGGCGGCAAGCCCCTCTCCCGAGGTGACAGGGCAGTCCGCCAGGATCGAGCCGCTCTCCTCCCGGGAGAGGGGTTGGGGTGAGGGTCCGGGGAAGCCGGCCAGTCCGAAGTGTGCGCGGGCCCATTCCGGAATCCGTGCACTGCAGCCGCGCCGGCCTACAATTGCAGGCCCGTCACCCGCCAGGACTTCTGTGAACCGCAACCGCCGCGACCTCGAAACCGGCATCGAGCTGGACCTGCGCGAGCGCCTGACCTACGGCGGCTACCTGCAGCTGGAAACGCTGCTCTCGGCGCAGAAGCCGCTGTCGCAGCCTGCCCACCACGACGAGCTGCTGTTCATCGTCCAGCACCAGGTCGCCGAGCTGTGGATGAAGCTGGTGATCCACGAACTGGAGTCGGCCATCGCCCACCTGCGCGCGGACGACCTGGATCCGTGCCTGAAGATCCTGGCGCGGGTCAAGCAGGTGCAGCGCCAGCTGTTCGAGATGTGGGCCGTGCTCGAGACGCTCACGCCCAGCGAGTACCTGCAGTTCCGTCACGTGCTGGGTCCCGCCTCGGGCTTCCAGTCGCTGCAGTACCGCACCATCGAGTTCCTGCTGGGCAACAAGAATGCGGACATGGTGGCGTTGTTCGCCCACGCGCCCGAGCAGCAGGCGCGGCTGCGCTCGGTACTGGAGTCGCCAAGCCTGTACGACGAGTTCCTGCGCTACCTCGCACGCGAAGGCCACGCGGTGCCGGCGTCCTCGATCGAGCGCGACTTCTCGCAGCCCTACGAGCACGAGCCGGCCCTGATTCCGGTGTTCAAGGCGATCTACGAAAACCCCGATCGCTACTGGTCGCACTACCACATGTGCGAGCAGCTGGTGGACGTGGAGGAGAGCTTCCAGCTCTGGCGCTTCCGCCACATGAAGACGGTCGAGCGCATCATCGGCTACAAGCGCGGCACCGGCGGATCCTCCGGCGTGGAGTTCCTGCGGCGGGCACTGGACCTGCGCTTTTTCCCGGAGCTGCTGGAGGTCCGGACCGTCCTGGTGGCATGAGCGGACCGGTTGCCGCTTTCCCCGCTCGCTCCCCTCTCCCCCCGGGGGATGGGCTGGGGGCTCGGACATCGGGAGTGCGCACAGGGGCCGTGGTGCAATGCAGCAACCCGATCCGTTTGACTCCGCCGACGTTCGCGGTTACACCTTGCCGGCCATTTTTCCCCGCTTCCCGCAATCCGGACCACACGCGCGTGGACGGCGACCGGATCCGGCTGCGGGGGACGTCCGTGCCGCCAGGGAGTAGTGCCGCATGAGTTCCACCCGCCCACCCTCGAGCCAGCCACCCGCGTTCACCGAGCCCGAGCCGGGCGAGATCTCGGTGTCCGACACCCAGGACTTCCGCCCGCCGCCGCCGGGCGAGTTCCTCGGCCATCCCAAGGGTCTGTGGATGCTGTTCGGCTCCGAGTTCTGGGAGCGGTTCATGTACTACGGCATGCGCGCCATCCTGGCGCCGTATGTCGCCATGGCCTTCTTCGCCCACCTGGGCGAGGGCGCCGAGGAGCAGGCCAGCCTGACCTATGGCGGCTATACCGCCATGGTCTACATGACCGGCATCGCCGGTGGCTACGTCGCCGACCGCATCCTGGGCTACCAGCGTTCGATCATGCTCGGCGGCGCGATGATGTCGGTGGGCATGGTCATGCTGCTGGCACCGGACCTGACCACCTTCCTGATCGGCCTGGGCGTGGTGGTGGTCGGCAACGGACTGTTCAAGCCCAACATCTCCACCATGGTCGGCAAGCTCTACGCCCCGGGCGACGTGCGCCGCGATTCGGGCTTCACGATCTTCTACATGGGTATCAACGCCGGCGCGTTCCTGGCGCCGATCGTGTGCGGCTCCATCATCGGTGCGCTGTACGGTTTCCGCTGGGGCTTCTTCGCCGCCGGCATGGGCATGATCCTGGGCCTGATCGTGTTCCAGGTCCTCAAGGGCTGGATCGGCCACGTCGGCGAGGTGCCGGCAGACAAGAAGGGCTACGGCCCGCTGCTGCAGGTACTGGTCGGCGCCGGGCTGCTGGTGATCCCGGTGTTCTTCCTGCTCAGCCGCAGCGACATCCTCGGCGTCCTGCTGCTGGCGATGATGGGCGCGCTGATCGTCTACTTCATCTACAGCGGCTTCGCCAGCAAGGACAAGGTCCAGCTGCACCGCTACATCGCGATGCTGATCCTGTTCCTGGCCAACACCGTGTTCTGGTCGCTGTTCGAGCAGGCCGGCTCGTCGCTGAACTTCTTCGCCCGCGACTATGTGGACATGCCGTTCGGGCTGAACTTCACGATCTTCCAGTCGGCCAACCCGGTGTTCATCCTGCTGCTGGCGCCGGTGTTCGCATGGATGTGGCCGCGGCTGGACAACAAGGGCATCAATCCCTCGATCCCGCGCAAGTTCTCGCTGGGCCTGATCGGCGTGGCGGTGGGCTTCTACGCGCTGGTGTTCTCGATCCAGTTCATGCAGGACGCAGACGGCCGCGTGCCGGCCTTGATGCTCACCCTGTGCTACCTGCTGCACACCATGGGCGAGCTGTGCCTGTCGCCGATCGGGCTGTCGATGGTCACCAAGCTGGCACGGCCCAAGGAGGTCGGGCTGGCGATGGGCGGCTGGTTCCTGTCGATCGCGATGGCCAATTACCTGGCCGGGCTGATCGCCGCGTTCGCGGCCGGCGGCGGCGGCGCCTTGGATGCCGCGGCCGGGTCGGTGGAGGGCTACGCGAAGGTGTTCGGCCAGCTGTTCTGGTTCGGCCTGGGCGCGGGCGTGTTCTTCCTGGTGGTGGCACCGCTGATCAACCGCCTGATGCACGGCGTGAAGTAAACCCGAGGCCGCCGCCCGTCCCGGGCAGCGGCGCTTCGCGCGTAGGAGCCGGCGTTGCCGGCGACGCCGGCTCCTACGGTTCCAGCCCCTGGAGTTCGGCCTGCGCGAGCTTGCGCAGGATCCGGTCCAGCGCCTTCTGTTCCTGGTCGCTGAATCCGGCCAGCAGCCTGCGCTCGTGGTCCAGCGCCAGCGGCACGATCTGGTCGTAGACCGCGTAGCCGGCTTCCGAGAGCCGCAGCACCGAGCGCCGGCGGTCGTCGCCGTGCCGTTCGCACTCGACCCGACCGGCCTGGAGCAGCCGCGCCACCGCGCGGCTCACCGCGACCTTGTCCATGGCGGTGCGCTCGGCCACCTGGTTGGCCGACAGCCCGGGGTAGCGGCCCAGCACCGCCATCACCCGCCATTCCGTCACACCCAGTTCGAAGCGCTCGGCGTAGATTCGGGCGATCGCCTGGCTGATGGTGTTGGAGAGCACCGAGAGCCGGTACGGCAGGAAGCGCTCGAGCTCGAGTTCGGCGTGGGGCATCGGCTGGCTTGCAAATGGTTTCAAATGAAACTATAACCTTCTCCCCCGCGGCGCAAGCCGCCGCGCAGGCTTCTGCAGGAGAGTCCCCATGAGCGCGCAACCCGACGTCGGCATGCAGGTCACCACCTTCGAGAACCCGATGGGCATCGACGGTTTCGAGTTCGTCGAGTTCGCCGCCCCGGAGCCGGCGCTGCTGCACGAGCTGTTCCGCACGATGGGCTTCACGGCCGTGCTGCGGCACCGCTCGCGGCCGATCACCGTGTACCGGCAGGGCGAGGTGAACTTCCTGGTCAACGAGGACCCCGACTCCTTCGCGGCCGACTTCGCGCGCCAGCACGGGCCCTGCGCCTGCGGCTTCGCGATCCGCTTCCGCATGCCGGCCGACGACGTGCTGGAAAAGGTGTGCGAACGCGGCGCCGAGGAGATCGGCCACAAGGCCGACACCCGTGCCGTGCCGGCACCGGTAATCAAGGGCATCGGCGACTGCATGCTCTACCTGGTCGACCGCTACTCCGACGGGAACAACGTGTACGGAGACTACGAGCGCATCGAAGGCACCGAGCTGCATCCGGAAGGCTTCGGACTGACCTTCATCGACCACCTGACCCACAACCTGTACCACGGCAACATGAAGCAGTGGGCGGACTACTACGAGCGCCTGTTCAACTTCCGCGAGATCCGCTATTTCGACATCAAGGGCGTCAAGACCGGCCTGGTGTCCAAGGCGATGACGGCGCCCGACGGCATGGTGCGCATCCCGCTCAACGAAAGCCCCGACGAGAAGAGCCAGATCAACGAGTACCTGAACGAGTACCACGGCGAGGGCATCCAGCACATCGCCTGCTTCACGCAGGACATCTACGGCACCGTGGAGCAGATGCGTGCGGCCGGCATCGCGTTCCTCGACACGCCCGAAGCGTATTACGAGGTCATCGACCAGCGCGTGCCCGGCCACGGCGAGGACGTGGCGCGCATGCGCGAGAACCGGATCCTGATCGACGCCGACCCGGAGACCAAGCGCAAGCTGCTGCTGCAGATCTTCACCCAGAACGTGGTCGGCCCGATCTTCTTCGAGATCATCCAGCGCAAGGGCAACGAGGGCTTCGGCGAGGGCAACTTCCAGGCCCTGTTCGAGAGCATCGAACGCGACCAGATCAAGCGTGGCGTGCTCTGAGGCACACCTGCCCCTCTCCCTCCGGGTCAGGGGTTGGGGTGAGGGTCCGGGATGACGGGTGGCCCCGACCTCCGGCCACGCGCCAACCCGATCCGAACGGCCCCACCGCGTCCCGAGGAGACTCCTGAGATGGCCGCCAAGTCCAGCCAGTCCGAACGCAGCGAGCCCGCCGCGGCGGCGCGCGCCTACATGAGCGGGTTCGGCAACGAGTTCGCCACCGAGGCGGTGCCCGGCGCGCTGCCGGTGGGGCGGAACTCGCCGCAGCGCGCGCCGCTGGGGCTGTATGCGGAGCAGCTTTCCGGCACCGCTTTCACCGCGCCGCGCGCGTTCAACCGCCGCAGTTGGCTGTACCGGATCCGACCGGCGCTCATGCACGGCGCCTTCGAGGCCTGGTCTCAGCCGCGCCTGCACAACCGCTTCGACGAGGTCGCACCGTCGCCCAGCCAGCTGCGCTGGGATCCATTGCCCATGCCCTCGGCGCCGACCGACTTCATCGAGGGTCTGGCGAGCTGGGCCGGCAACGGCGGACCCGAAGCCCAGAGCGGGATCGCAGTCCACCTGTACGCGGCCAATCGCTCCATGGACGGGCGTTATTTCTACGACGCCGACGGCGAGCTGCTGATCGTGCCCCAGCGTGGACGCCTGCGGGTGTGCACCGAACTGGGTGTGCTGGAGGTCGAGCCGCAGCAGATCGTGGTGATTCCGCGCGGCATCCGCTTCCGGGTCGAGCTGCCCGACGGGGCCGCACGCGGCTATGTGGCCGAGAACTTCGGCGCCGCGCTGCGCCTGCCGGACCTGGGCCCGATCGGTTCCAACGGGCTGGCCAACCCGCGCGATTTCCAGACGCCGGTCGCTGCCTTCGAGGATCGCGAAGGCGAGTTCGAGCTGATCGCCAAGTTCCAGGGCGGCCTGTGGCGTGCACCGATCGCGCACTCGCCGCTGGACGTGGTGGCCTGGCACGGCAACCACGCGCCGTACCGGTACGACCTGCGCCGCTTCAACACGATCGGCTCGATCAGTTACGACCATCCGGACCCCAGCATCTTCCTGGTGCTGACCAGTCCGTCGGACACCGCCGGGGTCGGCAACATGGACTTCGCGATCTTCCCTCCGCGCTGGCTGGTCGCCGAGCACACCTTCCGGCCGCCCTGGTTCCACCGCAACATCGCCAGCGAGTTCATGGGCCTGGTCCACGGCGCCTACGACGCCAAGCAAGGCGGCTTCGAACCCGGCGGCGCCAGCCTGCACAACTGCATGAGCGGGCACGGACCCGACGCGGCCACCTTCGAGAAGGCCAGCGCCGCCGACACCACCGTCCCGGACCACGTGACCGACACCATGGCCTTCATGTTCGAGGCCCGCTGCGTGCTCAGGCCCACGCGCCAGGCGCTGGAGTCGCCGCAGCGGCAGGGCGACTACCAGGAGTGCTGGCAGGGGCTGGAGAAGCACTTCGAGGCCGGCCAGCACTGAATGGACGACGCCCCTCTCCCCTCGGGAGAGGGGAGAACCCCCGACCCTCTACCGAGGGGAGAGGGGAGCAGAACACCAGCCATTGCCAAGGAGACATCCAGATGAAACTCGGATCCCTCAAGGAAGGCGGACGCGACGGCACGCTGGTGGTGGTCAGCCGCGACCTCGCCCACGCTGTGCGCGCCGGCGCAATGGCGCCGACGCTGCAGCGCGCGCTCGAGGACTGGGACACGATCGCGCCCAGGCTCAATGCGCTGGCGCAGTCGCTGCACGCCGGCAAGGCCGAGGGTGCATTCGACCTGGACCTGGCGGCGCTGGCCGCGCCGCTGCCGCGCGCCTACGAGTTCGTCGATGGTTCGGCCTACCTGCCGCACGTGGAGCGCGTGCGCAAGGCGCGCGGGGCCCAGGTACCCGAGAGTTTCTATACCGACCCGCTGATGTACCAGGCCGTCAGCGCCGGCTTCCACGGTCCGCTGGATCCGATCCTGGCGGTGAGCGAGGAGGACGGCATCGACCTGGAGGCCGAAGTCGTGGTGGTGACCGACGACGTGCCCATGGCGGTGGATGCCGCCGAGGCCGGTCGCCACATCCAGCTCGTGGGCCTGGTCAACGACGTGTCGCTGCGCAACCTGATCCCGGGCGAACTGGCCAAGGGTTTCGGCTTCCTGCAGTCCAAGCCGCGCTCGGCGCTCTCGCCGGTGTTCGTAACGCCCGATGAACTCGGCGACGCCTGGCGAGGCGACAAGCTGCACCTGCCGCTGCGTTCGTGGATCAATGGCGAGCGCTTCGGCGAGCCGGAGGCCGGCGTCGACATGCAGTTCAGCTTCGCCCAGCTCGTCGCCCATGCCGCGCGCACGCGGCCGCTGGCGGCCGGCACCCTCGTGGGATCGGGCACGATCGCCAACGCCGACGTCGGCAAGGGTGCCTCGTGCCTGGCCGAGAAGCGCGTGCTGGAGATCATCGCCGGAGGCGAACCGACCACGCCGTTCCTGCGTTTCGGCGACCGCGTCCGCGTCGAGATGCTCGACGCGCAGGGACGATCGATCTTCGGCGCCATCGAGCAGCAAGTGCAGCGCTATCGCACCTGAACCGGAGCGGCAGCCGCGCCGGTGCGTTCAAGCCGCCAGATGCGCCGTCCGCGCAGTGAAGGCTTCCCAGCACACCCCGCGCGGAGTAGATTGCAGGCGGTTACCCGGGCCCGCAGGTGCAGCGGACGAAGAGCCGCGCAACCCGGGAGCGCATCGGTCGACACAGGCCGGGGGGTGACCGCGTTGGGGGATCGTCAGCAGTCGCCACCACCGGGCGACGGGGAAGCGCGAATCGTGGCAGCCAACACCCTGAAGCTGTACAGCTACTGGCGCTCCAGTGCCGCCTATCGAATCCGCATTGCGCTCAATCTCAAGGGGCTGCCGCATGAGATCGTGCCCGTGCACCTGGCCAGCGGCGGGGGCGAGCAGCACAGCGAGAACTTCCGCATTCTCAATCCGCAGGAAATGGTGCCCGTGCTGGTGGACGGCAACCGCATCGTGCGGCAGTCGCTGGCGATCCTCGAGTACCTGGAGGAGAGCTGGCCCGACCCAACGCTGCTGCCGCCGGGCTCGCGCGACCGCGCCCGCGTGCGCGGCATCGCGCAGCTGATCGCCTGCGACATCCATCCGCTGAACAACCTGCGCGTGCTGCAGTTCTTCGAAAACATCTGGAGCGTTCCCCAGCCCGAGCGCGTGGTCTGGGTTCGGCACTGGATCGAGGAGGGGTTCCGTGCGCTGGAGATGATCCTGTCGGACAACCCCGCCACCGGCAGTTTCTGCGAGGGCGACGCGCCGACCATCGCCGATGTGTGCCTGGTGCCGCAGGTGTACAACGCCGAGCGCTTCGGCGTGGACATGACGCCGTACCCGACCGTGGCGCGCGTGAATGCCGAGTGCCTGAAACTGCCGGCATTCGACTCGGCGCGCCCGGAAGTGCAGGCCGACGCGCCCAACCACAACGGCGACAAAGCCTGAGCCACCGGCTGCCCCCCTCTCCCGATGGGTGAGGGCTCGATATCGCGGGGCCTTCCTGCCCTCGGCCGGTCAGGAGCTCGGTGGGCTCCCCGGAGAACAGCGGTCGGATCGCTCAGGTATTGCCGAATCCGGTGTCGGTTTCCCCGTAGGCCTCGGCGTAGGGGTCGTGCTCGCCGGTGCCACCCTCGGACAGGCGGATCTTCAGCGCCAGTCCGTCGCGGGAGTCGGCCTTGCGCAGCGCCTCCTCCAGGTCGATCTTGCCGTCCTTGTACAGGCGGTACAGCGACTGGTCGAAGGTCTGCATGCCTTCCTGCAGCGACTTCTCCATCGCCTCCTTGACCTCGTGGATCTGGCCGCGGCGGATCATGTCGCGGATCAGCGGCGTATTGATCAGCACCTCCACCGCCGGCAGGCGCTTGCCGTCCTTGCCCACGACCAGTCGCTGGCTGATCACCGACTTGAGGTTCAGCGCCAGGTTCATCAGCACGTTCTTGTGCGCCGATTCCGGGAAGAAGTTGAGGATGCGCTCGAGCGTCTGGTCGGCGTTGTTGGAGTGCAGCGTGGCCAGGCACAGGTGGCCGGTCTCGGAAAACGCGATCGCCGATTCCATGGTGGTCGTGTCCAGGATCTCGCCGATCAGGATCACGTCCGGCGCTTCGCGCATGGCGTTCTTGAGCGCGTTGTGGAACGCGTGCGTGTCCAGGCCGACCTCGCGCTGGTTGACGATCGACTTCTTGTGACGGTGCAGGAACTCGATCGGGTCCTCGATGGTTAGGATGTGGCCCGGCGTATGGGTGTTGCGGTGGTCGATCATCGCCGCCAGCGAAGTCGACTTGCCCGAGCCGGTGGAGCCCACCACCAGCACCAGGCCGCGCGGCTCCATCACGATGTCCTGGAGGATCGCCGGCAGCTTGAGCTGCTCGATCGAGGGGATTTCGCTCTTGATGGCACGCACCACCATGCCGACTTCGCCGCGCTGCTTGAATACGTTGACGCGGAAGCGCCCGGCATCGCGCACGGCGATCGCCATGTTCAGCTCCAGGTCGCGCTCGAACACGGGCACCTGGCCTTCGTCCATCAGCGAGTAGGCGATCTTCTTGACCATGCCCGCGGGCAGGCCGGTGTTGCCGAGGGGGTAGAGCTTGCCCTCGACCTTGATGTGGACCGGAGCGCCCGTCGTCAGGAACATGTCCGACGCGTTCTTCTCGGTCATCAGTTTCAGGAAATAGCCGATATCCATCGCGTCGCTCCCCAGCCGGCTTGAGCCGTGTCGAGGCGGCCATCCCCCTTGGGCCCATTGCATCCGGGCGCCCGGCATGCGGACAATGGCGGCCGTCGCACGGCGATCGACGCGGGATGTTATGACACCATCGGCCACAAAAATCTACGTTCTGATGCTCGTTTCGGCGTGGCTCGTCGGCTGCGCCGTCGCTCCGCCGCCGCGGACGCAGATCGAGGCGGCTGCGGTGGCGCTGGATCGCGCGAGTCAGGCCGACGCCGACGCACTGTCCCCGGTGGAGTTCGACTTCGCCCGACGGCAGCTGGCGGCCGCGGAGACCGCGTTCGAGGGCCGCGACTACGAGGTGGCCCGGCGCATGGCCCTGCAGGCCCAGGTCAACGCCGAGCTGGCCGCCGCCAAGGCGCGGGCCGCCACCGGGCGCGCAGCCGTGCACCAGCGCACGCAGGAGAACGAGGCGCTGCGGCGCGAACTGCTCGGGGAGTCCGGACGGTGAGGGCACTGGCGCTGCTGCTGCTGGCCGCCGTGCTGGCCGCCTGCGCGGCGACGCCCAGGCGCGACCTGGACCATGAGCGCATCGCCGCGGAACTGGCTTCGCTGGAGGCCGACCCCAGCCTCGGCGAGCTGGCCGGGGCCGAGCGCGTGCAGGCCCGCCAGGCCCTGTCCGAGCTGTCGGCGGCGCCCGCGCGTGAGCGCGAACTGCGCGCCTACACCGCCCAGCGCCGGGTCGACATTGCCCGCGCCGCGGCCGAGGCCGACCTGGCGCAGCACCAGCTGCAGCAGCTCGAACGCGAGCGCGACCACATCCTGCTGGAGGCCACTCGCCGCGACGCCGAGCTGGCGAGGATCGAAACCGAGAAGCTGCGCCTGCAGGGCCTGGCCCGTGCCGAGGAAGCCGAGCGGGCCCAGCGGACGGCCGCCGCAGCGCAGGCCGAAAGCGTGCAGTCCTACGAGGACGCGCGCGCGGCGCTGGCCGAGGCGGAGCTGTCCAAGCAACTGGCCCAGGCGCAGGCGCGCGAGGCGCAACTGGCCAAGCGCGAGGCCGAGCTGGCCGGCGCCGCTGCCGAGAGCCTGCGCCTGCAGCTGCAATCGATGTCCGCGCGCAGCGACGCCCGCGGCCAGGTCATGACCCTTTCGGGCGATGCCTTCGCCAGCGGCGCGGCGTCGTTGCGGCCCGAGGCGCGGGCCAACCTGCAGCGGGTCGTGCAGTTCGTCCAGGCGCACCCGTCGGTCCAGGTGCTGATCGAGGGCCATACCGACTCCCAGGGCAGCGCCAACCTCAACCAGGTGCTCTCGCAGCGCCGCGCCGAGGCCGTGCGCCAGGCGCTGGTGGAGGAGGGCGTGGACGCTGGCCGCCTGCGCGCGGTGGGCTACGGCGAGGACCGGCCGGTAGCGGCCAACGACACCGAAGCCGGCCGCGCCCGCAACCGCCGGGTCGAGATCGTCGTTCCCGGCGCATCCGGCTGAGGTCGGAAAACAGCCACTTAGCCATGGTGCACGCCGGCACGGCAGCGATAAGTGGCTGTCTCCAAAGCGCTTGGACACGGCCGGCGGCCGGTGCGCGCCCCCGGCCCTGCGCAGCCCATCGACCCAAATGAAATCAATGACATAGCAGAGGTCTTGCGACCCCGGGAGCAGCGGAGTAGGGTCAAATTCCCGTACAGCCATACGACACTGTGCGGCCTAGTAGAGACCGGGCCGATGAGCGCAACCGACACCATTGCGGAGCGCGCCGCCTCAGAACACGGAGGCGGGTGCCCAGTACATGCAGGCGCCCGGCCCGAGCACACCGCAGAGAACCAAACGAACGCCCCGGCCTAGTGCGCGGGGCGTTTGCGTATGTGGCTGCGTCACCAGCAGGAGGAGGTCAGCCGATGTTCGAAGGTACGCCGCAAAGCGAAGTGGAAGCGTTGCTCAAGAGCGACAGCGAGTTCCGTCAGCTCTATCACCGCCACCGCGAGCTCGACAAACAGGTGCTGGACGCCGAACTCGGGGTGCTGCCGATCGACGACACCACGCTGATGCGGATGAAGAAGGAAAAACTGTTCGCGAAGGACCGTCTGACCCGGATGTTCGAAGAGCACCAGACGGAACCCCAACCCCACCACTAGGCGCCCCAGGCGCCCCGCCGGCGCGGCCTACAGGGCCGCAGCCGGTACCCCGGGCAAGCTCGGGCGGCGGCGGCGTTTCCTCGTCCGCCGTCGCCGC